>NZ_CP107783.1:616818-925227 GCF_036345255.1 Streptomyces sp. NBC_00569 | reverse complement strand
GCGCCGCTGTCCCGCCCGCGCAAGAACTGGTCGAACCAGCGCACGACCTCGGCGTGGAAGTCGATGGCGGGACCGGGTTCGGCCTGGTGCGGATAGGTGTGGGCCCATGGTCCCACCAGCCCCCGCGCCGGCACTTGGAGCCCTTCGAGCAGACGCAGTACGGCCCCGCAGTACGGGTCGTACCAGCCGCCGACGGCAAGCACCGGAGCCTGGATCGCGCCGAAGTCCTCGCACACGGACCCGTGCTTCCAGTACGCGTCGCGCGCCTGGTGACGCAGCCACTCCTCCACGTACACGGGAGTGTCCGCCATCCGTCGCAGCCACTGCTCGCGCCAGCGGTCGCCGACGACGGCCGGATCGGCGGGGCGGGCGTTGTAGGCCAGCATGGTCGACGCCCACGGCAGCATCTCGGAGGCGATCAGCGAGCCGCCGGTGTAGTGGACGTCGTCCGCATACCGGTCGTCCGTCGAGCACACGGTGACGACGGCCTTGAGCGCGGCCGGGCGCAGCGCGGCGATCTGGAGGCCGTTGAAACCGCCCCAGGACTTGCCGATCATGCCGACGTTCCCGTCGCACCACGGCTGCCGCGCCAGCCAGTCGATCACCTCGACGCCGTCGGCCAGCTCCTGCCGCGCGTACTCGTCGAGCATCAGCCCGTCCGAGTCGCCGCTGCCGCGCAGGTCGACGCGGACGGCGGCGTAGCCGGCCTCGGCGAAGCGGGCGTGCAGGCTGTTGTCGCGGGCCGCGGTCGCGTCGTTCTTGCGGTACGGGATGTACTCGAGGACCGCGGGGGCAGGGCGGCTCCCCGCGGCGGGCAGCCACACGCGGGCGGCGAGCCGTGTGCCGTCCGCCAGGGGGATCCAGAGGTGGCGCAGCAGATTCGACGGTGCGTCGGGCAAGGTGAAGAACTCCTCGCGAACGAAGGTCACATGTGCAGGTCCGGGCGGGACGGCAGGGCGCCGCCCACCGCTACTCAACGGCCGTTCAGTAGCGGATGACTGGGCACCCTACCCGCGGCCCCCGGGCGCCGTAACCCCGCGTTTCACCAGATGGGATCGGGCGGGGGAGAGTGGGGGCATGGACACCACGGACAGTTCCGTACAGGACACCCGGCCGTCGTACAGGCTGATTCCGGGGAGTGCGGCATCGCCCGTGCTCCTTCACGTGCCGCACGGCTCGCGTGTCGTGCCGCCGCGCGTGCGGAAGGGCATCGTGCTCGACGACACTTCCCTGGAAAGGGAGTTGGACCTGATCACGGACGCTCGCACGCAGGACATCGCCGAACTCGCCGCCCGCGAGGCGGCGGTGACGCCCTGGCGATTCGTCAACGAACTGTCCCGCCTCGTCGTGGACCCCGAACGCTTTCCCGACGAACGAGAGGAAATGAGCGCGGTCGGCATGGGCGCGGTGTACACCCGCACCACGCACCGCCGACTCCTCAGGCCCGAGCCTCCCGCCGACGGGACCGAGCTCCTCGACACCTACTTCCACCCCTACGCCGCCGCGATGACGGACGCCGTCGAGGACCGGCTCGCAGCCGCCGGGCGCGCCGTGATCGTCGATGTGCACTCGTACCCCAGCCGGGCCCTGCCCTACGAGCTCCACGGCTCCGGTCCGCGCCCGCCCGTGTGCCTGGGCACCGACCCTTTCCACACGTCCGGCGCGTTGCTGGCGCAGGCACGCGCAGCCTTCGAGGGGCTCGGGGACATCGCCCTCGACACGCCGTTCGCCGGGACGTACGTGCCGTTGCGGCACTACGGCAAGGACCGACGGGTCAGCGCACTCATGATCGAACTCCGGCGGGACGTCTACCTGGACGAACCGGTGACGCCCGCGCCGGGCCTGTCGAAGGCGGCCGCCGCGCTGGCGGCACTGGTGGACATGATCGGCGGCGCGGGCGACTGAGCCGAACGCGTCGCAATGGACCGCCCCGGCCGAGCGGATTCTTTGCCGAAGCGGCAAGAGGGGTCGGTGCCGCGCGACGGCTCGTTGCATGATCGGCGTCAGGGCCGCCACCGCCGATTGCACTCGGTGGGGCCGCACGGTGTCCACAGGAGGTCGCATGTCGCAGCAAGCCGCGGAACCCGCACACCGACTCGTCGACGGACCCGCGGGCCGGATCCACTTCGTGGAGCAGGGCACCGGGCCGCTGGTCCTGCTCGTGCACGGGTTCCCGGAGACCTCGTACTCGTGGCGCCGTCAGCTGCCGGCGCTCGCGGCGGCCGGCTACCGGGCCGTCGCCCTGGACGTCCGCGGCTACGGCCGCTCCTCGAAGCCCGCGGACCCGGCCGCGTACGGAATGCTCGACCTGGTCGACGACAACGTCGCCCTCGTGCATGCCCTGGGCGAGCGGTCCGCGGTGCTCGTCGGGCACGACTGGGGCGCGGCCATCGCCGCCGACTCGGCGCTGCTCAGGCCGGACGTCTTCCGCGCGGTCGCGCTCCTGAGCGTCCCCTACACCCCGCCCGGCGGACCGCGGCCCAGCGACGTCTTCGCGGGCATGGGAGGGGACGAGGAGCTCTACGTCTCGTACTTCCAGGAGCCCGGAAGGGCGGAGGCGGAGATCGAGCCGGACGTGCGCGGCTGGCTCGCCGGCATCTTCGCCGCGCTGTCGGCCGACACGATGCCCGCGCCCGGCGCACCCGACCCGCACTTCGTCCCCCGGGGCGGAAGGATGCGCGACCGCTTCCCCGCCGGGCGGCTCCCCGCCTGGCTCGACGAGGCCGAACTCGACGTGTACGCGGAGGAGTTCGAACGTACGGGGCTGACCGGAGCGCTCAACCGCTACCGGAACATGGACCGGGACTGGGCGGACCTCGCGGCCCATGCAGGCGCCCCCGTCACCCAGCCGTCGCTGTTCATCGGCGGCACCCTGGACGCGTCCACCACATGGCTGTCCGACGCCATCACCGCCTACCCGACCACTCTGCCGGGCCTGCGCTCGTCGCACCTCCTCGACGGCTGCGGCCACTGGATCCAGCAGGAACGCGGCGACGACGTCAACCGCATCCTCCTCGACTGGCTGGCCGGGCTCCCGGACGCCTGAGGGGTCCCGTGCCAGGCGCGCGCTGCGGTGACGGGATTCCCGGAAGAAAATCGGGAGGGGCTGTCGATCCGCCCCTGCTCCGTTCGACGCAAGGGTGAGAGCGGGAACGGCCCGCTGCCTCACCACGAAGGAGACGTCATGCCGAAGCTTCGCGTACACAACGTCACTGTCTCGCTCGACGGGTTCGCCGCCGGTACCGACCAGCGCATGGACGCGCCCTTCGGCGACGGGATCGACGACGGCCTGCACGACTGGATGTTCGCCGCGATGAAGGACCACGCCGACGGCAGGCAGGGCGCCGACGTCGACTTCGTCGCGCGCAGCGAGGACAACATCGGCGCCACGATCATGGGCCGCAACATGTTCGGCCCCTACCGCGGACCGTGGGAGAACGAGGCGTGGACCGGCTGGTGGGGCGACAACCCGCCGTTCCACCACCCGGTGTTCGTGCACACGCACCACACGCGTCCGTCGGTGTCGATGAAGGGCGGAACGGACTTCCACTTCACCGATGAGCCCATCGAGACGGTCCTCGCCAGGGCCTGCGAGGCGGCGGACGGCAAGGACGTGCGCATCGGCGGGGGCCCGGCCACGATCCAGCAGTACCTGCGCGCCGGCCTCGTCGACGAACTGCACCTCGCCATCGCGCCGCTCCTCGTCGGCAGGGGCGAGCGCCTGCTCGACAACCTCGGGGACGGCGTCGACGGCTACGAGGTCGTGGAACTCGTCAGCTCCCCGGCGGTCACGCACGCACGTCTGGTCCGCCGCTCCCGGCGCGGCGAAAGACGTGGCAACCAGTGACGGTCACTTACGGGCCACGTAGTACACGTTGAGGATGTCGCCCTCGACCTGCTCCACGTCGACGTCGCCGAACCCGGCGTCGGCGAGCATCTGCAGCGCCCGCTGCCGCCCCCACACCGTGCCGAGCCCCGCGCCGCCCTCGCCCAGCGACACGGTCATGCAGTAGAAGACCGAGAACGTGTACAGGGTGGGGCCGAGGGGATGGTCGATGTTCTCCTCCAGATTGCTGGAGGCGGAGATGTCGCCCATGAGGAACACGCCGTCGTCGCGCAGCGCGGCGGCCACCGTGTCCAGGGTGCGCGCCGGGCGGGCCAGGTCGTGGATCACGTCGAACGCCGTGATGAGGTCGTACGTACCGTTCAGATCGGCGGTGTCGACCACGTCGAACCGGACGTTGTCGAGGCCGAGCCGCGCCGCCTCGGCGCGTGCGGCCGCGATGCCTGCCTCGGAGATGTCGATGCCGCGGAACCGGCTGGCGGGGAACGCCTGGGCCAGCAGATTCACCGCATGGCCCTGCCCGGTCCCGATGTCCAGCGCGTCGATCCCGGCGCGCAGCCGCTCCGGCAGGCCCGGCGCCAGCGGAACGATCGCGTCGACCAGGGCCACGTCGTAGACGCGCCCCGTCTCCTCGGCCTGGAGCTCCTGGAACCGCGGATACGAGGAGTAGGGGACGCCGCCGCCCTTGCGGAACGCGTCGAGGACCTCGTCCTCGACGATGCCGAGGAGCGAGAGGTCCTGAAGCAGCGAGGCCATGTTCTCCGGCCCCGCTGCGCGGGTGAGAGAGGCGGCGTGCTCGGGCGGGAGCCAGTACGTGCCGTCGGCCGGCCGGTATTCGACGACACCGGCGACGGTCAGGCCGCCGAGCCACTCCCGTACGTACCGCTCGTCGAGATCCGCGGCCTTGGCGATCTGCACGCTGGTCGACGGCGGAAGAGGTGCCATCGTGTCGAAGAGCCCCGTCCGATGGCCGAGACTGCACAGATAGCCGAGACACGCGTCATTGACCACCTGGACCATGCGCCCGGCGAATTCTTCTTTCCGCTCGGAATCGACTGCCTGCCCGGTGGTCGTCATCGTGGACTCCTTCCGGCGGGACCGCGGCTCCACCCTCCCCGAGACCACGACGCCGACGCGGCACCACCCACAGCGTGCCCGTTCGGCACCTTTTATCCTGATTCTACGCTGGGCGTTACGAGGCGCCCCCCGGCTTCATCGCCTCTCGCTCAGCGGCTGCCGGCCAGGTGCGTGTCGCCCCACTGGGCGATGGCCGCGCGAGGCCGTTCTTGCTGCAATGGGCGCAGGCCGTGATTCAGGGAGGGTGCACGATGACCGACAGACTGGCCACCGAGGGCGGCGACGAGGACGGCCCGCCGAGCGGCGCCGTGCTCGGGGCCCCTTGCTGGGTGAGCCTCGCGGCGCACGACCTGGCCGCCACCAGAGCGTTCTACGAGGCCGTGCTCGGCTGGGAATTCCGCCCGGGCCGCCTCGGCGACGGGTTCGCCGTCGCGATGTCGGACGGCAGACCTGTGGCGGGCATCGGCGCGATGGCGCCCACCCTCGGCGTGGCCACGGCCTGGCTGCCGTACTTCGGCGTCGGCGACCCGGACGAGACCGCGAGCCGGGTGCGCGAACGCGGCGGCACCGTCGGCGTGGGCCCGATCCCCTTCCCCCTGGGCCGCGCCGCACTGCTCGCCGACAACAGCGGCGCCGCCTTCGGGATCTGGGCCGGTGACCTCGTACGGAACTGGAGCGGGTGGCACCCGGAGGGGCAGGTCGGGCTCCGGCTCGTGACCAGGAACGCCTTCGACGCCGCCATGTTCTACGGCGAGGTCCTGGGCTGGACACGGCCCGGTGGCTGCGACGTCCGCTACGAGAACGAGGAGGTCGTCCTGGTCTGCGGCGGCCTGGCCATGGCCCGGATCACCTCCGGTGCCGTAGAGGCGGCCCCCGATCCCGACGTCCGGCCACACTGGGAGGTCCGGTTCACGGTGGACGATGTCGCCGAGTGCACCCGCGCGGTGCTCAAGCAGGACGGCACCGTGACGGGCGAGTGGGAGGACGAGGCCGGACACTGGGCCGGCGTGCGGGACGCCCAGGGCGCGCAGTTCACGGTGTTCGGACCCGGTGCGGGCACCTTGGCGGGGTGAGCGCCTCGGTCACCGGAGCAGCAGCTGGCCGACTGCGAACGTCCCCACCGTCACGACGAGCGCGCGCAGGACGCCGGGGCTGAGGCGCCGGCCTGCCTTGGCGCCGAGCTGACCACCGACTGCGGAACCGGCCGCGACGAGGAGTACGGCCGTCCAGTCGAAGTCGGCGACGAAGAGGAAGAAGAGGGCGGCGACGGCGTTGACGAGGGCGACCAGGACGTTCTTGACGGCGTTCAGGCGTTGCAGCGGCTCGTCCAGCAGCATGCCCATCAGCGCGGCGTAGAGGATTCCCTGCGCGGCGGAGAAGTACCCGCCGTAGACGCTGGCGAGCGTCAGGGAGGTGAACAGGAGCGGTCCCGCGTCGCCGCGCGGGCGGGCACCGGACCGCTCGCGCCGTCGCCGTACTCGGCCGCTGATCAGCGGCTGGAACGCGACCAGGACGACAGCGAGGCCGACGAGGACCGGCACGATCGTCTCGAACGCCGCGGCCGGCAGGGTGAGCAGCAGCGTGGCGCCCGCGAGTCCGCCGAGCACGGCACCGGCGCCCAGCCTCAGGATGCGCCGCCGCTGCCCGCCGAGTTCGGCGCGATAGCCGATGGCACCGCTGACGGACCCCGGGATCAGACCGAGCGCGTTCGACACCGTGGCGGTGACGGGCGGCAGACCGGTGGCGAGCAGAACGGGGAACGTGATCAGCGTCCCTGAGCCCACGGCGGTGTTGATGGCCCCGGCGCCCACTCCGGCGGCACAAACGGCGACCATCTCCCACACCGTCACCGCGACTCTCCTCTCACCGATTCGTCTCGCATGCGGCAGACGCTAGGCCGCGGACAGTTCGGCGCGTGTCGAAGTGTCCGCGACGGCCGAAGCCGGGAGTGCCGAACCCTCCCGTAGGGCCTCGCGAAACTAGGATCGCCGGACAGGGAAGGGGAGCCGGATGGACCGGAACATACGCAGTGTCGACGACGTACTCGCGCTCCTGGACGGGCTGTTCGCGCCGGAGGCCGACCGCTGGACCGGCGGCGCGGCCACCTGGTGGGACGGCTTCTACGCGGACCGCACCAGGCCCGTGCCGTTCTTCGCGGACAAGCCCGACGAGAACCTCGTGTCCTACCTCCGGCGCGGGCTGGTCACCCCGGGCCGCGCACTCGACCTCGGCTGCGGCCCCGGGCGCAACGCGATCCACCTCGCGTCGCAGGGTTTCGAGGTGGACGCGGTCGACCTGTCACCGGAGGCCGTCGCCTGGGCCGGGGAACGGGCGGAGGAAGCGGGCGCCGTCATCAGCTTCCACTGCGGCGACGCCTTCGCCCTGGCCGACGCCGAACTCCGTGGCCCGTACGACCTGATCCACGACTCGGGCTGCTTCCATCATCTGCCGCCGCACCGCCGGATCAGCTACCTCGACCTCCTCGACCGCACCCTCGCCCCCGGCGGCCACCTCGCCCTCACCTGCTTCGCGTCCGGCGCGATGGGCTCGGAGGTGGCCGACGCCGACCTCTACCGCGGATCCGGTCTGCACGGCGGACTCGCGTACACGCCGGAGTCCCTGCGCTGGATCTTCTCCGGCCTGACCGAGGTCGAACAGCGCAGCATGCGCGACGAGGCGCCGGAATCGCTGAGCTTCGGCGAACCCTTCCTCTGGACGGCCCTCTTCCGTCAAGACCCTTGATGCGCCAGGGAGTCAAAGAGTCAGGGAGTTGAGGAAGCGGACCAGCGCGGTGTTGAAGGCCTCGGGCTGTTCCATGTTCGGCAGGTGTCCCGCGTGGTCGACGACAGCCAGGGTCGCGTGCGGGACCAGGCGCTGGATGCCCCGGGCGTCATCGGGCGGGGTGTACACGTCGTCCGCGCCCACCACGACGAGGGTGGGAGCGGTCGTGGCCGCCAACGTCGCGCGGTAGTCGGCGCGTTCGGCACGCCCGCGCAGCGCCGCCGCGGCGCCCGCCGGGTCGGTGGTCCGCATCATCTCCGTGACATGTGCGGCGACTTGGGGCATCGCGGTGACGTTGTAGGCGGCCAGCATCTTGTCGATGACCTCATCCGCGTAACCGTCCATGCCCTCCGCGAGAAGCCGGTCGGCGAGGCGGTTGCGGAAGGCCTTGCCCTCGTCGGTCTCGGCCACCGGTGAGGTGTCGGCGAGCACCAGGGCACGCACGCGCCGCGGGTGGCTGCGCTGGAACTCCATGGTGATCTGGCCGCCCATGGACACACCGCCGACCACCGCGCGGTCGAGCTCCAGGTGGTCGAGGAGGGCGGCGATGTCGTCCGCGAAGGCGTGGAACGGGGTGGTACCCGCGGCCGTGTCGCTGTCTCCGTAACCGCGCAGGTCAGGGGCGATGAGACGGTATCCGGCGGCGCTGAGCGCGGCGGTCTGAAAGCCCCACATGGTGCGGTTGAAGGGGTGGCCGTGGATCAGGACGACGGGCATGCCGTCCGCCGGGCCCAGGTCGTCGAAGTGGATCGTGGCACCGTTCGAAGTGATGCGGCTCATGCGGGCACTCTAGGGCCGTGCTCATGACCGGCCGGAGGCGGGCGGGCAGCACTCACGGGCGCGGGGCTCCGTGACCCCGCGTCGCGGCGTGTGACGGTGTGTGCAGCCGGCCCGCGTCAGTTGTGACCGAACTTCCGCGGCTGCTTGTGCGAGTGGTGCTCCGAGATCCGGCGTGCGGGCTCCTCGGACGGGTCGGTCGCCTTCGTCGTCGGCTCAGGCGTCGCACGCTTCTCGGCGGTGGAGCTGCGGTCATGGCCGTGGCCGCCCGATCGGGCGCCGCGGTTCTGGCGGCTCTGTTTCTTACTCATGATCGTTCCTCCTGGCCGGAATGCGCCGGAGTGCCCGACGACAGGCCGGCCACTCCCAGACTTGCACGCTGCCGCAGAGGGTGCATGTCGGGCGGGAACGGGCTCGTGACCTGGGACTCTTGCCTTTCGATCACCCGGTCGTTAAGGTTTTCGGCGTCTCTGTTGTCTCCGATTGAGGTGGACGTTGCGCATCTGAGGATCGCGATCACCGCGCCGTACGGCCTTCGCCGCCGTACGCCCGTCACGTCGTAGCGGCCGTTCCGTGCCGCCCGTGACCTCGCGTGGATGCGACCTCGGTGCATGAGCCGTCCCCGATGATCTCTCGGACAGCCGCACCCTCCTTTCCGGGTTCTCGGATTTCCGCCCTCCCGGTTCGGTCGTCGCGTGGTGCTCGCATACGTAGCCCCCTCCCACCGCGCCTGCGAATGCGAGAAACACCATGGCGACACCCACCGCGCCCAGCGCCTCCCTGACCTGCTCCGCCCTGTCCTTCCAGTGGCAGGACGGCACCCCCGTCCTCGACGGGCTCTCCCTCGCCATCGGCCGGGGCCGCACCGGACTCGTCGGCACGAACGGCACCGGCAAGTCCACCCTGCTGCGCCTGCTCGCCGGTCAACTCGCCCCCTCCCAGGGGTCGGTGACCGTCGGCGGCAGCCTCGCCTACCTGCCGCAGAACATCACCCTCGACACGGCGCTGCGCGTCGACCAGGCCCTCGGTATCGCCGAGCGGCGCGCCGCGCTGCGCGCCATCGAGAACGGCGACGTGAGCGAGGAGCACTTCGACACGGTCGGCGACGACTGGGACGTCGAGGAGCGGGCCCTCGCGACACTCGGCTCGCTCGGCCTCGCGGACGTCGAACTCGACCGCACCGTAGGTCAGTTGTCCGGCGGAGAGACCACCCTCCTGCGCCTGGCCGCCCTGCTCCTGGAGCGCCCCGACGTCCTCCTGCTGGACGAGCCGACCAACAACCTGGACGTCTTCGCGCGCCGCAGACTCTACGAGGCCGTCGACTCCTGGCGCTCCGGCGTCCTCCTCGTGGTCAGTCACGACCGCGAACTCCTCGAACGGGTCGACCGCATCGCCGAACTGCGCTCCGGCTCCGTGAACTGGTACGGCGGCGGCTGGTCCGCCTACGAGGAGGCGCTCGCCACCCAGCAGGAGGCGGCCGGGCGGATGCTGCGGGCCGCCGAGGCCGACGTACGCCGGCAGAAACGCGAACTGGAGGAGACCCAGATCAAGGTGGCCCGCCGCGCCCGGCACAGCAAGAAGATGGACGCCCAGCGCAAGGCCCCGAGAATCGTCGCGGGGGAGAAGAAGAGGTCCGCGCAGGAGTCCGGCGACAAACTGCGCGGCCTGCACGAGGACCGGCTCAGCGACGCGCACGAGCGGCGCGAGGAGGCAGCGGAGGCCATCCGCAACGACGCCGAGATCCGCGTGAGCCTGCCCCACACCGCCGTACCCACGGGCCGTACCGTCCTCAGCATCGATGAACTGAGCCTCTCGCACGGCAAGTTGCGCGACGGCAGCCTCCACATCCACGGCCCCGAACGCATCGCGCTCGTGGGCCGCAACGGAGCCGGGAAGACCACGCTCCTGCGCACCCTCACCGGTGAGCTCGAACCGCTCTCCGGCCAGGCGAAGACGTTCGTGCCGCTACGGTTCCTGCCGCAGCGCCTCGACGTGCTCGACGAGGACCTGAGCGTCGCGGCGAACGTGGCCCGCATGGCCCCGGGCGTCACCGACAACCACATCCGCTCCCAGCTCGCGCGGTTCCTGTTCAAGGGTGCCCGCGCGGAACAGCCGGCCGGCACCCTCTCCGGCGGCGAACGCTTCCGCGCGGCACTCGCGGCGACGATGCTCGCCGCACCGGCTCCGCAGCTCCTGATGCTCGACGAGCCGACCAACAGCCTGGACATGGCCAGCGTGCGGCAGCTGACGAGCGCACTGGAGTCGTACGAGGGCGCCCTCCTGATCGCCAGCCACGACCTGCCCTTCCTCGAGTCGATCGGCATCACCCGCTGGCTGCTGCTCGGCGAGGACCTTCAGGAGACGACCGCGGAGGAGGTGCGCGACCTGCTGGAAGCGCCCGAGGCAGGGTGAAACGAGGAGCGTGGGCGGGGCGGTCCCGGGGTCGTTGATCGATTGGCGGGGCCGCACGGCCAGGCTTAACGTCGGTGTAGTGAACGAGCGCGTTCACCGCGGTACTGAGGTGCACCCCTTTCCCATGTCGGGTACGCAGTCGACACCCTCGAAGCCTGCCGAAGCCCCGGAGCGGGGCCACGGCAGGGGGATCGCACTACTCGTCATCTGTTCGTGCCAGCTGATGGTGGTCCTCGACATCACCATCGTGAACATCGCGCTCCCGCACATCCAGACCGCGCTCGGATTCTCGACCGAGAACCTGTCCTGGGTGATCAACGCGTACACGCTGACCTTCGGCGGTCTGCTGCTGCTCGGCGGGCGTCTCGGTGACATCCTCGGCCGGCGCCGCGTCTTCATGGCCGGTGTCCTGCTCTTCGTGCTCGCGTCCTTCCTCGGCGGCCTCTCGCAGGAGTCGTGGCAACTGCTCGCCGCCCGCTCGCTGCAGGGCGTCGGCGGCGCCATCGCGTCCCCCACCGCCCTCGCACTGATCACGACGACCTTCCGCGAAGGCCCCGAGCGGAACAGGGCGTTCGGCGTGTTCGCCGCCGTCTCCGCGGGCGGCAGCGCGATCGGTCTGATCGCGGGCGGAGTGCTCGTCGAGTGGCTCGACTGGCGCTGGGTCCTCTTCGTCAACGTGCCCATCGGCATCCTGATCGCGCTCGCCGTACCGCGCTGCATCAGGGAGTCGGAACGCCACCCGGGCAACTTCGACGTCCTCGGCGCGCTCACCTCGACCGTCGGCATGGTGCTGCTCGTCTACGGCTTCATCCGCGCCTCGAAGGACGGCTGGAGAAACAGCCTGACCCTCGGCGCGTTCGGCGCCGCCGTCGTCCTGCTCACCGCGTTCATCGCCATCGAGAGCCGGTCGAAACAGCCCGTCATCCCGCTGTGGATGTTCCGCGACCGCAACCGCGCGGGCGTCTACGGAATGATGCTGTTCCTGGCCGCCGCGATGTTCGGCATGTTCTTCTTCCTCACCCTCTTCGTGCAGAACATCCTGGGCTTCAGCCCGCTGCGGGCCGGCCTCGCCTTCCTGCCGATCAGCGCGATCATCGCGATGGCCGCGGGATTCGCCTCGCAGTTCCTGCCCAGGTGGGGGCCCAAGCCCTTCATGGTGGTGGGCGCGGTCCTGGCTTCCCTGGGCCTCGGCTGGCTGACCATGATCGATGTCGACAGCACGTACGTGGGCGGCATCCTCGGCCCCACGCTGGTGTTCGGCTGCGGAATGGGCCTGCAGTTCGTGTCGCTGACTCTCATGGCACTCTCCGGTGTGGCGCCGAAGGACTCGGGAGCGGCTTCCGGAGTGCTCAACGCACACCAGCAGGTCGGCGGCTCGCTCGGCTTGTCCATCCTGGTCACGGTCTTCGGTACGGCCAGCCGCAACGAGGCCGAGGACCAGGTGCCGAAGTTCCTGGCGCAGGCGACCCCGACCCAGCAGCTCCGGTTCCGAACGACCGGGCAACTCCCGCCTCCCTGGGGCGACCAGGTGCTCGCGTCGGGGATCTCCAGTGCCTTCGTCGTCGCCGCCGTCTTCGCCGTGGTCGCCGCGGTGATCGCGCTCGTCGTCATCCAGGTCCGCGCCTCCGACCTGGAACGCCTCCAGGGCGGCACCATGCCGCTCGTACCCGCCGAGGAGGGCGCGACGGCCGCGGGCGGCGCGGCTTCCAGCGCCTCACCGGCGAATCCCGTCAGACGTGACGGTCCACCCCCGGACGGCTGAGCCCTACGCGGTACGTGGCGGGAGCCCGAGGCCGGACGGGGCCAGAAACTGGATCCGCCGGGCCGTGCCAAGTCCCTCCGGGGTACCCGGGAAGAGCCAGAGGCCGCCCTTGCCGCGCAGATAACCGGGGGCGGTCGCCACCACGTCGGAGCGGCCGTCGCCGTTGACGTCGAGCAGCGGGAACGTGGCGGCGAACCAGTCACCGCCCGACGGGTCGTGCTTGCCGGGCACACCGGGGGTGTCGAGGTCGAAGGCGGTCGCGTTCGCGCCCGTCGGAGCCGCCCGGCAGCAGCGTGAAACGGCCGTTTCCCTGGTCCTCTCCCGGCGTGTCCACGAGCAGATCCGGATGCCCGTCACCGTTCACATCGCCGGTGCCCGCGCCCCTTCCGAAAGCGTCCTTGCCCTGCGAGTCGCCCGGAACACCGGGTGTCTCCTGGTCGAAGACGGCGTCGGGCCGCCCGCCTCCCACACCCGACTTCGACCCGTACGCCACGGTGAGCCGCCCCGAGGCCGGGCCCTCCGCGACACCCACCTCGCGGTAGCCGGGCGCGAGAACGTCCTCGTTTGCGTCGCCGTCGACGTCACCGCTGCGCGGCACCATGACTCCGTCGTACGTATCGTTGCCGAGGTTCCCGGGCGGCCGGGCCGGCGTCAGGCCGCGGGGGCTGCCCCGGAAGTACGTCACGTACGGGCCGTCGTACGCAGGCGGATCCGCATCCTCCTCGCCCGGGTTGGGGTCGGTGAACATGACATCGCCGTAGCCGTCGCCGTCGAAGTCCCCGCTGGTCGCCTGGCTGGGGCTCGCCGTGTTCTTGAGTTCGGCGGTGCGGGCGGGCGTGCCGTCCTTGCCGAAGGGGCCGTAGGCCACCAGGCTCTGCCGGGGCGGCAGTTCGGTGTCGTTCCCGTTGGGGTGGTGCCCGCGTAGACCAGGTCGACGGCCCCGTCGCCGTCGACATCGGTGGCCGCGCTCGCCATGACCGGCGGCCTTGACGGGGATCGGGTCGCCGAGGCCCTTCTTGCCGCCGGGCAGGATCACGGCATTGCCGGGGTCGTCCCGGCGCACCGGATCCTTGGCCTGGTGGTCGGTCTGCGTCGCGACCAGGTCCGTGTAGCCGTCCCCGTTGAGGTCGGCGCGGAGCAGCGGTCCGTAGAAGAAGTCGCGGTAGGTCCTGCGACGCCCGGGGTCCAGGCCCTTCGCCGAGCCGGGGAGGACGAGCAGGTGATAGCCGGTCGGCCGGCTGAACTTGTTCCGCGTGGTCATGGCCGTCACGAAGTCGTCGTAGCCGTCGCGGTCGAAGTCGCCGAGTCCGCGCTCGCCCGCACCCCGGCCAGTGGGAACCCGCGGAGCGGGGTCGGCGGTGCGGTCCTCGCGGGCGTCGCCCTCGGAACAGCCCACGAGCAGCGTCACCGCGCATCCGCAGGCGATCAGCGCCTGAGACAGTCGACGGCTTTTGCGGGGCACATGGGACAAGGCGTTCCTCCTGGGTCTCCTGTAGAGCTACGGAGAGGACCGCTCGGGAACATTCATGGTTGCGGTCCGGAAGATCGCGGTTCGGCAACGTCGCCCCCGGGCCGCCGCGGTGCCATGCTGGGAACGAGACCTGGAGGGCCGCCGTGGGGTTCTATGCCGAGCAGGTGCTGCCCCGGATCATCGATGTCGCCTGTGGCGTGAGGATGGCCGCACCGCTGCGACGGCGGGTCTGCGAGGGGCTGCGGGGCCAAGTCGTGGAGATCGGGTTCGGCACGGGACACAACGTCCCTTACTACCCGTCGACCGTCGAGGGCGTCGTCGCGATCGAACCCTCGGACGTCGGATGGCGACTCGCCGCCGAGAGGGTCCGCGCGGCGGCCGTCCCGGTGCGCCGCGCGGGCCCGGACGGCCAGTCGCTGCCCTTCGAGGACCACAGCTTCGACACCGCCCTGTCGACGTGGACGCTGTGCACCATCCCCGACGCCGGGGCCGCGCTGCGCGAAGTGCGCCGTGTGCTGCGGCCCGGCGGGACACTGCACTTCCTGGAGCACGGGCTCGCGCCGAAAGAGGACGAGAACGTGCGCCGCTGGCAGCGACGCATGGAACCGGTGAACAAGCGGCTCTTCGGCGGCTGTCACCTCACGCGCCCGATCACCGACCTGCTGACGGAGGCCGGATTCACGATCACGGCACTCGACGTCTTCTACGAGAAGGGCGCACCGAGGCCCATCGGGGCCAACTCGATGGGCGTCGCACTCGCGCCGTAGGCAGGCGAACGTCCCTAGTCGGCACGGCCCGTGGCCGCGACGGTCACACCCAGGCCGATCATCGTGAGCCCACCGACACCGCCGACCATGCCGAGCCGCCGCGGCGAGCGGGCGAACCAGCTCCGCGTCGTCGCCGCGATCAGGCCCCACACGCTGTCGGACACCACCGCGATGACGTTGAAGACCAGGCCGAGCAGCAGCATCTGAAGGGTGACGTGCCCCTGGCCGCGATCCACGAACTGCGGCAGCACGGCGGCGAAGAACACGATCGTCTTCGGGTTGGCCACACCCACGGCGAACCCCTCCCACAACGTACGCAGACTGCCGTGCGCGACCCCGTCACCGGTGAACGCGGTCTGCAGTGATCGCCGTTGACGCACCGCCTTGACGCCGAGGTACACCAGATACGCGGCGCCCACGAGCTTCAGCGTAGTGAAGACGAGGACCGAGCGCTCCACGACGGCACCCACACCGAGCGCCACGGCCACGACGAGCACGTAGGCGCCGAGCGTGTTGCCCACGACCGTGGTCAGCGCGGCACGGCGCCCCTGTGACAGCGCCCGCCCGATCACGAACAGCACGCTGGGGCCCGGAATCACGATCAGCAGGAACGACATGGCCGCGAAGGCCAGCAGTCGGTCGGAAGACACCATGGGCTCATCCAACACCTCGGCGCGTCCTGTGCGCACGGGATTTTTCGCACGTCGGTCAGGCCTGGGCGACCCGCGTCCTGGCCGCGAGGACCGCGGCCGTCACGCTGGGCACGAGCAGCAGCGCGAAGGCGGCACCGTAGCCGCCAGGACCGGACGAGCCGACGCCCAGGAAGAGGTTGAACACGGCCGAGGCGAGGCCGAGGACCGCGACCTGGCCCAGGTTCTGGCTCGTCTGCATCGCGCCGCTGGCACAGCCCTGGCGCTCGGCCGGGCTGTGCGCGAGTGACAGGAGAGTGAGGGAGGGGACGAGGGCTCCCATGCCGACGGCCGCGATGACCATCGTCGACGCCGCCGTCAGCGCGGGCATCCAGGGAAGCGCCCCGGCCGCCGCCAGTGCGAGCGCCGCCGCGAGCACCAGCGCGCCGCCCGCGACCAGGCGATGGCGGGCGACGCCGTCCAGGAGGTGCCCCTGCACCCACGAGGACGCGGCCCACGCGAGCGCCGCACCCGTGAACGCCAGACCCGTCAGCACCGCCGACACATGCCGCTCGGTGTCGAGCATCAGCGGCACGAACGCCTCCAGCGTGAAGTACGCGCCCGAAGTCAGGCCCCGCAGCAGCACCGACGCGGGCAGACCGCGCGCCGCCCGCCACGTGCCCCGCGGCAACAGCCGTGGCACGAACGAGCACAGCAGGGCGACCCCCACCGCCCCGCACACCAGGTTGCGCACACTCCAGCCCGACGTGGCGTACTGCGCGAGCGCGGCACCCAGACTCACCAGGGCCGCCGCGAGCAGCGGCGGCCGCCGCGCCTCGTCGCCCCGGTACGTCGGCGCGGACTGCCGGGAGCGGCTGCTGAGCAGCGCGACCACCGCGAGCGCCGGGAGCAGCGTCAGCGCGGCCAGACCGAAGAACACCGCTCGCCAGGACCACCAGGCGGCCACGAGTCCGGCGAGTGGGGGACCGGCGAGCGAGGGGATGATCCAGGACGTGCTCATCAGGGACAGGGCGCGCGGCCGCAGACGGTCGGGGTAGGTCTGGCCGATGGCGGTGTTGATCGACACCGCGATCATCCCGGCCGCGATCCCGTCGAGGAAACGCCCGGCCGCCAACTGCCAGACGGTCGTACTCGTGGCCGAGATCAGGAGCGTGAGCACCGCGAGCACCACGCCCGCCGCCAGCGGCCTGCGGGCCCCGGCACGGTCCGCCCAGTCGCCGCCGAGGACCCCGCCCAGCAGACTCGCGGCCACGAAGCATCCCGCCACCAGCGGATACAGGGACACCCCGGCCAGGTCCCGCACGGCCGCGGGCAGCGTCGGGATCACGGCGAGTGCGGCGAACCCGGTCAGGAACATCACCGCGGCGAAGCTCACGGTGGCCGCCGCGTACTTCCTGCCGAACAGCCCGTCCCCGGCGGCGACTTCCGACCGCGACGTCCCCCGCTCGGCCACCGCCCCACCCTCGATGCCGTCACTGCGGCAATGCCGGGCGTCGCGCTCGGGGGACTCGGAGGGGGCCGTCGGATCATCGGTCACGGGCGGACAAGCTATGCGGGGCGCACGAACGCATGCCACTTGTTTTCGGCGACTGCTTTCGGGGGAGCGCCGCCCCCGTTCCGAGATCCATTCACGCCCTCGGCCACTACACTCGGCGAATGGCGAAGTACTTCGACGTACACCCCGAAAATCCCCAGCGGCGCACGATCAGCGGTGTGGCCGACAGCATCCGTGCCGACGAACTCGTCGCGTATCCGACCGACTCCTGCTACGCGCTCGGGTGCCGGCTCGGCAGCCGGGACGGCATCAGCCGGATCCGGGCGATCCGCCACCTGGACGACCGTCACCACTTCACGCTCATGTGCCAGAACTTCGCCCAGCTCGGGCAGTTCGTGCAGATCGACAACGATGTGTTCCGCGCGATCAAGGCGGCGACGCCCGGCAGCTACACCTTCATCCTGCCCGCCACGAAGGAGGTGCCGCGCCAGCTGCTGCACCCGAAGAAGAAGACGGTCGGCGTCCGGATCCCCGACCACGCGGTCGTGCAGGCCCTGTTGGCCGAACTGGGCGAGCCGATCCTGTCCAGCACGCTGCTCCTGCCCGACGAGGAAGAGCCGCTGACGCAGGGCTGGGAGATCAAGGAGCGGCTCGACCACGAGGTGGATGTCGTGGTCGACTCCGGTGACTGCGGCACCGAGCCGACCACGGTCATCGACTTCTCCGGCGGCGGGACGGAGATCGTCCGGCGCGGGGCGGGCGATCCTTCGCGGTTCGAGTAGCGGCCGGAGCAGCCGCTCAGCGCCGCCCGCGGAAGGTGCGGCGCAGGTCGTCGACCCAGGCGTCGGGGACCTCCCACGGGATGAAGTGCCCGCCCTCGTCATGGGCGTTGACGTTGACGTGGTGGTACCAGTCGGCACGGTCGCTCGCGAGCCAGTTGTCGACGCGCTGCTGCGCGGTCGTGACGCCGGGCGGGTTCTCGTGGCCGACGAAGGTCAGTCCGGTGGGGGCCTCGACCACGGGCGTGCGGGTGTGGGCGGGCGTCCACGGGTAGCGGTTGGCGTTCGCGTAGTACCGCGTCGACGTGCCGATCGTGTTGCCGGCCCAGAAGATCGTGGCGTGGGTGAGGAGATCGTCCTTCGTGAAGACGGTCTCGATGTCGCCGTGGTGGTCGCTCCAGCTGACCCAGCGCTCCAGGATCCAGGCGAGCAGGCCGACGGGAGAGTCGCTCAGACCGTAGGAGAGCGTGCTGGAGTCGAGGACGTGGACGGCGAGGTGGGAGGCGAAGCGGCGGTCGAGGGCCAGGATCCCGGCGCGGATGTCGTCGGGAAGTCCGTCGGGGATGGGTTGGCCGCCGCTCAGGTCCCAGGCCCGGTCGCCGTTGAAGAAGGTGAGCTTCTGGCCCGATCCGATGTGGATGCCGAGCAGTTCGTCCGCGTACTTGTGGCCCAGCTGACCGGTGACCAGGGCGCCGATGTCGCAGCCTCCGGCCGCGTACCGGGTGTGGCCGAGAGTGTCGGTCATGAGGGTGTGCCAGAGGTCGGCGACCTTCCAGAAGTTCATGTCGGGGTGGTCGCGCAGCGGCGCCGAGAAGCCGAACCCGGGCAGGGACGGGACGATGACGTCGAATGCGTCGGCCGGGTCCCCGCCGAAGGCCGCGGGGTCGGCGAGCGGGTCGACGACCTTCGACCAGTGCCAGAACGTCCAGGGCCAGCCGTGGGTGAGGATGAGCGGGGTGGGGTTCGGTCCGGTCCCGGGTCTGCGCATGAAGTGCACCGGGACCCCGTCCACGCGCACCTGGTAGTGCTCGTAGGCGTTGACCGCGGCTTCGGCCTTGCGCCAGTCGTAGCTGTGGAGCCAGTACTCGGCCAGCTCCTGGAGGTAGCCGCGGTCGACTCCGTAGAACCAGTCGCCGTTCCCGACGTCGTCGGGCCAGCGCGTCATGTCGAGACGCCGGCGCAGGTCCTCCAGGACGGCGTCGGGCACGTGGACGGGCGTGGGATCCAGGGGGAAGCGTGGTGTTCCGTCAGCCACGGGAGATTCCTTACCTGTAGGGGACGAGAGGTGCGGGCAGCGGCGGAAGCGGCCTGCGGCGCAGCCACGCCGTCATGAGGTCGCCGACCGGCGCCGCCGCGTACCGGGCGACGTGCGCCGTGAACGCCTCGGTGGTCACCACGCCGTGCCGGTGCGCCGAGACCCAGTCGCGCACCATGCGGAAGAACGGCTCGTCGCCCAGCGCGCAGCGGACCGCGTGCACGGTGAGCCCGCCGCGCTCGTAGACCTGGTCGTCGAACAGCGACTTGCGGCCCGGGTCGGCGAGGAGCAGGTCCTGCGGGAGCGCGGACAGCTCCCGGTGTGCGGCGGCGGCCAGTTCCTGGGTGGTGCGGCCGCCCGAGCGCTCCGACCACAGCCACTCCGCGTACTTGGCGAAGCCCTCGTTCAGCCAGATGTCCCGCCAGTCGGCGATGGTGAGGCTGTTGCCGAACCACTGGTGGGCGAGCTCGTGCGCGACGAGCCGCTCCCAGCCCCGCGCGCCGTCCACGTGGTTCGCGCCGAACAGGGAAAGCCCCTGCGCCTCGACCGGGACGTCGAAGTCCTCGTCGGCCACCACGACGGCGTACTCACCGAACGGATACGGGCCGAAGAGCTCCTCGAAGAGGCGCATCATCTCGGGCTGCCGGGCGAAGTCCCGCGAGAACTCCGGCAGCAGACGCACGGGCACGTATGCGCTCTGCGGCACACCGCCGAGCCCCGGCTCGCCCAGCAGGACCGTCTGGTACATGCCGATCGAGAGGCCCACGAGATAGCTCGGCGTCGGTGCCGGCTGCTCGTACACCCAGGTCGTCGTCGACGACTTCGTCGTGCGTGTGAGCAGGCGCCCGCCCACGACCACCGTGTACGGCGAGGGGACCGTGAGGGAGATCTGGTAGGCGGCCTTGTCGTCGGGCCGGTCGTTGCACGGGAACCAGGACGGTGCACCGACGGGCTGGCTCGCGACGAGCGCGCCGTCGGACAGCTCCTCCCAGCCGAGCCCGCCCCAGGGGCTGTTGACCGGCTTCGGATTGCCCGACCAGTGCACCTCCACCGTGAACGCGGCGCCGGCCCGCAGCGGCTTCACGGGCCGGATCCGCAGCTTGCCGCCCCGGTGCGTGAAGCGCGGCTGCCGGCCGTCGACGAGCACCTTGCCGAGCCGGAAGGCCTCGAGGTTGAGATGGAACTCGGTCAGCGGGGCCCGGCCCGCTATGGCGCTGATACGGGCGTTCCCCGCGAGGCGGTTGGGGCCGGGACGGTAGTCGAGGGACAGCTCGTAGCGGTGCACCCGGTAGCGGGGGTCGCCGTGGCCGGGGAAGTACGGCTCCGAAGCCGCTGTCTGGCCGCTCACTGAAGTGTCCACTCCCTGCGCCGTACTCAACGTGTCTGTGTCGTGCCCCCCACCCCGTGCCGTACGCATCGAAGCCCTGACCGACCTTAAGGTGTCTCCGCCCGTCTAGGACCGCCAGGCCTCGATCGGATTGCCCAGCCAGCGAGTGTCGTCGGGTACGGACTCCGCGGCCATGACCAGGGACGCGGGGCCCAGAGTGGCGCGAGCGCCGACCGTACTGCCCGGCAGGACGATTCCGCCAGGGCCCACCGTCGAACCCCCGCCGAGCGTCACCTTGTCCATCCGCAGGATCCGGTCGTGGAAGAGGTGCGTCTGCAGCACACAGCCGCGGTTCACGCTGACCGCGCTGCCGAGGGTCACGAGGTCCGTCTCCGGCAGCCAGTAGCTCTCGCACCACACGCCCCGGCCGACGCGCGCGCCCAGGCCGCGCAGCCACAGCGTCATGAGCGGGGTGCCCGGCACCGCGCCGATCAGCCACGGCACGGCGACCACCTCGACGAACGTGTCGGCGAGCTCGTCGCGCCAGACGAAGCCGCTCCACAGCGGGTGTTCACCGGCCCGGTGCCGGCCCACGAGAAGCCACTTCGCGGCGATCGCGGACAACGCGCCCACGACACCCGCGCCGAGGAGCACCGCCCCGGACAGCGCGGCGGCACCCCACCAGCCCACGCCCGCCGGCCCGGCGAGCGCACACAGCGCCCCGCCCGTCAGCACGGCGAGCGCCGCCGAGCAGAAGACGGGCACGAGCCGGAACAGTTCCACCGCGCCGCGCGCCCACAACAGCCGCCCCGGCGGGTCGTACGTACGCGAGTGGTCGCCGCCCTCGGGAGCGCGCGGCAGCTTCATCGGCGGCAGCCCCAGATACGAGGTGCCCTTCTTGGCCTTCTTCGGGGTGGCCGACAGGACACCGACCAGACCTCCGTCCGGGACGCTCCGTCCCGGCCCGGTCATGCCGGAGTTGCCGAGGAACGCCCGCCGGCCGATCGCCGCCCGCCCGATCCGGACCCAGCCGCCGCCGAGTTCGTACGGAGCGGTCAGCGTGTCGTCGGCGAGGAACGCCCCGTCGCCGACCGTGGTGAGGCTCGGCAGGGCGAGGACCGTGGAGACCTCGGCGCGACGGCCGATCTTCATGCCGAGCAGCCGCAGCCACAGGGGAGTGACGAGCCCCGCGTACAACGGGAACAGCGTCTGCCGGGCCGCGTCCATCAGCTGCGTGATCGTCCAGGACTGCCAGCCGGTGCGGCTGTGCGTCGGGTGCAGGCCCGGCCGCAGCCCGAGGCTCAGCAGCCGCACGGCGCCCACCAGAAGCAGCGCGTACGCGCATCCGAAGGCCAGTGCTGCGGGCACCACCGCGACCAGGGCGCCGCGCAGCGCCTCGCCGAGACCCGCGGCCGCGGGCACGAAGCGGAGCGCCACCGCGAGCGCGGGCACGGCCGCGAGCACCGGCAGCGCGGAGAGGACCAGGCCCGACGCGCCGTACATCAGCCGCCACCCGTACGAGCGCCTCGGCCGCTGCTTCGGCCAGTCCCGCTTGGCCTTGCCCAGCTTCACGGCGGGGGAGCCGGCCCAGCGCTGGCCGGTCGGGATCTGGCCGGTCACCGCGGATCCGGGGGCCACCTCGGCCTTCTTGCCGACGCGCGCACCGGGGAACAGCAGGCTGCGGGTGCCGACGACCGCTCCGCCGCCGACTTTGACGGCGCCGATCACCAGACGGTCGCCGTCGAGCCAGTGTCCGGAGAGGTCCACGTCGGCCTCGACGGCGCAGCCGCGGCCCAGTTTGAGCATGCCGGTCACCGGCGGCAGCGAGTGCAGGTCCACCTCGGCGCCGATCCGCGCGCCGAGGGCGCGCGCGTACCGCAGCAGCCATGAGCCGGTCAGCGAGGTCGCGCCGCTGCACTCGGCGAGCCGCTCAGCCGTCCACAGCCGCAGATGGACATGGCCGCCGCGCGGATATGTGCCGGGCCCGACGCCCCGCAGCAGCAGCCGCGCGCCTCCCGCGGCGAGCGCGAGCCGCCCCGCTGGGCTGAACAGCACCGCCGCCCCCGCGGCCACCCACCACCAGGACACGGCCTGAGCCCAGGCATAGGACCCGAACCAGTGCAAAACGTTGCCGAGCGCGGCCAGAGCCACGCACCAGCGCAGTCCGACGAGCGTGAACAGCGGGAGCAGAAGCAGGAGTTGAAGGACCTGGGCGCGTAGCGGCACCGGTTCGACGTCTCGGTGGGCCTGCGTGCCCTGCGCGGACTCCTCCAGATGGCGGGCGAGCTTGCGCAGCGTCGGGTGCTGGTAGATGTCGAGGACGGCGGCGCTGGGGTAGCGGGTGCGCAGCCGGGTGGTCAGCTGGGCGGCGGCCAGGCTGGAGCCGCCGATCGCGAAGAAGTCGTCCTTGGCGCCGGTCACGGACACTCCGAGCGTGTGCGCCCACTGTTCGGCGAGCCACGCCTCGGTGCCGTACAGCTGCTCGGTGGGCCCGGTGGAGCTGTCCAGGTCGGGGAGCGGCCAGGGCAGGGCGGCGCGGTCGACCTTGCCGGACGTGCGGGTGGGCAGGCTCTCGACGGGGGCGAGGAGTGGCACCAGGGCGGCGGGCAGCGCGGCCCGCAGGCGCTCGACGGCCTCGGCACGGTCCCAGCCGTCCTGCGTGACGACGTAGCCGACGAGCAGCTGGTTGCCGCTGCGTGCCGTGCGTACGGCGGCGGCCGCCCCGGCTACGCCGGGCAGCGCCTGCAGAGCCGCATCGACCTCGCCGAGCTCGATGCGGCGGCCGCCGAGTTTGATCTGCTCGTCCCCGCGTCCCAGGAACACGAGGCCTTCCGGGTCCGCCTTGACGAGGTCGCCGCTGCGGTAGGCGCGCTCCCAGCCGAGGGAGACCAGCGGCGCGTACTTCTCGGCGTCCTTGGCGGGGTCGAGATAGCGGGCCAGCCCCACGCCGCCGATGACGAGCTCGCCGGTGGCGCCGAGCGGGACGGGATCGCCGGCCTCGTCGACGACGGCCAACTCCCAGCCGTCCAGCGGCAGTCCGATCCTGACCGGTTCCTCGCCGGTCATCAGGCACGCGCAGGCGACGACCGTGGCCTCCGTGGGGCCGTACGTGTTCCACACCTCGCGGCCCTCGGTGACCAGACGCTGCGCCAGCTCGGGCGGACACGCCTCACCGCCGAAGATCAGAAGGCGTACGTCGTCGAGGACCTGGGGCTCCCACAGGGCGGCGAGCGTGGGCACCGTGGACACGACGCTGATGTCCTGCTCGACGAGCCAGGGCCCGAGGTCGGCGCCGCTGCGGACGCGGGAGCGCGGTACCGGCACCAGGCAGGCGCCGTTGCGCCAGGCCAGCCACATCTCCTCGCACGACGCGTCGAAGGCGACGGACAGGCCGGCCATCACGCGGTCGCCGGGGCCGATCGGCTCGTCGGCGAGGAACAGCGCGGCCTCGGCGTCGACGAAGGCGGCGGCGCTGCGGTGCGAGACCGCGACGCCCTTGGGCTTCCCCGTGGAGCCCGACGTGAAGATGATCCAGGCGTCGTCGTCGGTGCCGGGCAGGCAGTCCGCGGCCCCTCGGGGAGTCCTGGCGCCGCCCTCCTCCTTGCCGTCGGGTCCCCACGCGGTCAGGTCGTGGCCGGCGCTGATGACGGCGCGCACCCCGGCTTCGCCGAACACCAACTCGGCCCGCTCGTCCGGGTCTTCGGCGTCCACGGGGACGTAGGCGGCGCCGACGGCGAGCACCGACAGGATCGCGATGTAGAGATCGTTGGTCCCGGACGGGACGCGGACCCCGACCCGGTCGCCCCTGCGGACCCCGGCCAGCGCGAGCCGCACCCGCAGGTTCTCCACCTCGTCGGCGAGCGCGCGGTACGTGAGCTGCTTCGCCCCGTCGTCCAGGGCCACCTCGTCGCGGTGGTCGCGCACGGACGCGCCGAAGATGTTCATGAGGGTGCGGGGAGGGGCGGCCGGCCCCGCGGTGAACAGGGCCGTACCGCCGCGTACGCCGACGGCGCTGTCCTCGAAGGACTCCGCGTCGGGGGCGGCCACGGTCAGGTCCAGCGGTTCGATCAGAGCCGGGGGTTCGACCGGCGGCGTCACGTGCTCCACGACGACGCCCGTCGCGTCGTCGAGTGCCACCGTGCCGGGTGGCGGTCCGTCAGGCGGGGGGACGTCGCTGCCGTTGTCTGAGGTTGTCATGGGTTCCTTGCGTGTCGCCGCCGGAGCTGGATCAACGGTGATCCCGCATGAAAGCCGTGCTGCCGGTCCGGCCGGGCGCCGAACAACCTGACGAAGTGTAGTAACCCGCTCGATTGTTTACATGCAAGGACTTGCCTGGATCTGTGTGACAGTGCTAACTCCTCGGCGGCTGCCGACAGCCGCCCCGGGGCCGTCGGTGCGCCCGGGGACGAGTGGACGCGAGTTACCTATTCGGCGCACATGAATTACCTATTCGTGTGTAGTGACTTGATGCGCCGACGGCAGTAGAACTCGTTTCGATTCCATCGAAAGTGAGGAACGTGCCATGAGTGGTTCCACCACGCGTGCAAGCGGTTCCAGGAACGTCTCGCGACGCACTTTTATCGCTGGAACCGGTTCTATTCTGAGCGCCGCGGCGCTGTCGGCCCACGCCCCCGCCGCCTATGCGGCCACCGCCCCCGCCGCCGCTCCGATCGACTCCGGCGCGCACGTCCGCGCCCTCGTCGTCGGCACGGGATACGGCGGCTCCGTGGCCGCGCTGAGACTCGCCCGGGCGGGTGTCGACGTCCACATGATCGAAATGGGGATGGCCTGGGACACCCCCGGACCGGACGGCAAGATATTCGCCAACACGACCAGTCCGGACGCCCGTTCCTACTGGCTCCGGACCAAGACCAAACAGCCCCTCAGCAACTTCCTCGGCTTCCCGCTCGACAAGGACGTCCCCCGCCACACCGGAATTCTGGACGCCGAGGAAATGGGCGGGATCGTCGTCTACCAGGGCCGCGGCGTCGGCGGTGGTTCCCTGGTCAACGGCGGCATGGCGGTCACCCCCAGACGCGAGAACTTCGGCGCCATCCTCCCGTCGGTCGACGCCGCCGAGATGTACGCGACGTACTACCCGCGCGCCAACGCCGCGCTCGGCGTCGGCACCGTCGACCCGGCCTGGTTCGAGAGCGCCGAGTGCTACCGGTTCGCGCGCGTCGGCCGTAAGCACGCCCAGCGCTCCGGCTTCCCGTTCGTCTTCGTGCCCGACGTGTACGACTGGGACTACATGAAGCAGGAGGCGGCCGGCACCGTTCCCAAGTCGGCGCTCGCCGGCGAGATCCTCTACGGCAACAACTACGGCAAGAAGTCCCTCCAGAAGACCTACCTGGCCCAGGCCTCGGCCACCGGGAGGGTCTCCATCTCGCCGCTGCACAAGGTGACTTCGGTCGCGCCCGCACCCGGCGGCGGGTACACGGTCGTCATCGAGCAGATCGACACCACCGGCACGACCACGGCCACCAAGACCGTCACCGCGGACAGGGTGTTCTTCGCGGCCGGCAGCGTCGGCACGAGCAAGCTCCTGGTCAAGCTCAGGGCAACCGGCGCCCTGCCCGCCCTGAACGGCGAGGTGGGCAAGGGCTGGGGCGACAACGGCAACGTCATGTGCGGCCGCGCCAACCATCTGTGGGACCCGACCGGCAAGGTCCAGGCGTCCATCCCCTGCGGCGGCATCGACAACTGGGCCGCCGGAGGAGCGTTCGCCGAGGTCGCGCCGCTGCCGACCGGGATCGAGACCTACGCCTCGTTCTATCTGTCGATCACGAACACCCCGCACCGCGCCGAGTTCTCGTGGAACGCCCAGGCGGGCAGGGCCGATCTGAACTGGCAGACGGCCTGGAAGCAGACCTCCATCGACATGGCCAGGACGATCTTCGACAAGATCAACGCGAAGGAGGGAACGATCTACCGCACCGATCTCTTCGGCACGTACAAGATCTGGGGCGACCACCTCACGTACCACCCGCTCGGTGGCGCGGTCCTGGACAAGGCCACCGACAACTACGGCCGCCTGCACGGCTATCCGGGCCTCTACGTCATCGACGGCTCGCTGATCCCCGGCAACACGAGCGTCAACCCGTTCGTCACGATCACGGCGCTCGCCGAGCGGAACATCGAGAAGATCATCGCCACCGATCTGTAGCGGGTGAGCAGCGCGGGGGCCGGCCGCGGCCCCCGCGTCTCAGGCCGTGGGCAGGACACACGCGGTGTCGAGACCCAGCACGTGGTTGAGCCTGCCGAACGCCAGCCAGGAACCGATGCTCATGCTCAGCTCCACGATCTCGACCTGGCTGTACAGCGCGGTCATCCGGGACCAGAACTCCTCGTCCAGGCCGTGGTGGTCGAGCGCGTACCGCTCGGCGTACTCGGCCGCGAGACGCGTGCGGTCGTCGAAGGCGTCGCTGGTACGCCACTCGGTCACCGAGTCCGCGAAGGACTCCTCGACCTTCTCCCCGTCCCGGTCGGTACGCCAGTCCAGGCAGAACTGACACCCGTTGATCTGCGCGATCCGCAGCCGTGCCGCCTCGAACTCCCGCAGGCCCAGGGTCGTATGGGCGTACACGGACAGCGAGAAGTTGGCGGCCGCCATGCCGATACCGGGGACCATGTCCCCCCAGACGTAGCCGATCGGTTCCTGTCCCTCGGGGATGTCGATGATCATCATTGCTTCCTTCCGCGATGGCCGAGCTTTCCGACTGCGGGGCGCAGCGGGACGTCGAGCGCGTCGTAGAGGCCCGGGGCCTGGTCCACGAGCCAGTCGATGGCATTCACCAGCCGGCCGACCGCGGTGGCGTTGCCGCCGGCCGACCGGTTCTCGCCCTCGTCCGCGGCCTCGACGGTGACCTCGATGCGCGGACGGCCCTCGATGATCACCCGGTGCGCCCCGGTGCCGTCGGGGGGCGTCGGCCAGTCCGGCGCGCAGGACGGGTGGATGCGGGTGACGTGCTCGATGACGATGAGGGGTTCGCCCCCGACGATGCCCTGCACCTCGAACCGGACGGCGCCCTGCGTGCCGGCCTCGAAGTCGCCCATCGTGCGCGTGCTGACCGTGGTGTCGAGCGGGCGGCGGTCCAACGTCTCGCGGATCTCGTCGAGTTCGACCCCGAGCGCCCGCGCCATCAGACGTATCTGTCCGCCCCACACCATCGTCGGGACGGTGTCCCACAGCATGGGCGGGTCGTAGTCCATCGGCTGACCCATGCCGACCAGGAGCCGTACCGAGTCGGGCTGGTCGTACGTCGAGTAGTCGAAGATCTCCTGGCAGCGGATCGCGTCGACGGTGCTGCCGAGCCCGCTGACGAGGAGCGGCAGGACGTCGTTGCCCCAGCCCGGGTCGACCCCGGAGGCGAACAGGGACCCGCCGCCTTCCGCGATGGCGGCCACCACCGGATCCCGGAACTCCGGCGGCGCGCCGCGGTGGTCGTAGAGCGGATAGAGGGCGGGGGAGACGACGACGGCGCCGGACCGCAGGGCCCGGGTGATGTCGGCGAGGGCGTCGTCGGGGCGGATGTCGCCGGAGGCCGCGTACACGACGGCCCGGGGCCCGGCGGCCAGCACCGCTTCGATGTCGTCGCTCGCAGTGACCTCCAACTCGTGGTCGAGGCCCGCGAGTTCACCCGCGTCACGGCCGACCTTCGCGGGATCGTGGACCAGTACGGCGACGAGCTCCAGTGCCGGGTGGGCCTCGACGGCGCGGATGGCCGCGCGCCCGACATTTCCGGTACCCCAGACAACGGTCGAAATCATGCGCGGAGGGTAGCGCCGGGGCCCGAACCTTCCTAGAGCCATGACGAGTCGAGGAGATGCGGACGGACGCCTACGCACCGAGTGAACGTCCCGGGCGCCCCACTATGCTCAGCAGTTCGGCCCGGGGGAGGTCTGCCCGGGCCGAAATGCTGAGTTGTACGGGGATCACGGAGGAAACGTGCGCAGGACGCTAACCGGTATTGCTCTGGTCGCGGCGACAGCCGCTCTGCTGGCCGGGTGCGGCAGCGGCGGGGGAGACGGCAAGGAGGCCGGGGCGAAGCAGGACACGTCGACGGCACCCTCGCCCGCCGCCTCGAAGCCGGCCGGGGGTCAGGAAGCCACCCGCGAAGTGACCTTCGAGGTGCGGGGCCAGGGCAGTACGCAGGTCCTGTGGACGGCCGGCGACAGCAAGACGGAGCAGGTGAACCTGCCCTGGACGAAGACGACCCAACTGACCGTCAAGGGCGCCGAACTGAAGGTCGGCAGCCTGGTGTCGGTCGTCCCCGGCTCGGTGACCGGCTCGGAGGGCCAGCTCGAGCCGGCCTCCTGTGTCATCAAGGTCGACGGCAAGCAGGTCGCGGACAACAAGGGCGGCAAGTCGATCGCGGGCTGCAAGTACCTCGTCAAGTGACTGCCGTCAGGTGACTGCCGTCCGGTGACCCGGCGGAGCGTTACGCCACGGCTTTCGACGTCCCCTTGAGCTCGATCTCGACGAACGCCAGCCACGTGCCGCCCGTGTTGACGACGTCGTGCTCGCCGCCTGCCGGGCGCGCGTAGGACTCGCCGGCGCGCAGCTGTGACTCGGTCACCGTGCCGTCGGGGGCGAACGCGCTGATCCGGCCGTCCACCACGGGCACGACCACGTAGTCGTGCTCGTGGACGTGGCGACCGGTACGCGTGTCGGGCTCGAAGTCCCAGCGGGTCACTCGTACTTGCTCGTCCTCGTGCTGCACGCTCGGCTTCGCGGTCGTCGTCATCGAACCTCTCCCTGCTGTCGATCATGGGGCGTCGGCTTCAACGCCCACGTCAGAGGCCTGATCGGCATCCGACGCCAGTGGAACACAGGCGTGGGGGCGCAGGAAACCGCATGGAGGCGCGCGGCCCCGCCGGTCATGATGACCGCATGATCAATCGCGTAGAGGCCCTGATCGTGGTGGACGTCCAGTCAGCGTTCGTCTCCGGCAAGGGGGCCGTTCCGGATGCGGTACGTCTCGTGGAGCGGACGACGGACCTGATCGCGCGGGCCCGCCGCGGCGGGGCCCTCGTCGTGCACCTCCAGAACGACGGGCCGCCCGGGGCGGAGGACGAGCCGCACACGCCGGGCTGGAAACTCCACCACCCGGTCGAGCCGGGCCCGGCGGAGGTCGTGATCCGCAAGCCCAAGGACGACGGCTTCGACGGGACAGCGCTGGGCGGTCTGCTCGCCGGTGCGGGGGTCGAGGCGCTCGCCGTCTGCGGTGTGATGTCCGAGATGTGCGTCCAGGCGACGGCGCGGACCGCTCTCGCGCGGGGCTATCGGGTGGTCCTGCCGTACGACGCCCACGCGACCCAGAACGTCCCGGCGGCCCCCGGCATCAGCGAGGAGATCCCGGCCGCCACCGTCTCCAGGGTCGCGGCCTGGGCGCTCGGCAGCGACGCGGACACGACCACGCGCTCGGCGGACGTGTCGTTCACGGCCCCGGGGCCGGCCTGATCCGGAGCTCGTCCGTCCGGCGAACCCGTCAGCCCAGCAACTCGTTCCAGTTCGAGGGGACTCGGTCCCCGGGGCCGGGGGCCGACTGGGTCTCGGGATGGCTGACGGGGGGAGCGAGGTCCGGGCCCGTCTCGATGAGCGAGGACGTGTTGTAGTCCCAGAACCAGCTCTCGCCCGGCTCGAAGCTCTGGATCACCGGGTGGCCGCTGGTCCTGGCGTGATCCGTCGCGTGCTTGCCCAGTGAGTCGTCGCAGCAGCCGATGTGACCGCACTGCGCGCAGCGCCGCAGATGGAACCACCAGCCGTCGACCGCGTCGCACTCGACGCATCCGGTGCCGCTCGGCGGGACAGCGGGGTCGATTCCTTTCGGGGTGCTCATGAGGGCTCCTGTAGGGGGTCGGGTTCGGGGTCGGAGTTCGTGGACGTGAGAGGGAGACGCACCTGGAAGCGGGTGTCTCCTGGTTCGGAGTGCACTTCGAGCTGGCCGTGGTGCTTGTTGACGACGATGCGCCAGGAGATGTCCAGGCCGAGCCCGGTTCCCTCGCCCACCGGCTTGGTGGTGAAGAACGGGTCGAAGATGCGGCCACGGATGTCCGCGGGGATCCCGGGCCCCGTGTCGCGGAACTCCACGAGCAACTGGTCACGGTCGAGCGCGGTGCGCACCGTCAGCGTGCCCTCACCGCCTGTGCTGTTCATCGCCGCGACCGCGTTGTCGACGAGGTTCGTCCACACCTGGTTGAGCTCGCCGGGGTAGGCGGGGACCTCGGGCAGTGTGCGGTCGTAGTCCTTGACGACCTTGATCCCGTTCCCGAACTTGCCGGAGAGCATCATCAGCGTGCTGTCGAGCAGCTCGTGCACGTCCGCGAACCGGGAAGGGGCCCGGTCGATCTGGGAGTACTGCTTGGCCGCGTCGACGAGGTGGGAGATCCGCGCGGTGGAGTCCTCGATCTCGTTCATGAGGAGTTCGGTCTCGACGGTGTAGTTCAGCCACCGCACTGCGCCTTCGAGGGTCTCCTCGCCGACGGCCGAGGCGACCTGGTCGAGCCAGTCGACATCGAGGCCGGCCTGGACGAAGTTCGGCGCCAGCTGCCAGCCGGCGGTGATCCCGTGGTCGTCCAGCCAGTCCGTGAGGGCGTCCTCGCGGTCGGAGGTCTCCAGAGGGGTCAGAACAGGAGCCTTGGCCACCTGCTCGGCCGTCCGCTCCTGGATCTCGACGAGTGTCTCCAGCGTGGCCCGCCGGTACGGGCCCGAGGCGATCGCGCCCAGCTTGTGCCGCATGCCCGCGACCCGCTCGCGCAGCGCCGACGTGGCCCGCGCCGCCGCCGCGGCCGGGTTGTTGAGCTCGTGGGTGAGCCCGGCGGACAGCGAGCCCAGCGCCAGCAGCCGCTCCCGCTGGCCGACCGTCTGCTGGGTTTTCCGCGCACCGAAGAACAGCCCTTCGAGCAGGTGGACGGCCATGGGGAACCATTCCCGCACGACGGCCGCGAAGGTCTCCGCGGGCAGGACGAAGAACCGCGAGGGTTCCGTGACCCGCATCGAGCTGTTGTACGTCTGCGCGGCCCGATCCCCGAGGTAGGACTGGAAGGCACCCGAGTACACACCGCGGCTGGAGCTCCGGTTCACCTCCACGTCGTCGGCGCCGACGCGGCGCGACATGACGAGCGCGCCCTCGAGGAGCACGTAGAAGCAGGTCGCCGGATCGCCTTCCGCGTACACGGGCCCGGGCTCGAAGGCCTCCACGCGGCCCTCGCGGCACAGCCGGTCGAGCTGGTCCGGGTCGAGTTTCTCGAACAGGAACAGTGAGCCCAGTTCCTCGCGGCTGCACGGAACCGGCCGCCCGTTCACGACTGCTCCAGATACCGGTGTACGAGCATGACGGCCATGGCTCCCTCTCCGACGGCGGACGCGACGCGCTTGGCGGACTCGGAGCGGGCGTCCCCGGCCACGAACACACCGGGCACATTGGTCTCCAGGTGGTACGGCGGCCGGTCGAGGTCCCAGTCCGCGGGCGGCCGTCCGTCCGGGGTGAGGTCGGGACCGGCCATGATGAACCCCCGCCCGTCCCGCAGCACCGTCCCCTCCAGCCAGCCGGTCAGCGGCGCGGCCCCGATGAACACGAACAGCCAGTGCGCATCCACGAGTTCGGTGTGCCCGCTCGCCACGTCGCGCAGGGTCAGCTGCTCCAGATGCTCGGATCCGTGCGCGGCGTCGAGGACGGTTCCGGTGCGTACGGAGACGTTGGGCGCGTCCTCGATCTGCTGGACGAGATAGTGCGACATCGAGGCGGAGAGCGACGGGCCCCGCACGAGGAGGGTCACGGACTTGGCGCCCCTGGCCAGGTACAGGGCGGCCTGTCCCGCCGAATTCGCGCCGCCGACGATGTACACGTTGTGCCCCTGGCAGGCGCTCGCCTCGGTCAGCGCGGAACCGTAGAACACCCCGCACCCCGTGAGTCCCGCGAGGCCTGGGGCGTCGAGCTGCCGGTACGACACTCCGGTCGCGAGGATCACGCTGTGCGCGGAGACGGCGGTGCCGTCGGAGAACAGCACGGTGCGCGCGGCTCCGTTCACCTCCAGGCCCGTCACCTCACGCGCGGTGAGGATCTCGGCGCCGAACCGCGCGGCCTGGCGCCGGGCGCGTTCGGTGAGCTGGGACCCGGACACGCCGTCCGGGAAGCCGAGGTAGTTCTCGATCCGTGAGCTCTGGCCCGCCTGTCCGCCGGTCGCCGAGCGTTCCACGAGCACGGTCCGCAGTCCCTCGGATGCCCCGTAGACGGCGGCGCCGAGCCCCGCGGGGCCGCCGCCGACGACGACCAGGTCGTAGAAGTCGGCCGTCGGCGTCGTCGCCAGGCCCACCCGCGCGGCCAGCTCGGCGTCCTCGGGTTCGACGAGCGCGGTGCCGTCCGGGGTGATCACGAGCGGGAGCCGCGAGCCGTCCTGCCCGGCGGCGGCCAGCAGACAGCGGGCCTCCGGGTCCTCGGACGAGTACCACCGGTACGGAACCTGGTTGCGGGCGAGGAACTCCCGTACGTCCGACGACCGCGCCGACCAGCGGTGCCCGACGACCTTCGTCGTCGCCACGGGCTTGCGGTCGGTGGCCCGCCAGGTCTCCAGCAGGTCCTCCACGACGGGATAGAGCTTCTCCTCCGGCGGGTCCCACGGCTTGAGGAGGTAATGGTCGAGGTCGACGACGTTGATCGCGTCGATGGCGGCGCTCGTGTCGGCGTACGCGGTCAGCAGGATCCGGCGCGCGCCCGGATAGATGTCGATGGCCTGCTCGAGGAACTCGATGCCGTTCATCTCGGGCATCCGGTAGTCGGCCAGGATCACCGCGACCAGGTCGCCGCGCAGCTTGAGCTCGCGCAGCGCGTCCAGGGCGGACGCCCCGGACTCCGCGCGGACGACGCGGTACGACTCGCCGAAGCGTCGCCGCAGGTCACGGGCGACGGCGCGGGACACCCCCGGGTCGTCGTCCACGGTCAGGATGACGGTGCGCGCTGGGCCTGCGGCCTGTGCCATGCGTCTTCCACCCCGAACTCATCGGCGTCTCGCCCCGGCGCCGGTCCCCGCGGACGTGCGCGCGGGAGCGGCCGGAGAACCCCATCGTAAGTTCGATCGCCCGGGTTCGCCCCGGAACGCCCGCGGGGTGCGTGCTGCGGGGATGTGTCAGCCCGGGAGGCGTGTGCCCCGCGTGAGGTCGCCGGGGTCCGTGTTCGCGCCGCACAGGATCACGGCGACCCGCTCGCCGGGTGCGGGCGTATAGACGCCTGAGGTCACCGCCGCGAGCGCCGTGGCCGCCGCGTGCTCGACTGCGAGCCGGCGGTCGTCCCACAGGGCCTGCCGTGCGGACACGATCGCCCGGTCGGTCACGAGAACGGACCGTACGTGGTCCTTGCCCGCCCAGTCGAGCGCCATCTCGGAGGTGCGGCGTGCGCCCAGGGAGTCGGCCGCGACGGAGTCGACCGGGACGTTGACCACAGCGCCCGCCTCCAGCGCGGAGCGCAGGGCGCAGCAGCGCTCCGGTTCCACGGCCACGACACGCACGCCGTGCTCACGCGCCGACGCGGCGATGCCCGTGAAGAGTCCGCCGCCGCCCACCGAGACGAGGACGGTGTCGACTCCGGGCAGCGCCTGAACGAGCTCCTCCATGACCGTCCCGGCGCCGGCCGCGATCAACGGGTGGTCGTACGCGTGGGACTCCAGGGCGCCGCTCTCGGCCGCGTACTTCTGCGAGGCCGCCAGCGCCTCCGCGTACTCCGAGCCGACCTGCCGCACCGTGGCACCCAGCCGCCGGAGCCTGTCGACCTTCACCGCGGGAGCCGTCTCGGGGACGAAGACGGTGGCCCGGACCGAGTGCCGGGCCGTGGCCCAGGCGCAGGCGAGCCCGGCGTTGCCCCCGGAAGCGATGACGACGCCCGCGTCCGGCATCAGGCCCGCCTCGATGTGGCTGCTCACGAAGTTGAAGGCGCCACGCGCCTTGAACGAGCCGGTGTGCTGCATGAACTCCAGCGCGAGCCACCCTTCGGCCTCACCGAACGCACCATCGAACGCCCGGCCGCCCAAGGGGGCCACCACGAGCGGGCGTGTGTGCCCCGCGATGCGGTCGGCCGCGGCCCGTACGTCGTCGAAGGCAATGGTCACGAGCTTCTCCTCGGATGAGCGGGTGGTGACGACCCTACGAGAAGGGGCCGGCGCCCCGGCCGTCACCCGTTCGATTCAATGCCGGTCGGTTCGCATCGGCATGCCGGTGCGAGCGTGCTCATCGACGCCACCGTCGTGCGGCTGCTGCTGGTGCCCGCGGTGATGACGCTCCTCGACCGGTCCGCGTGGTGGACCCCGCGCTGGCTCGACCGCATCCTGCCGCACCTGTCCGCGGAGGGGGACCCGGAAGCGCCATTCGCCGCCGTCAAGCGCCCGTAGCGACCGCGCGGGTCCACGAACTGGACGTCTCCACGTTTGAATGCCATGTGCAGCTAACCTGTGCCGGTCCATTCGACAGGAGGCGTCAGTGAGCAACGGACGGATCGTCGCCGCCCTCGACGGGGCCTGCGTGCGCAGGTTCACGACGGGCCAGGTCATCCTCGACGACATCAACTGGACGGTGCGCTCCGGCGAACACTGGGCCCTGCTCGGCGCCAACGGCGCCGGTAAGACCAGCGTGCTACGCCTCATCGGCGCGCTGATGCACCCCACCACCGGCACCGTCGAGGTCCTCGGCCACCGCCTCGGCAACGTCGACGTACGCGAACTGCGCGCGCACATCGGCCTGGTGTCGAGCGCGCAGCGCGTGCCGCTGGACCTGACCGGGCACACCGTCGTCCTGACCGGGCACACCGGCACCGTGCAGCCGCTGTGGCGGAAGTACGACGCCGACGTACGCGAGCGCGCGCACACGCTCCTGGCCGAGCTCGACATCAAGGACCTCGCCGACCGGCCGTACGGCGTCTGCTCCGGCGGCCAGCGGGCCCGCATCCTCATCGCCCGCGCGCTCATGGCGGACCCGTCCCTGCTCCTGCTCGACGAGCCCTTCAACGCGCTCGACCTGCCCTCGCGCGAGGACCTCATCGACACGATGCGTCAACTCGCCGAGGGGCGACGGGGGCTGTCCACCATCACCGTCACCCACCACCTGGAGGAGCTGTCGCCGGCGATCGGCCACGCGCTGCTCCTGCGCGACGGCCGCGTTCTGGCGGGAGGCCGGGCCGACGAGGTGCTCACGTCCGCCCGGATGACGGCCTGCTTCGGCCGCCCCATCGAGGTGTCGCGCCACGGGGGCCGCTGGCTGGCCGGCTCGGCAACCGTGAGCCAGGTCCCCCCGGTCGCGGGAGACCGAAGCTAGGTCCACCCGGGGACGGGCGGCTTCTCGGCCCAGCCGGTCGCGGCCACCACCTCGCGGGCGATGTCGGCGACCGTCCGCCCGTCGGTCGCCACTCGCACGGTGTCCGCGGGGGCCCGCTCGTCCAGGAGGCGTGCCTTGCGCATGCTGCCCCGCAGCTCCGTCTCCAGCTCCGAGCCGAGCTCCCGGGCGGTCAGCCGCTCGCCCGCGGTGGCGTCGGACGCGGTGAGCAGGACCCGTACCATCCGGACGCCCGGTCCCATCGCGCGCTCGAACATGGCCGCCGCCTCGGGCAGCACACTCACCGTGTTCGTGTAGATGAGGCGCCGATGGCCGCGCCGGGCGAAGTTGCCCCACACGGCCGTCAGATTGTCCTCGGTGATCCCGGCCCGGTGCGGGTCACCCTCCGGCGCCGGGTGCACCTGCCCCATGAAGTCGCCCTCGATCACGGCGTGCGACACCTCCACGGCGCGCAGGAGGGCCGACACCTCCCAGCCCACGGTCGTCTTGCCGACACCGGCCCGTCCGCCGAGGAGCAGCACTTCGGCATCACTCATGACAGCAGGGTGACAGGGCACGGCCGCCCCGCGCGATCCGAAATCGCCGCGATCCTCTCCGCCGCGAGCCCTGGACCTCAAGTGCGGTTCAGTTTCTAGGCTCGGACACACCGAAGAATCGTGCGCACCGGACGGAGCGAACCAGCCATGGAGTACTCGCACAGCGACGCAGAACTGATCGAGCAGCCCATCGGCTACTGGGCCTGGGCCGCCTACAAGGCTGTCGTCACCCGCACCCGGGGCGCCCTCGCGGAGAAGGGCACCACCCAGCCGCAGTGGTGGGTCCTCGCGCAGGTCGCACGGGCCGAGCGCATCAAGACCCGGGCCGAGGTGTCCGACATCCTCAGCGGCTACCTCGGCACGGGCGATGTCGTCCTGGCGGAGGAGATCGACGCGACGATCGCCCACGGCTGGATCACCGAGGACGCCGGGGGGCGGCTCTCGCTCACGGCGGCGGGCAAGGACTTCTTCGACGAAGTCGCTCTGCTCCAGAGGGAGTTGCGGGTCGAGCGGCACGCGGGCGTCTCGGAAGAGGAGTATCTCACCACCCTCAAGGTGCTGCAGCGCTTCATCCACAACACGGACGGCCACGCCTGGCACCACTGACGGCGGCCGGGCGGAACGGCCACAGGACACGCCGCCGATGACGTAATCGGAGCTCCGGCCCCTGCCGCTGGGACACCCTGTGGTCGTTCGAACGCGGGGTGCCCGGCACCGTTCGCCGCACGCGCGGCACACGCAAGGAGGCGGGACGCGTCGTGAGGGAGTCCGGAATCGACTACGAGCAGGTGTTCCAGGCGCTGCCCAGCTCGGTCGCCCTGCTCAGACCCGACCTCGTGTACGCGGACGCCAACGAGGCGTTCTGCCAGATGTCGGGGCGCACCCGTGAACAGCTCGTCGGCCGGTACCTCTTCGACGTATTCCCCGACAACCCCAACGACTCGGGTGCGACGGGCATGCGCAACCTGGAGGTGTCGCTGCGCAGGGTGGTGGCCACCGGGGAACGCGACACCATGGCGCTCCAGCGGTACGACGTCGAGTACCCCGACCGGCCCGGTCAGTGGCAGGAGCGCTACTGGAGCCCTATCAACGCCCCCGTCTTCGGCGCCGACGGCAGCGTCGTGCTGCTGCTGCACCGGGTGGAGGAGGTCACGCAGCTGATCCGCGCCAAGGGCGGCCGTGGCGGTGACCGGGCCAAGGTGCTGGAGGCGGAGCTGTACACGCGCGCCAGGGAACTCCAGGACGTCAACGAGCGGCTGCGCCAGGCCCACGCCCGCGAACGCGAGGTGGCGCTGAGTCTCCAGGCCGCGATGCTGCCGGTGCCGGAACGTGTCGGCGGTGGCAGGGCGGCCGTGCGCTACCGGCCGGCCGTGGGCGCCCTGAACGTGTGCGGCGACTGGTACGACGTGGCCGAACTGCCGGGCAACCGGCTCGCGGTGGCCGTGGGAGACGTGGTCGGCCACGGCCTGCGCGCGGCCGGCGTCATGGGCCAGCTCCGCAGCGCTCTGAGCGCCGCCGTGCTCGTGGCCGCCGGCCCCGCGGCCGCGCTCGACGCCCTCGGGCTCTACGCCCGCTCGGTCGAGGGTGCCGAGTCCACCACCGCCGCGCTGGTGGTCGTCGACTGCGACCGCCACACCCTCGCCTACAGCAGCGCGGGCCACCCTCCGCCCGTGTTGCTGCACCCCGACGGCACCGTGGAGTTCCTGGACCGGGCGACCGACCCGCCGCTCGGGGCCCGCCCCGAACACGTCCCCAGACCGGAGGCCGAGACCGCCTTCGAGGACGGGGCCACGCTCGTCCTCTACACCGACGGCCTGGTCGAGCGCCGCCGTGAGGACATCGACACGGGCCTGGCCCGCCTCGCCGCCTGTCTGACCCGCCATGCGTCGGCGGACGCGGAACGCCTCGCCGACACGGTGCTCGCCGAACTGCTCCCGCGCGGTGGCAACTCCGACGACACGGCAGTCGTGATCATCCGGCTCTGAGTCTCTGAGTCTTTGAGCCTCTGACTCTCTGACTCGAAGTGCCTTACCCGCGCGCGGAGTTGCGGTGCTGGAGGGTGCGGGCGAGACGCGGCCCCAGCCACTGCTTGAGTCTGCGCAGTGACTGCAACTGGTCGGCGGCCCGGTCGATCCGGTAGTAGAGCTGCGGCGGGATGTGGGGGAGCAGTGGGGAGTGCCGCTGGCCGAGCAGGGCGAACATGTGGGCCGGCGGGAGCTGGATGTAGCGGGGGAGGTTCTCGTACCACTGGGCGCTGTGCCGGGCCGCGCTCTGGACGGACAGCAGCTCGCTCTTGCGCGTGCGCTCGTAGTGGCTGAGCGCCGGCTGGATCGTCTTCGCCTCGGCGAGGGAGCTCGCCAGGACCATCGCGTCCTGCATCGCGAGCGTCGTGCCCGCGCCGATGGAGTAGTGCGTGGTGTGCGCGGCGTCGCCGAGCAGCACCAGATTGCCGTGCGACCAGGTCCGGTTGGTGAGGGTGCGGAAGGTCTGCCAGGGGGCGGGACCGCCGAGGCCGCTGCGGCCGATGAGGGCGTGGCCGTCGAGGAGCGACGCGAAGATTCCCTCCAGACGGCGCAGGGCCTCCGGCTGGGGCAGACGGTCGAGTTCGAGGCCCTGCCAGGTCGCCTTGGAGCATTCGACGACGCAGGTGCTGTGCTCGCCGCTGTACCCGTACGCGTAGCACCAGATCCAGCCGTGCGCGGTCTGCGCGAAGGCGAACGTGAAGGAGCGGAACACCTTGGTCGTGCCGAGCCAGAGGTAGGGGTTGCGGCCCAGCGTGGTGTGCGTGCCGAAGTGGCCGGAATGGCGGTCGCGCATCGTGCTGTTGGCGCCGTCACCGGCCACGATCAGGTCGGCCTCGGGCAACTGCTCGCGGTCGCGGACCTCGCGGCCGTACTCGATGCCGACGCCCAGGGACTCCGCGCGGCGGGCGAGGATGTCGAGGAGCTTGTGCCGGCCGATGGCGAAGCCCTCGTCCCCCTCATGGGTCGTGGTGCGCTCCCCGACATGGGCGACCCCGTCACGCCAGCGCAGCGAGCCGTCGCTGATCGAGGACGCGGAGTGCGGGTCGTGGTGCCTGAGCCGCTCCAGCATGTCCGGCCAGTAGGTGACGCCCCAGCCGTAGGTGGAGCCGGCCGGGTTCCGCTCGAGGACGGTGATGTCGTGCGAAGGGGCCTGGAGTTTCAGCAGGATCGAGAAGTACAGGGTGGCGGGTCCTCCACCGACACAGACAACCTTCACGCACACTCCCAGGGTCTTCTCGCGGCCCGGCCTCGGCGCCCGGCGGCATCCGTGCAACGACGGTAGGGGGAAGTGGTTCCGCGAACCCGCGCAACACCCGCTAAAAGCACCCGAAGCGCTCAGGGTGCGGTACGGGCGTAGCGGCCCGGCGTGGTGCCGAGGACCCGCTTGAAGTGCCGGGTGAGGTGCGACTGGTCGTAGAACCCGGCGGCGGTCGCCACCTCGCCCGCCGGCTGCCCGCCGAGGAGAAGGCGGCGCGCCAGGTCGACACGGCGGGACATCACGTATTGGTGCGGCGGGATGCCGAAGGCGCCGCTGAAGGCGCGTACGAGATGGGTCGGGTGGGCGTGGACGAGACGCGCCGCCTCGTCCAGGGAGATACCGTCCACGAGCCGTGCGTCCAGGAGGTCCCGCAGGTCGTGGGCGACACCGCCGCCGGGCCGCTCGGTGTCGGGGACCCCGGGGCGCAGGTGGGTGCGCAGCCGTTCGCCGATCAGGGCGAGGCGGCTCTGCGCCTCGAACTCGTCGCCGGGACGGGCGAGGGCGCTGTGGAGCTGGCCGACGCGGGTGCGCAGGACGGGGTCGGTGAGGTCGGGCCCGTCCACCGCCGCTCCGATGAACGTCTCGTCGAGCTGCGTCATGTCGAGGTAGAGGACGCGCTTGCGGAAGCCGTGTGCGGTGGCGGGCGACCCGTTGTGCGGCACGCGCGGCGGAAGCAGACTGACGGTGTCGTTCGGTGTGCCGCGCTCGTGGCGGTCCAGGTGGTAGCGGACCGCGCCGTCGTCGACGATCAGCAGCGTCCACGCGTCGTGGACGTGCATGGGGTACGCGTGCTCGGTGAAGTGGGCGTGGAACACCTCCACGACACCCGCGACCTGCGGGCGCCAGGCGGAGATCTCCGGCCGGGGCACCATGCAAGGAACGTACAAGACCGGACCGGCCCGGACAGCGCAGTCTCGAAGCATGAGAACGATGGACGAGATCCCCACCGACGTTGCGAGCCCGGCGCCGGCCGCGGCGGACGACCACTCCGGCCCCGCGCCGGTCCGTTTCGATACCAAGATCGCCGTCCTGCTGCGCGACGACCTGGAGCCCTGGCAGCGGCTCAACGTGACCGCGTTCCTGGTCAGCGGGCTCGGCACGGCGGCCCCCGAGGTGGTCGGAGCCCCGTACGAGGACGCCGACGCCACCGCGTACCTGCCGATGTTCCGCCAGCCGGTGCTGGTCTTCGAGGGGGCGAGGCAGACTCTGGCCACGGCGCACGGACGCGCCCTGTCGCGCTCGCTGCCGACGGCCGTGTTCACGGCGGAGCTGTTCGGCACCGGCAACGACCGGGACAACCGTGCCGCCGTACGGGCCGTACCCACCGACCGACTGGACCTGGTGGGCATGGCCGTGTACGGCCCGCGCAACGCCGTCGACAAGGTCCTCAAGGGGGCGCGGATGCATCCATGAGCGGCGAGCCTGCGGGCCGCTCTGCGGACGAGCCTGCGAGCCGTCCTTAATCGGGTGCCCGGCACGGGTCCGGTTCCCTACACTCGCCACGTGTTCACGCCGCTGCCCTTCGTCGCAGCGTGCGCCGTGACAAGTGAGGGGAGCCGGGCCGTGCGTCACCGCACCGCTGTCGTCGTTCCCCGGTCACGGTTCGAGGTGATCCTGGTGTCTCGGTGCGCCCGGCACCGGCTGCGCGGCCGGTACCGGACCCCCGCGACGGACATCTGACACCTCACGTGTCCGCACGACCCCGAACCGGCCCTACGGCGGGGCCCGTTGCGCTGTCCGTCCGGCAATCGCGCTGCCTCTGAGTGGAACCACCTGAAAGGCCACAGGCGTGCGTACCGACCTGCACCGTCATGACACCGCCCCTCTGACGGCCGTCCGCAACGTGGGCATCCTCGCCCACGTCGACGCCGGAAAGACCACCGTCACCGAACGGATCCTCTACACCACCGGCGCCACCTACAAACGCGGCGAAGTCCACGACGGCACCACCGTCACCGACTTCGACGTCCAGGAACGCGAACGGGGCATCACCATCTCCGCCGCGGCCGTCAGCTGCGCCTGGGACGGGCACCGGATCAACCTGATCGACACCCCGGGCCATGTCGACTTCGCCGACGAGGTCGAGCGCTCCCTGCGCGTGCTGGACGGCGCCATCGCCGTGTTCGACGCCGTCGCGGGCGTCGAGCCGCAGAGCGAGTCGGTCTGGCGGCAGGCCGACCGCCACGGCGTGCCGCGCATCGCCTTCGTGAACAAGCTCGACCGCGCCGGTGCCGACCTCGACACGGCGGTCGAGTCGATGCGCCGGCGCCTCGGCACGGTCCCGATGGTGGTCCAGCTGCCCGTCGGCCGGGAGGACGCGTTCACCGGTGTCGTCGACCTGATCCGCATGCGCCTTCTCACCTGGCGCGAGGGCGGTGACACATACGAGGAGGGGCCCGTTCCGGAAGAGCTGCGCGAGGAGGCGCGGCGGCGCAGGCGGCTCCTCGAGGAGACGGCGGCGCAACTGCATCCCGGCGCGCTGGAGGAGTTCTGCGACGGATCGGCCCTGTCCGCCGGGACGTTGACGGGAGCGCTGCGGGATCTGACGCGCAGCGGTGAGGGCGTGGTCGTGCTGTGCGGATCGGCGTACCGCAACCGCGGTGTCGAACCGCTCCTGGACGCGGTCGTCGCCTACCTGCCGTCGCCGCCCGACGTGCCCGCGGTCCGCGGTGCCGTCGGCGACGACGAGCAGGAGCGTGCCTGCGATCCGGAGGCACCACTGGCCGCGCTGGTGTTCAAGGTGCAGGCGACTCCTCGCGGGCGTCTGACCTATCTGCGGGTGTACTCGGGAACGGTGCGCAGAGGAGAGGCGGTGTGGGATGCGGGCGCACGGCGTACGGAGCGGATCGGCCGGATCCTGCGCGTCCAGGCCGACCGGCACACCGAGGTGGACCGCGCGGTGGCCGGGGACATCGTCGCGGTGGCCGGAGTGAAGGCCGCCCGCAGCGGCGCGACCCTGTGCGCACCCGACGCGCCTGTCGTCCTCGAACCGCCCACGGTGGCCGAACCGGTCGTCTCCGTGGCGGTCGAGGCACACAGGAACGCCGACAGCGCACGTCTGGTCTCCGCGCTGGCACGACTCGTCGAGGAGGACCCCTCGCTCGTCGTCAGGACCGACCGCGAGAGCGGCCAGACGGTCCTTTCGGGCATGGGTGAACTGCATCTGGAGGTGGCGGTGGAGAAGATCCGCCGGGCCCACGGTCTGGAGGTCGGCGTCGGCAGGCCGCAGGTGGCCTACCGGGAGACGGTCTCGCGCGGGGTGTCCGGACTGGTGTACCGGCATGTCAAACAGGAAGGAGGAGCAGGCCAGTTCGCGCACGTCGTCATCGACGTACGGCCGCTGCCGGTGGCGCAGGACGGCACGGGCGACGGTTTCGTGTTCCGGTCGGTCGTCACCGGCGGACGGCTGCCGCGGGACTACGTCCAGGCCGTGGAGGCCGGGTGCGGGGACGCCCTGAGCGAGGGCCCCCTCGGCGGCCATCGGGTCACCGGGGTGCAGGTCACGCTCACCGACGGGTCCACGCACCCCAAGGACTCCTCGCCGATGGCGTTCCGCACGGCGGGCCGTTTCGCGCTCAGGGCAGCCTTCCGGGCGAGCGTCATGGCGCTCCTCGAACCGGTCGTCGAGATCACGGCGACCGTGCCCGAGGACGCCGTGGGCGGGGTGCTCGGGGACCTGGCGGCGCGACGCGGCCAGATCTCCGCCTCCGCGATGCGCGCGGGCACCGCGGTCGTCACGGCGACGGTGCCCCTGGCCGAACTCTTCGGCTACGCGTCCCAGTTGCGCGGCCGGACGCAGGGCCGGGGCACGTTCACCAGCCGGGCGACCGGTTACGCGCCGGTGCCGGGTGCGGTGTCCGACGAGGTGGCTTCGCGGTAGACGCGAGAGCGGTGGCCCCGTCCGTCCGAGGGCGGGCGGGGCCGTCCGGCCGTGGCGCGGGCAGGAGTTCAATCGGCCACGGACAGCACCGTCTTCGCCGGGGCCGTCCGGTTCTCCAGAGCCTCGTGCACCTTGCCGGCGTTCTCCAGCGGCTCGACCGCCGGCAGCGGCTCGTCCAGGATGCCGCGGGCCACCAGGGAGATGACGGCGGTGAGCGCCCCGGTGCAGGTCGCCGGGCGCAGATGGGCGACGCCGCCGATACTCAGGCCCGACACAGTGCGCGTCGCCAGCCAGGTCTCGTCACCGGAGAAGGGCCGGTCGTCGCGGCCGGCGTTGCCGAGGACGACGTGACGTCCGAAGGGGGCGAGGCGCTGGAACGCGGTGGCGCGCAGCGGGCCGCCCACCGGGTCGATGACGACGTCGACCGATCCGTCCGGCGTGAGCCGGTCGAGACCGTCGGCCAGCGCGTCCGCGACCACCACGTCCGTGCACTCGGCCGGTGCCCGGTCCGGGTCGCGGCCGACGACCCCGATCACCTGCCGGGCCGGGAAGAGCGCCGCCATGCGCGCCGTGGTGGCGCCCAGGCCACCGGTCACCCCGAGGACGAGGACCCGGTCCCGGGAGTCGAGCCGGGCGACATCGTGCAGGGCCACCCACGCCGTGACGCCGTTGACGATGACGGCGGTGACGCGGCGCAGGTCGACGCCGTCCGGCACCGGAGCGGCCATCGTGTGGTGCGCGACGGCGACCTGCGCGTAACCGCCGGCGCGCTGCCCGCGCCCGAAGTCGTTGAGCAGCGCGGCGACGCTCCGGCCGACCGTGAACCCCTGGACATCGCGGCCCACGGCCCGCACCCGGCCGGTGACCTCGATCCCGGGAACCATCGGCGTCCACAGGGGGAACGCCCCGGAGCGCAGCAGCGTGTCGACGAACCCGACGCCCGCATACGTGACGTCGATGCTGATCTCCCCGGGCCCCGGCTCGGGAACGGGACGGCGTGACACGGTGAGAGCGGAGGCGGGCCCGAACTCGTCGACTCCGGCGGCGAGCATGGTCGTGTCAGTCATCAGCGGATCTCCTTTCCAGACAGCCCGGCAGTGCGTGTGGTCGGCATCCCGCCGCGTTCCCGGGGCCGCCGCCCCGGACCACGACCGCATCCCCACGGACCGACCCTGCCATCGCGGCGGCCGAACGGCGGGACCACACGCGCGCATCACGACACCGGCCGCCGGTACCGCCTCCCGGGGCGCGGCGCCGACGTCCTCCCCAGCCGCGTACCTTCTCCCTGTGCAGCTCATCGAGATATCCGATCTGGTCGTGGACCACGACCCCGGCACGCGCGAACGCCTGCCGGTGCGGGGCGCCGACGTCGTCGCGCGGCTCGTCGCCGCGGGTGACCGAAGTGGCGCCCGTATCGCCGCCGGGCTTGCGTGCGACGACGACGGGAACCTCGATCCGCTCGCCGTGGACCGCCGGCTCGTCGCCGTCCACACCGAACTCCAGCGGCTCAGCGAGGAACTGCGCCTCGGCGACCGCATCGCCGAACTCCTGCGTCCGCTGCTCGCCGTGATCCGCGCCGCCGGGCGGACCGACGGCCCGCTGCGGGTGGTCGACGTCGGCTGCGGCCTCGGCTACCTCGTGCGGTGGCTGGCCGCGTCGGATGCCCTCGGCCCCGATGCCGACCTGGTCGGCGTGGACTTCAACGCGGCCCTGGTCACCGAGGCCGGGCGGCTCGCCCGCGCGGAGGGACTGCCCTGCCGTTTCGTACGGGGTGACGCGTTCGCCCTCGACGAGCCCGCCACCGTGTACGTGTCGACGGGCGTGCTGCATCACTTCCGGGGCGACGACCTCGACGCCTTCTTCGCCGCCCAGGCCACGCCGGGCACCGCCGCGTTCTGCCACTTCGACATCGCCGCCACCGGTCTCGCCCCGATCGGCGCCTGGGTCTTCCACCGGGCGCGTATGCGCGATCCGCTGGGCCGCCACGACGGTGTGATGTCGGCCCGCCGCGCCCACGACGACGAGACACTGCTCGCGGCCGCCGCACACGCCGACGGCCTGACCCCGCTCGTGTACGAACCGCGGGGCCGCAGCAACCCGTTCTGCACCACGCTGCGCCCCGTCATCGGCGTACGCCCGGACCTGCTGCCGCCACTGCGGGCCGAGCTGGGACCCGGACCGTCAGGCCGCCTGGTCGGGCGTGCGGACACCGTGGGCGGGACGCGCCAGGGGGCTTCGACGGGGGAGGGCGCCCGGTGAACGCCTTCCTGCTCGCCGCCCTGGCGCTCGTCGACGCGGCGTTCGCCGGGTTCCGCGCCTACACCGGGCGGGACGGCCGCATCCGTAAGTCGGAACGAGCGCTGCTCGCGGCCCGCCGCGGTCTCGCGGTCGGCGCCCCTGCGCTGCTGCTGAGCGCGGCCCTCGCCGTGACGCAGCTCGTCACGGCGGCGGACCGCGGCGCGCGCTACGCCGAACTCGACGCCGCCGCCCACCGGATGCTCCTGTGCTACGCGCCGTACGCGGTGATCGTCGCGCTGAGCCTCGGGTGCTACCTGTGGGGCCCGTTCCGGGCCGGCACCCTCGCCGTGGTCGTCGGCCTCGGGCCGCTGACCCTGGTGCGCCCGCTGGTGGTGCTCGCCGGGGCGGCCGCGGCCGCGTGGGGTTCGCTTCCCGCGGCCTCGGTGGCGGCGGCCGCGGCAGTGGGGGTGCTCGTGGTGGAACCGGTCGTCCACCGCCACTGGTACGCGGAGCCGGTGTGAGCGGCGCCGCGCACCAGCGGACGACTACAGGCTCGCGTCCCGGTGCGTGGGACGGCCGTCGAGGACCGTGAGCAGCACCGGCAGGTCCGGCAGCGCGGTGTCGGCCGTGGTGAGCGGGTTGTCGGCGAGGACGGTGAGGTCGGCGCGACGGCCGACGGCGATCCGCCCGGCCTCGTGCTCCTCGCCCGCCGCGTAGGCCGCGTTGACCGTCAGACCCTGGAGCGCCTCCAGCGGCGTGAGCGCCTGCTCGGGTCCGTGCGGGTCCTGGGTGAGGTCGCGGCTCGGACGGCGGTGACGCGCGCCGGCCATGACCCCGAGCGGCGGATACGGGGCGATCGGCCAGTCGGAGCCGAGGACCACGGTCGCGCCCGAGTCCTGCAGGTCGCGGCAGCGCCAGGCGCGCGATGCGCGCTCCTCGCCGAGGCGGCGCGACCAGTTGTCGCTGTGGTCGGCACGGGTGAAGTCGCAGCAGTGGGTGGGCTGCATGGACGCGATGACGCCGAGCTCGGCGAACCGTCCCAGGGTGTCGTCGGGCACGGTCTCGATGTGCTCGACCCGGTGACGCGCCCCGCGCCCGCCGGTGGCCTGCGCTTTCTCGACGGCGTCGAGGACATGGCGTACGGCGGCGTCGCCGATCGCATGGGTGGCGGTGGGCACTCCGGCGCGGTGCAGCTCGCCGATGATCCGCGTGTAGACCTCGGGGTCCGGCCAGAAGGCGTGGGTGGACTCGCCGTGGCAGTCCGGGCGCTCCAACCAGGCCGTGCCGTTGTCGATCGTGCCGTCCATGAAGATCTTGACGCCGTCCGTACGCCACAGTGCGCCGCCGGCGCCCTGCTGCTCGATGAGCGCCCGCACTCCTTCGGCGTCGGTGCCGGGCTGGCACCACGGCGCGACCCGCAGACGGAGCGCGAGCTCACCGGCGGCGTCGAGCTCGGAGAACAGGGCGAGGCTGTCGCCGTTCGCGTCCATGACGTGACCGCCGGTGAGTCCCGAGGCGGCCATGGCGCGCAGCGTGGCGGCGAGCCGGTCGCGGCGCTCCTCCCGCGAGGGCTGCGGGGCGACCCGTTCCACGAGCTCGCAGGCGGCGTCCTCCTGAAGGAGACCGGTGGGACGGCCCTGCTCGTCGCAGACCACTTCGGCGGAGGCCTGGTCGAAGGTGCGCGGACCGTCCACGCCGGCCAGTTCCAGTGCGCGCCGGCTGGCCAGCATGGAGTGGGCGTCGAACAGCAGCAGAAGGGCCGGTACACCGTCGAGGACGGAGTCGAAGGGGGCGATCCCGACGGGCCGGTCGCCGAAGACGTTCGGATCGAGCCCCCAGCCGTGCAGCCACGCCCCTGGCGCCAGTTTCCGCACCTCGGCGGCGAGCGCCGCCCGCACGTCCTCCACGTCGGTGCAGCCCGACAGGTCGAGCCCGCCCGTCAGCTCGGCGCCCGAGACGGGGTGGAGATGCCCGTCGACCAGGCCCGGGGTCACCACGGCGCCCTTGAGGTCGATCACCGTGGTCGATGCGTCCACGTGCTCACGTATGCCGTGGTCGTCGGCGAGGGCGGAGATCCGCCCGCCGGACACGGCGAGGGCGGTCTGCGGCAGGAACGCGCCGGTGACCGGGTCGAGCAGGCGGGCGGAGAGCAGGACGAGAGGGGTGGGCACGGCGGCTCCTTGGAGGGCGGGTGAGGGTGGCCGGGCTGCGGGTCCCGGCCGGTGGGTGGTGGCCGGGACACGGGACCCTAGCCGGTGGGTGACGCCGTGAGCGGCGCGTCGGACCGGGTGAGGGTCCCGTGCGGAAGGCCGAGTTCGCGTTCCGCCGTCGTGGCGGCCATGCGCGACACCTCGGAGGGACGGTTACCGGTTCCGGTGTTGGCGTGCGCTCCGAGGCCGTCGAGCACGACCAGGATCTGAATGGTTGTCACATACGGGTCGTCCGTACGGAATTCGTTCCGGTCGACGCCCTGCCGGATCAGGCCGGTGAGTCGCTCGCGCCAGGCCGCCTCCTGCTCGGCGACCCGGTCGCGCAGGACGGGCCGGTAGCGGCTGAGGTGGCGCGCGTTGATCCAGAGGCGGCTGATGTTGTCGTAGGACGCGCCGGTCGCGCGGGCGAAGAACCATCCCAGGTGCAGCGTGGGCGTCCCCTGGGCCCGCTGGGCGGGCAGGAGGCTGTCGAGCTCGGCGCCGGCGGCGCTGCCGAAGGCCTCCGCCACGAGGTCGTCCGTCGAGGGGAAGTAGTGGCTGATCAGTCCGGGGCGGACGCCGAGCTCCTCGCCGATCCGCCGCAGGGTGACGCACTCGAGCCCCTCGGCGAGGGCGACCGTGGCGGCCGCGCCGACGATCTCCGCACGTCGGGCGGCCGGCGCCTTCCGGATGCGCTTGTGCTGGAGGCTTGACGGCATGCCCGGATGCTATTGAGTGCACGACCAATAAGCAAGTGTGTGGTGGATCGGGGTGCTGTCTCGCCATCGGCGCAGCGCCGTCGGGCTCTGTGCCGGTGGCGATCGACACGACGGCGCCCCTCAGTGCTGACGGGGCGCAACGATCCAGGGCACCTCATACCGCGAGAGCGCGCGGGCGACGGGCTCACCGGACCGCTCGGCGTACGCAAGGCGCTCGCGCACCTCACGCAGGCCCCGGGGCCGGAACCCCGGGCCACCGCAGCAGCTCTTGTGGAATCCCACGCCCGCGTGCAGCAGAACCGAGAGCGTGCGCCACGCGGCGGTGTCGCGGCGGCGCGGCGCGGCGAAGGCGGACCCCGCGTGGATCATCGGCTCGGCACAGCGCGGACAGATCCGCTCCCTGTCCCGGTCGTGGGGCTGCTTGTACGAGACCCGGCAGCGCAGGCATACGTATGAGGTCTTCCCATGGGGCATGCCGCCACAGTAGGCAACACCGGCCGTGGCTTCGACGGAATTCTTCAGCCCGCGTGTGCGCCCGACATGGCGCCGGCCGCGGCGAGATGGTCCAGGGCGGAGTTCGCCAGGGTGCGGACGGCCGGGTGCCAGGGGCGGGCCCGGGGTCCGGTCAGCACGAGGCGCCGTGAGGTCTGGGGGTGCAGCGGCAGCAGCGCCAGGTCGGGCGGCATCAGTGAGCGGGACGCCTCCGACAGGACGGTCACGCCGATACCGGCCTGCACCATGCTGATCAGGGTCGCCAGATCCCGGACCCGGTGTGTGGGGCTGAATTCCAGCCCGGCGAGACGGTGGATCGTCCGGATACGGTCCTCGCAGCCGTTGGGCGAGATCAGGAACGGATCGTCCTCCAGGTCACGGATGTCGACGACCGGCTCGCCGGCGAGGGGATGGTCCAGGGGTAGTACGGCGCGGTAGCTGTCCTCGGCGAGCTGAATGCCCGGGCCCGGGGGAGGGTCGATCAGGATGGCGGCGTCGGCCGTCCCGTTCTCCAGCCAGGCGGCGATCTCGGCGCTGTCCCCTTCGAAGACCCGGACCGTGACGCGGGGCTGGTCCTCGCTCCAGTGCCGCAGCAGGCCGGGGACCAGGCCCTGGCAGACCGTGGGTGTGGCGGCCAGGCGCACCGTGCCCGTCATGGTGGCCGCGTCCGCCGCGAGTTGCTCCACGGACCGGGCCGCCGCCACCGCGGTCCGGGCGTGCGGCACGACCCGTTCGCCGAGCGCCGTGGTCCTCACCGGAGTGGCCCGCACCAGTAGCGGAGCGGTCAACTCGCGTTCCAGGGCCGCGACTGCGTGCGACACCGCCGACTGGCTCAGACCGAGTTCGGCCGCCGCCGCGCTGAATCCGCCCGCGTCGACGACGGCGAGGAACGCCCGCAGCTGGGAAAGGTTCAGGGTCATGCGTGGGCCTCATATACCTATGACACGTATGCGTTGGATCAATGGTGCCAGGTCGGTGACGCTGGGTCCGTGCCGCCACCTCCGGCGGACACACCCCCGGCACCTGCTCAGGAGGAGCCATGCCCTTCATCCGCGTCACCGTCACCGACACCGCGCTTCCCGCCGACGTAGAACGCACCCTTGCCGAGGGCCTCACGGGCCTGGCCGTGTCGGCGCTGCGCAAGTCCGGCGCCAGGACCATCGTGCACGTCGACCTGGTGCCGGCCGACCGCTACTACGTCGACGGCAGGCCGCTGACCGGTGGCCTCGACGCCCATGTCGAGGCCACCGTCACCGTCGGCACGAACAGCGCCGCGGAGAAGGCCGCGTTCATCGCCGAGGCGGGCGAACTGCTGACCAAGACCCTCGGCCCGCTCGCCCGTTGCGGAGTCGCGCTGCACGAACTGCACCCCGAGAGCTGCGGCTACGAGGGCGTGACGCAGTTCGACTTCTACCGCCGCGAGGCCGCCCGGCGGTAGCCGCCCCGGAGCCCGCTCTCACGTGTCGAACTCGCCGTACCAGGACCGGTCGAGGAGGAACCCGGGCAGATACGGCGACTTGCTGTCGACGGGGAACTCCGAGTCGAAGGCGAGGCACGCCAGCGCCAGCGGGCCGAGGGCCACCCGGCTGTGCGGCCCCGTCGCGTCGCTCCAGTAGCGCTCGTGATGGGCGAGCGCCTCCGCGAGCGCTTCCGCGAAAGCCTCGCGGTCGCCCGTCACCAGACGGTGGAAGAGCGCGACGGGCTGGTAGTCGACCAGGTTCAGCGTGCTCTTGCGAGGAACCCCGGGGGGTTCACCCCCGGGAGGAATCGCATCCGGTGACGGCGATGCGGAGCATCGCCGCGGCAACGGGCGCGGAGAGCCCGCAGGAAACCGGGCCGCAGTGCCCGGTGTGGAATGTGCGCCGTTCGAATGCCGGTACGTCAGGCGGCAGGTAACGTCACGGTCGTGAAGTTGACGGTGCAGGTGAAGCTCCTGCCGACGCCTGTGCAGGCGGCGGCACTTGAGGCAACCCTGCACGCCTGCAACGAGGCCGCGACCTGGGTCTCCCAGGTGGCGTTCGAGAAAGACATCAAACGCAACTTCCCCCTGCGCGAGCACACCTACACCCAGGTCAAGGACCGATGGGGACTCGGAGCTCAGGCCGCCCAGCACGTCATCAAGAAGACCTGCGACGCCTACAACACGCTCAAGGCGAACCTGAAGGCAGGAAACCTCGGCAGGCCCTCCTCCAAGCGCTACCGGCGCGCCACCGAAAAACCGATCTCCTTCCGCCCTGAGGGCGCGCAGCCCTATGACGACCGGATGCTGTCCTGGCAGCACACCGAGTGCACGGTGTCGATCTGGACCCTGTCCGGCCGGATGAAAGAAGTGGCGTTCACCGCCGCCCCCGAACATGTGGCGCGTCTGGCCCTGTATCGCAAGGGCGAGTCCGATCTGCTGTTCCGCGACGGCATGTGGTTCCTGATCGCCACCTGCGAGGTCCCCGAGGCCGCACTCAACACCAGCGTCACCCAGTTCCTGGGGATCGATCTGGGGATCGTGAACATCGCGACCACCTCGGACGGTCAGATCATGGCCGGACGCCGCCTGAATCGCGGACGCCTCCGCGAGCGCACCTTGCGTCAGAAGCTCCAGAGGAAGAACACCCCGTCCGCCAAACGGCGCTTGAAGAAGCGCAGGCGTAAGGAGGCGCGGCGGGTGAAGGACATCAACCACAAGATCGCGAAACATGTGGTGGTCGAGGCAGAACGCACCGGACGCGGAATCGCCCTCGAGGATCTGACGGGCATCCGCGCCCGGGTACGGCTTCGCAAGCCCCAACGGGCCACCCACTCCAGCTGGAGCTTCGCCCAGCTCGGACAGTTCATCGCGTACAAGGCCCGCAGAGCGGGGGTGCCGGTGGTGTACGTCGATCCGGCGTACACCTCCCGCACCTGCGCCGAATGCGGGTACATCGACAAGGCGAACCGGGCCTCCCAGGCCCGCTTCGTATGCCGGTCCTGCGGTGTCGTTGCACACGCGGACTGGAACGGCTCCCGCAACATCCGTCACCGTGCGGAAGAGTTGTGGCGACGCGGGGCGCAGTCAACCGCCCCAGACCCACCCCCGAACACCGGGCGTGGGACAGGACGCAAACGCAGCACCACAGCCAGTGGTGCCCGTTGTGCAAGCCCGGGACTTTCAGTCCCGGGTCGTTGACCATCGGCAGGTGTGGATCGGGTGCGTGGTGAAGGTTCACCGCGCAGACTCTACGAAGAGGTGCGGGAGCCGGTGACACGCGGGCCTGGGCGTGCGGTCCTGGTCGGGCCCGAGTAGGCGAACCGGGGCAGGAAGAACTGCGTGACGGGCCCGACGGTCAGGGCGTACAGCACGGTGCCGAGCCCCACGCCGCCGCCGAGCAGCCACCCGACGGCGAGCACGGAGACCTCGATGAACGTGCGGACGACGCGGATGGAACGTCCCGTGAGGGCGGACGCACCGGTCATCAGCCCGTCCCGGGGCCCCGGCCCGAACCGTGCGCCCACATAGACGGCGACGGACAGCGCATTGGCGAATGTCCCGGCGAGGAGGAGCCCGACGCGTTCGGGAAGCGGCAGGCCCTCGGGGACGAGCGCGAGCCCGAGGTCGGACGAGAAGGCGATGACGACGAGGTTCGCGGCGGTCCCGAACGTCGGCCGCTGCCGCAGAGGGATCCACAGCAGGAGGACGCACACTCCCACGACGGCGGTGAGCGTGCCGAAGCTCAGCGAAGTGTGCTTCTCCAGCCCCTCGTTGAGAACGCTCCAGGGACTCAGGCCCAGCCCGGCGCGGACCATGACGGCCATGCTGAATCCGTACAGGGCCAGGCCGATGAACAGCTGGGGCAAGCGGTGGAGCGGGCGTTCGCCGAGGCGTACGTAGGCGAGTGGGGGAGCGGAGCGGCTGCGCCCGGTCCCCTCGTCTCCCGGAGCCGCCTGCTCGGGGCGGGCCGTCGTGTCCGTGTCCTGCCGCATATGTGCCTGCCTCCACCGTGGGTGCCGTGGGCCTTCAAGGCCATTGCGGCAACTCTGTAGAGTGATTGGCCCGGGTGACATGGCCAATTTCGGGAGAATGGTTTGACTGACGCGAACGCCTTCCAGCCGGTGGACAAGGTGGGCCGCGCGGACCGGACCCTGGGCAGCCGCCGGCTCGCCGCGATGCTGCCCGACACCGCCGGCACGAGACCCGCCTACCGCCACCTCGCGCAGGCGATCAGCACACTCATCCTGGACGGTCGCATCGCCCTGCACGTCAGACTCCCCGCCGAGCGCGAACTGGCCGCCGCCCTCGACACCAGCAGAACCACCGTCACCGCCGTGTACGACCTGCTGCGCGAGAGCGGTTACGCACACAGCCGCCAGGGCTCGGGCACATGGACCGCCCTTCCCGAAGGCCGCACCCCCAGTGGCATCACCCGTCTCCTCAGTCCCCAGGACAGCGCGATCGACCTGGCCAGAGCCTCCCCCGGGCTCCCGCAACAGGCACTCGTCGACGCCCTCGCGCACATCACCCCGCAACTCGCCGCGCAGGCACACACCCCCGGCTACCACCCCTACGGCCTGCCCGATCTGCGCGCCGCCGTCGCCGAGCGCTACACCCGACGGGGCCTCGCCACCCTGCCCGAACAGATCCTGGTGACATCCGGCGCGCAGCACGCATTGACACTGGTCCTGGGACTGCTGAGCAGCCCCGGCGACCGGGTCATGGTCGAGAACCCGTCCTACCCGAACGCCCTCGAGGCGCTGCGTCGTGCCCGGCTGCGCACCGTGTCCGTCCCGGTGACCGAGAGCGGCTGGGACATCGAGATCACCGAATCGACCCTCCGTCAGGTCGTGCCCCAACTGGCCTACCTGATCCCCGATTTCCACAACCCGACCGGCTGCCTCATGCCCGAACACGAGCGGGCGCGCGTCCTGCGCGCGGCGGAGCGGTCCGGTACGTGGCTGGTCATCGACGAGACGCTGGCCGACCTCGCGCTCGACGTCCCCCCGCCGCCTCCCTTCGCCTCCCACGCCGCGAAGTGTGGCACCGGCCGGGTCGTCAGCATCGGCTCGATGAGCAAGACCCACTGGGGCGGCCTGCGCATCGGCTGGCTGCGCGCGCCCGCACGCCTCGTCACCGAACTCGCGGGCCAGCGCGTGGCCACCGACATGGGCGGATCGGTCGTCGACCAACTCCTGGCACTCGCCCTCCTGGACCGGGCCGACGGTCTTCTGTCGTCCCGAGTCGAGCAACTACGCGTGCAGCGCGCCGCGTTGGCCGCCGCACTGACCGATCACATGCCGCACTGGACCTGGCAACTGCCGCCCGGCGGCCTGTCGTTGTGGGTCGACCTGGGTGAACCGGTGGCCTCCGCGCTGTCCGAACGAGCCATCGACAACGGCGTCCGGATCGAGAGCGGCGCCTGCTTCGCCACCGACCCCGGCATCTTCGAGCAGCGGATGCGCATCCCGTACACGACCCCGGCGGACACCCTGCTCGAAGCCGTCCACCGCATGGCGACCGCGCTCGCCGCCGGCCTTCCGCCGGCGTCCGGCGCGCGACGGCCGCACTGGGTCGCCTGAGCATCGGAGGACGAGGGAGATCGCTGCATGGCGTACGGAGGTGAGCGTCCCGGGACCGGTCCGCTCTTTCGCCTCGCATGGCGTGGGTCCCACCACCCGGGCCGCCCCGTCGAGGACCAGTGGATCGCCCTCGACGGAGATGCGGACGGCGGCTGGTGGTTCGACGCGTACTTCCTCGGGTGCCTGCCGCTGGGGCAAGGGGCGCCGCGGGCCGCCGAGTTCGCCCGGTGGCTCCTTGCGGCGCCGCCGCCGGGCCCGTACGAGCGGGAGTTCACGCTGATCGACCGTGAATCGCAGGCCGGATCCGCGCGGATCGCCGCCGGTACGCTCCTGACCGTCGAGTTCCTCCTGGGCCGCGAGGAACCCGACGGTCCCGAGTATCTCCAGGTGCTGCCGTCGGGCGAGACGGCCGTACGGCACCTCGGCTTCGAGGTGTGCGCACCGCTGGAGTGCGCACCGCTGCCGCGCGCCGCCCTCGAGATGGCGGCCGCCGGACTTCTCGACGCCGCCACCGACCGGGGATCCCGGATGCGCGATCGGCGCGGTCCCGTCAGACGAGCGCGCGATCGAGGTCCGCACCGAGCTGGTGGTACGCCGCGGTGACCGTCTGGGCCAGGAGGACGGCGATGGTCATGGGGCCCACCCCGCCGGGGACGGGAGTGATCAGGCGGGCCCGCTCGGCCGCGGTGTCGAAATCGACGTCGCCGACGTTGCCCGCGTTGTAGCCCGCGTCGATCACGACCGCGCCGGGCTTGATGTCCTCGCCGCGGATGAGCCGGGGCCGGCCCACGGCCGCCACCACGATGTCCGCCTCCCGCACGTACGCGCTCAGGTCGGCCGTGCGGGAGTGGCAGTACGTCACGGTGGCGTCCCGGGCGAGCAGGAGCATCCCGGCCGGCTTGCCGAGGATCGCGCTCCGGCCCACGACCACCGCGTGCCGCCCCGCGACATCGACGTCGTACTCGTCGAGGAGCCGCATGATTCCGCCCGGTGTGCAGGAGACGAACCCGGGCAGTCCGAAGGCCATCGCGCCGAACGAGGTCATGGTGACGCCGTCGACGTCCTTCTCCGGGGCGATGGCCTCGAACGCCGCGCGTTCGTCGATGTGCGGGCCCACGGGGTGCTGGAGCAGGATTCCGTGCACCGACGCGTCCTGCGACAGCTCGCGGAGAGTGGCGACCAGCTCCGCGGTCGTCGTTTCGGCGGGGAGCTGGACGCGCCGCGACTCGATACCGGCCTTGGCGCAGCGGGCCTGCTTCATACGGACGTACGTGACGGAGGCGGGATCCTCACCCACCAGGACGGTCGCGAGGCAGGGCGCCGAGCCCGTACGCCTCACCAGCTCCGCCGCTCTGCCCGCGGACTCCTCGACGAGGCGCCGGGCCGTGCCGGTGCCGTCCATGAGGTGGGCTGTCGGTGTCGGGGACATGGTCGCCTCCCAGGCGTCATTGACCATTCGCCCAGGCGCACGGCATACATCGACCCTTTGGTCAGGCCGCTCCCCGGTGGTTCTCCACCCCAGCGCCAGTCACGGCCTGTCCGACACTGTAACGGTTTCGGTCAGCCGTGCGAGAGCCGCGGCCTCCTCGCTGCCGTCCTCGGCGCTGAAGACATGCACCACCAGGCCCGTCTCGCCGGGCGCGGCCGGTACGTGCAGCGTCTCGAAGTCCAGGGTGAGCAGCCCGGCCACCGGGTGCCTCAGGCGCTTGCGCCCCGCCGCGCACATCACGACCTCGCCGCTGTCCCAGATGCGCCTGAACTCCGCGCTGTGCGAGGTGAGTTCGGCGATGAGGCCCGCCAGTTCCGTGTCGTCCGGGTAGCGCCCCGACCAGACGCGCAGCTGGCCCACGGCCTCCGCCGCCCGGTCCTCCCACTCCGGGTGGACGACGCGCGAGGCGGGGTCGAGGAACAGGTACCGCGCGTTGTTGCGGTCGCGGCGGGCCGGCTCGGCCAGGCCGCCGATCAGCTCGGCGCCGAGCGCGTTCCACGCCACCACGTCCAGGCGGTGGTTCGTGGCGAAGGCCGGGAAGCCGGCCATGGAGTCGAGGAGCCGCCGCAGCATCGGGCTCACCCGGGCCTCGGGCGCGGGGCCCCGCCGGGCGCCTGCCAGGGTGGCGAGATGCCCGCGCTCCGCCGTGTCGAGGCCGAGCGCTCCGGCGAGCGCGTCGACGACCTCGGCGGACGGCTGAGTGGCGCGGCCCTGTTCCAGGCGCACGTAGTAGTCCACGCTGATCCCGGCGAGCTGCGCCAGCTCCTCGCGGCGCAGTCCCCGCACCCGTCGGCGGCGGCCGCCGGAGAGCCCGACGTGCTCCGGTGCGACGCGCGCGCGGCGGGCGCGGAGAAAGTCACCGAGACCGTGCTGCGAGCCGCCGGTGGTGAGGGTGGTAACCGCGTCCGTTCCCCCGATGTGGTTCACGCCGTCCATGGGCCCAAGTATGCGTGGTCCTCGCAGTACCAGGATCAGCGTTCCGCCGTTGACCAGGGTGCTGGCTGCCCGGACGCGCCCGGGCGAACGTGGTGGCATGAACGACACGACGCCTCGGCGGCCCAAGAAGATCCTCGTGGTCAGCGCCCACCCGGAACCCCGTTCGCTCAACTCCGCGTTGACCGACTTCGCGGTCGAGCACCTGCGCACGGCAGGACATGAGGTGAAGGTGTCCGACCTCTACGCGATGAAGTGGAAGGCGACGGTGGACGCCGACGACTTCCCCGAGCACACCGGAGCGGGCCGGCTGCACGTGATGGCCGACTCCGAGCGGGCGACGCTCTCGGGCGGTCTGTCGCCCGACGTCGCGGCGGAGCAGGAGAAGGTGCGCTGGTCGGACGCAGTGGTCCTGCAGTTCCCGATGTGGTGGTTCTCGGCGCCCGCGATCCTCAAGGGCTGGATCGACCGGGTCTTCACGAGCGGCTTCGCGTACGGCCCCGCGGTCCCGCCGCCGTACGGCGAAAGCTCCCTGCCGGGCAGGCGGGCGCTCGTGTCGGTGACCGTCGGCGCGCGCGAGTCGGCGTTCTCCGATCGAGGCATCCACGGAAGCCTCGACGACGTCCTGCACCCCGTCCAGCACGGCCTGTTCTGGTTCACCGGCATGAGCCCGCTGGAGCCGTTCGCGGTGTACAGCGCGAACGAGCTCCCCGACGACCGCTTCGTCACGGCACGGAAGGAGTACGCCCGACGGCTCGACACACTCTTCACGGCCACGCCGGTCCCCTTCCGGTCGCTCACGGGCGGGGACTACGACCACGACATGAGGCTCCTGCCGGGGGTGGAGACCCCGGGTGCGAGGGGGCTCGGTCTGCACGTCCGCGACCGGGGCTGAGGGCCTTCTCGACTACTCCCTTCTCGATTTGAACACGTTCAAATGTCTGCGCTAGGGTGGTGCCGACGCGATGAGGGGGCTCCATGAAGATCGTGATACCCGGCGGCACCGGGCAGGTGGGGACGATCCTGAAGCGTGAACTGGCCGAAGCGGGACACGAAGTCGTGGTCCTCACGCGGCGGCCGGTGCGCGAGGGGGAAACGCGCTGGGACGGCGAGACCCTGGGGCCTTGGGCCGAGGCCGTCGACGGCAGCGATGCCGTGATCAACCTCGCCGGACGCAGCGTCAGTTGCCGCTACACCCCCGCCAACCTCCGGGCCATGATGGACTCGCGCGTGCGGTCCGCCGAAGTCGTCGGCGAGGCCGTCGCCGCCGCCGCGCGACCTCCGAGGGTGTGGCTGCAGATGAGTACGGCGACCGTCTACGCCCACAGCTTCGCCGCACCGAACGACGAGGCGACCGGCGTGCTCGGCGGCGACGAGGCCGGCGTCCCCGGCTACTGGAGCTACAGCGTCGAGATCGCCAAGGCGTGGGAGCGAGCGCAGGAGCGGGCGGACACCCCGCACACCCGCAAGGCCGCCCTGCGCTCCGCGATGGTCATGAGCCCCGACCGCGGCGGCGTCTTCGACATCCTCCTGCGCCTGGCCAGACTCGGCCTCGGCGGTCCGGTCGCGGGCGGCGGCCAGTACGTGTCCTGGATCTACGACCGTGACTTCGCCCGAGCGGTCCGGTTCCTGATCGAACGCGACGACCTGGACGGGCCCGTGAACCTCGCCGCCCCAGAGCCGCTGCCGCAGCGTGACTTCATGCGCGCGCTTCGTACGGCATGGGGCGTCCCGGTGGGCCTGCCCGCGACGAAGTGGATGGCCGAACTCGGCGCGTTCGCGCTCCGCTCGGACACCGAACTCCTTCTGAAGAGCCGCCGCGTCGTCCCGGGCCGGCTGCTCGACGCGGGCTTCTCCTTCGACCATCCCGCGTGGCCCGATGCCGCCGCCAACCTCGCGCGGCGTGTACGCGGGGGACGTGACGTCACGCGGGACATGGCGGACGGACTGGTGTGAGGCGGGGGCCCGTCGGGCGACCCGCGTCGTCACCAGGGGAGCGGGCCCTCCGCGGCTACGTACGTGCCGGTCGGGCCGTCGGGGCCCAGCTGGGCCATGCGCACGATGATCTCGGCGCCCTCCTCGACGGTCTGGATGCCGGTGTGGGCGTTCAGGTCCGTCGCGGTGTAGCCGGGCTCGACCGCGTTGATCCGCATGCCGGGGAACGCCTTCGCGTACTGCACGGTGATCATGTTCACCGCCGTCTTCGACGCCGGGTAGGCGACTCCGGGATAGGCGTGGGTCGGCGTACCCGCGTCGGTGACCCGCGCCAGCGATGCCAGGCCGCTGCTCAGGTTGACCACGACCGGCGCCTCGGACTTCTGCAGCAGGGGCAGGAACGCGTGGGTGACACGTACGACGCCGAAGACGTTCGTCTCGAAGGTCGACCGCATCTCGTCGGCCGTCACGTCCGCGGCGCCGATCACGCCGCCGTCAGGGGTCCGGCCCTCGATGCCGGCGTTGTTGATCAGCACGTCAAGTCCGCCGTCGGCCTCGATGGCCTTGGCGGCGGCGGCGACGGAAGCGTCGTCCGTGACGTCGAGCTGAACCCAGAGTGAGCCGAGCCGCTCAGCGGCGCGGCGGCCGCGCTCCGGGTCGCGGCTGCCCACGTAGACGGTGTGGCCTGCGGCGACGAGCCGACGGGCGGTCTCGAAGCCGAGACCCTTGTTCGCTCCGGTGATGAGTGTTTTCGTCATGGCACCAGCGTGCGGCGGAGCGGCGCCGACAGCCAGGCGTCCCGTCTTCCTGGGACCGGCAGTACCAGGCGGGTGCCGACGCGGCCACCCCAGGAGTGCTCCCCGGCGTCGCCCCGAGATGCGTCCCGTCGAGTGTCACCTCGACCTCAGCTTTAGGGTGAGGGTTCGGTGATCCTGGGGGTCGCATCGCGCGCGGCGCGTGTCACCGGCCGCCGAACGCCCCCCGGCCGGCCTCGGGCGGCAGGCCGGTGACGCGGGTGACGTGTCGCCGCAGCATGGCAGAGGTCCCCATGTCGGCCCGTGCCGCCGCGACGGCCGGCCTGGACACGCTCCCGCGCCAAGCCCGGGCCGGCCGCTTCACCGTGGTCGCGTTCGGCTCCGCGCGGGACGCGCGCGTCGCCGGCCTCGTCCGCGACCGGCTCGACCGCGAGAGGGGCAGCGGACTCGTCCTGTACGAACACGCGCTGGGTGGCCGGGTCGCCGTCACGCCCTGGGCCGCGCACACTCCCCGGACGAACCCCCGAGGCGCGCGATGATGAACCTCGCGCCTCGGCGCGGCATCCGCGCGGAGGGCACCCCCGAGCCCGTACCCGCCGACGCCGAGGGCCGTTCCGCGCAGTCCTTCCTCGTGGAGGCCGTCGTGACCCGCGGTCACGAGACGCGCCGCGCGGTGGCGGGAGGCCGTGACATCCACGCCGTCACGGCGCCGCTCGTCGTCGAGGGCCTCGCGCGCCTTCTCCGAGGTGACCGGGCGGTGACGGGCGTGGTCGCAGTCGGCGAGGCGTTCGACGCCGGGAGCTTCCTGCGCGCACTCACCCTCGACCACCTGAAGCGCCTCGGGCTGCCAGCCGGGGCGAGTCGAGCGCGGTGTCTCGCTCGAGGCGGTGGCCGAGGAAGGGGCGTGGAGTCGGTCGCCTGCGGGCAGCGACTCCGGTCCGTCTTCCGTGCCAACACGGCTGTGTGCGGCCTGCTCTTGACGGACCGTCGAGCGGTTGACTTTCGGCCAAGACGGGGCCCGTCGAGGACCGGGCGGCTTAAGGGGGCCGTCCGCGTCCGCACCGCCGCGACCGTCATCGAGCGACCGGCAACCCTGGTCCGCCCGCATCGAACCGGCCATCGGTGCCTGACGGTCGTAATGATCTTGGGTACGTTCCTACGGGCTCTCGCGCCGCGGGGCGGCGCGTCACCGTACGGCCCCGAGATCCCGATCAGACAGGAGCCATTTCATGGGACCGCAACCCGTCGCACTCGACCCGGCAGGCGCCGACATCCACGCCGAGGCCGCCCGGCTGAGCGCCTTGGGCCCGGCGACGCTCGTCCGGCTCCCGGACGGCCCCGAGGCATGGGCCATCACCAGCCACAGCCTGGTCAAGGATCTGCTGACCGACCCGCGCGTGTCCAAGGACGCCCGCCTGCACTGGCCCGCGTGGCAGCGCGGCGAGTACCACGAGTCCTGGCTGGCCACCTGGGTCGGCGTGAACAACATGTTCACCGCGTACGGGAGCGACCACCGACGGCTGCGCAAGCTCATCGCACCGGCGTTCACGGCACGCCGTACCGACGCCATGCTGCCCTCGGTCGAGCGCATCACCGCCGCCCTCCTGGACGAACTCGCCGCGGTGCCCCCGGGATCCGTGGTCGACCTCCGCGAGGGCTTCACGCACCGACTGCCGATGCAGGTCATCTGCGAGCTCTTCGGCATCCCCGAGGGCGACACCCGCGCCGAACTGGCCCGGCTGTCCGAGATCATCATGACCTCCGTCGACCCCGTGGAGGCGGGCGCGGCGTTCGTCGAGATCCAGGCGCTGCTGAAGGGGCTGGCCGCCCTCAAGCGCGAGGAGCCCGCGTCGGACCTGACCAGTGTGCTCGTCGCGGCCCGGGACGAGGATGGTCACCGGATGACCGAACAGGAGCTGATCGACACGCTCCTGCTCGTTCTCGTCGCGGGCCACGAGACCACGGTCAACCTCATAGGCAACGCCGTTCACGCCCTGCTCACGCACCCGGAGCAGCTCGAACTGGTCCGTGCGGGCGAGCTCTCCTGGAACGACGTGATCGAGGAGACCCTCCGCTGGGCCCCCAGTGTCGCCAACCTTCCGCTCCGGTTCGCCGTCGAGGACATCGAGATCCTGGGCGGCCCCACGATCCGCAAGGGCGAGGCGATCCTGCCGTCGTTCGCGGCCACCGGCCGCGATCCGCAGCAACACGGTGACACCGCCGGGCAGTACGACGCCCGGCGGCCGAGCGCCGAACACCTCAGCTTCGGCCACGGAGTCCACCGCTGCCTGGGCGCACCCCTGGCCCGTATGGAAGCCGCGGTCGCCCTCCCGGCGCTCTTCGACCGCTTCCCCGACATGGAACTCGCCCTGCCCGCAGACTCGTTGGCACCCGCAGGCGGCTTCATCGTCGGAGGCCTGAAGGCGATCCCCATGAGGCTGACGAAGGGCTGACCCTGACCCAGGTCGGGGCGCGCGCGGCGGCCGAAGCTCCACACGCTCACCCGGCCACCACGCGCACCGGGACCGAAGACCCAGCCGCGCAGCGTGTTGTGCACGAAACGGGGTCTCCGGAGCGGCGGGCTCCAGGCGTTCGATGCGGCGGACCAGTGCGGTGCGGAAGACCTCCATCTCGAGCCGAGAGATCGGCCGGCCCCGCAGGGAACCGCACCGGAGGGAAGCGCAGGACGCGCGACTTCGTCGACCCTCGACGCTCTGGACCGCACGGGCGTACGCGTCTTGAGCAGTTGCCGCCAGGGAGCGTGCGGCACGTGCGAGACGCCGGTCCTGGCCGGATAGTCCCGAACACCGCGACGACCTGCTCACCGATCAGGAACACGCCGAGAATCGGGCGATGCTGCTGTGCGTGTCGCGGAGCGCCGGACCGAGGCTCGCGCTGGACGTGTGACCGAGCCGTTTCGCGGCGACGGAAGGGCGGACAGGGAGCTGCGCAGGGCGTGCCGTCGCCGTCCGGATGTGTGTCCTGGGAAAGATCCCCCTCCAATGGCGTGGCCAGGAGCGGACGCGATCGTTGGGCAGCGCATGAACGACCCGCGCAAAAGCGTTCCTGCGCCCCGACCGCGTCACGCTGCCCCTCTGGGCGGGGGCGGGGCCGCCTCTCCGACGCCCATCTACGACGCGCTCGTGCACCAATGGCGCGCCCTGCAGCGGGAGGTCCCGCGGCCGCCCACCGCACGGCAGGGCTGGGTGCGCGTAGACCCGCAGGACCTGTTCCACCGTGGTTGAGGCAGTCCACAAGAACCCTTGCACAAGACCTCTTGTGTAAGTAGTGTCGCCCGTATGGCCCCTCCGATCACCGATTCCCGGGTGCTGGCCGCGATGGCCCACCCGGTGCGCCGCCGCCTGCTCGACCTGCTGAAACTCGACGGCCCTTCCACCGCCAGCGCGCTGTCGCAGGCGACGGGCGAAGCCGTCGGCAATGTGAGTCATCACCTGAAGGCGCTGGCCGCCGCGGGGCTGATCGAGGAGGCCCCCGAACTCGCCCGCGACCGGCGTGAACGATGGTGGCGGCGCACCACGCCGAAGCTCCTGTGGTCCTCCGTCGACTTCGCCGACGACGCGGCGGGGGAGGCCGTCGCGAACGCCGCCGAGTCCCTCAACCTCGAACGGCAGGTCGACCAGGTGCGCCGCTGGGCCGATCAACCCCAGTCCGAACAGCAGCGCTGGCCGCTCGGCCCCTTCGTCGCCGAGGTGTGGCTGCGGATGACCGATGCCGAACTCGCCCAGTTCAAGGACGAGATCGTGGAAGTCATGGACAGGTGGGCCGACCGGGAACTTCCCGACGACGGTCAGAAGCGGGAAACCGTCTTCACCTTCGCCCGTGGAGTGCCGGGTCACCCGTAGTCCGTACCTGCATCCGCATCCGCGCCGCACACGCATCCCCGAACAGAGCATCCGGCACGTACGACCCCTACGGCACACGCATACGGCACACGCAGTCAGTCAGGCTCACGAAAGCAGGAGACATGTCTGTTTGGTTCATCACCGGCGCCTCGCGAGGTCTGGGCGCGGAGATCGTGCGGGAGGCGCTGGCGCGAGGACATGAGGTCGTCGCCACCGCACGTGACGCCGAAGCCGTACGCCGCGCGTTCCCGGACGCGTCCGACGCCCTGCTCGCCGTCGACCTGGACGTCACCGTGGAGGCGACGACACGGGCCGCGGTCGATGCCGCACTCGCGCGCTTCGGCCGCATCGACGTCCTGGTCAACAACGCGGGGCGCGGCCTCCTCGGGGCGGTGGAAGAGGTCACGGACGAGGCCGTACGCGCCGCGTTCGACATCAACGTCTTCGGGGTGCTCAGCACCCTGCGGGCCGCACTGCCCACGCTTCGAGCCCAGCGGTCGGGCCACGTGATCAACATCAGCTCGGTCGGTGGTTTCGCCACCGCTCCCGGTGTCGGCCTGTACGGCGCGACGAAGTTCGCCGTCGAAGGCATCACCGAGGCACTGCACGGCGAACTCGCCCCCTTGGGCGTCCATGTCACGGTCGTCGAACCCGGCGGCTTCCGCACGGACTTCCTCGACGCGTCGAGCCTCTACACCGAGCCCCGCCTGATCGACGACTACGCCCCCACGGCAGGCGCCACCCGCAAGGCCCTCGCGGACGCCAACCACCGCCAGCCCGGAGACCCCGCCAAGGCGGCAGCCGCCGTGGTCGGCCTCGCCGAGACCCCCGAACCCCCGCTCCGCCTCGTGCTCGGCGCCGACGCCGTGGCCCGGGTCGAGGCCAAGCTCGACCTCGTCGCCCGCGAGCTCGACCGGCACCGCGCCCTGGCCATGTCCACGGACCTGTCGTCGTCCGACGACCCGGCATGACGTAGGGGTAGACCCGTCGACCACCGGACCTCGAACGCGCGGACGCCGTGCTCTGCGAACTGGACGAGGACCAGCCGGCCGGAGGTGCCGCGCCGGATCGTGGCATCTCCGCGCACCAGGGCCCCGCGCCACCCCGCAGATCCGGCCGCGGCCCATCACGCCTCAGTGACCTGCTTGAAGTTGCTCGAAAGTTCCATTGACCGAGCAATTTCAAGCAGATAGCTTTCCTTCGTCCTCAGATCGTCAGTTCCCCGCGACACCTCCCCTCGGCACGTCCCGGAGCTGCGCGGGTGAACAGGGCGGCGGGCCGGTGGGACCACCGGCCGCGCCGCTCTCGTACAAGGAGAGTCCGTTGCCGGCGCGCTACCACCTGCGATTCCAGCTTCCTCCCCGCAAGGACCCGGCCGAGGCGGTCGCGCACGCCACCGCCCTGGCCCGGGCCTGCCAGGAGGCCGGGGTCGACGAAGTCGTTCTCCTGCTCGCCGCCGAGGAGGTGTTCGACGGCTATCTCACCGGTGAGGCCGAAGACCGCTGGTACGAGACCACGGCCACCGTCAGTGACGTCCTGCGCGACGCCGGACTCGACGTCAGCCTCAACCCCTGGGTGACGACCGGCCACGCGGACCGCGGTCGCAAGGACGCCCACGGCTTCCTGCCGATGGTCTCGCCCACCGGCAGGACCGCCGCCGCGCAGGCCTCGTTCACCTGCCCCGACTGGCGCGAATGGCTGTACGCCCACTACGGACGCTTCGCCGGACTCGGCTTCCGCGTGCTGTGGCTCGAGGACGACTTCCGTTTCCACAACCACGCCCCACTGGACTGGGGCGGCGGCTTCGAGGCCCCCGTCCTGAACCGACTGGCCGATCTCGCCGGCCGCCCCGTGACCCGCGACGAGGTCGTGCGGGCGATCACCGAACCCGGCCCGCCGCACCCGTGGCGCGCCCTCCTCCAGCAGGTCTGGCGCACCGTACAGACGGAGATCGCCGAGCGGTTGAGCGAGGTCGTCGAGGAGATTTCGTCGGGGCGGTCCAGACTCGGGCTGATGAGCTCTCTGCCCGACGTCCACTCCGTCGAGGGCCGCGACTGGCCGGCGCTGTTCCAGGCCCTGGCCGTACAGGGCCGGGCCACGCACCGGCCGCACTTCGCCCCGTACAGCGACAGCGCCCCGCGTTCGATCAGTGGCCAGATGTGGCTCCTGGAGTCCCAGCGCGCGCTGCGGCCCGCCTGGGTAGAGTCCGAGCCGGAGATCGAGAACTGGCCGCACACCACCTGGTCGAAGTCGGACGTGCAGACCTGGTCCGAGATGACCACGGCCCAACTGTCCGGCGCGGACGCCCTGTTCCTCAACGTGCACCCCATGCAGGCCGGCCGCCCCGACCGCTTCCGCGGCACCTCTCAGCTGCTGCGCCGCTCACGCCCGGCCCTCGACTGGATCGCGGGACGCCACACCAAGGAGGCCCGGACACTCGGGGTCGGGCTGCCGTACCGCCAGGACGCCGCGGCCCACGTCCGCACCCGGACCGGCACTCTGGACGAGCTGCGCACCGGCCCGCGCGGGGCAGCCGACTTCCTGCTGCGCTACGGCATCCCGGTGACCGCCTCAAAGGCCCCGGTGCAGGCTGTCTTCGGCAAGCTGGCCTGGGCGTTCGACGACGGCGAGATCCGGGAGATGCTGACGGGCGGACTGCTGCTCGACGGAGTCGCGGCCGATGTGCTGACGCGGCGCGGATTCGGCGATCTCCTCGGTGTCCAGGTCACCGAGGTCGTCGACCGCGAGGACGCGCAGGCGGCGGACCCCTTCAGCTTCGAACAGATCACCCACCACCCCGACCCCGACATCGTCGGCACGCTGCTGAGCGTCAACACGCAGCCCGCGCTGGCCCGCCTGCGCCCGGGTCCGGAAGCCGTCGTGTGGACGCACGTCCTCACACCGGGGGAGGACGTGTGGGGCGCCGGAAGCTGCGGATACGTCAATGAGCTCGGCGGGCGCGTCGCCGTACTCGCCGCCACCGACCCCGCCGACCTGCCCCGCGACGACTTCGGGCAGCGCGTCATCCACGCCGTCGTCCGGTTCCTGGAGGGACCGAGCCCGACGCTGCCGCTGGTCAGCGGCGGACCGCACCTGATCCCGCACCTGTCGCAACAGGACGGGGTGACACGACTCGCCATGGCCAACGGCAGCTTCGACCCTGCCCTGCCCCACGTCGACATCCCCACACCGCCCGACGCGGTGTCGTCGATCCGCCTGGACCCGCTGAAAACCCCGGCACCGGCGAGCGTGCTCCACGGAGAGGAAGGCATCACGGCCGAGACGGAACTGCCGCATCGCGCTTGGCTGATGCTGGCCTGGTGAGCCGCCGCACCGGGCGCCGCAGGCCTGGTGAGCGCGTGACCAGCGGCCACCCGGCCCTTGGCGCCGAAATTCACTTGATCCTCCCTCCCGCGGCGCAGAGGGTGCAGGCATGACGACGGAGCTTCGCCTGGAGGCGATCACCCCGGCCAACTTCGAGACCGCGACAGCCATCGAGGTCCGGCCGGACCAGCACCACTTGGTCGCCCCCGTGGTGAAGTCCCTCGCCGAGGCCTATGTGCATCCCGAGGTGGCCTGGCCCCGGCTGATCGTGGACGGCGGGCGGGCCGTCGGCTTCCTCATGGCCTTCTTCGACATCGACTTCGCCGGGGACGGTACGGGCAACGACGTGCGTTCCGGACTCTGGCGTCTGAACATCGCTGCCAATGAACAGGGGCGGGGGTACGGCCGCTTCGCGGTCGAGTCCGTCGCGGACGAGATCCGGCGCCGCGGCGGAACCCGTCTCACGGTCACGTGGCACCCCGGTGCGCGGGGCCCGGAAGGGTTCTACCTGGGGCTCGGGTTCCGGCCGACCGGCGAGACGAGCGGGGATCAGACGGTCGGGGAGCTGGACCTGGCTCGGCAGCCCGTGGCGGGACGGTCCCGGACGGCGTAACTCAGGGCGCCGGGCGGGTGTCCTGTGCGTACGGTCGGCGATGGGCGCCCTGACCGGACGGCGCACCCGGGCGGCCTCGCGGTCCACTTCGCACGTACCGCGAGGCCGCCCATCGCCGCGTCGGGCGGGGGAGGGGTACTGGCAGACAGACCCCGGACAGCGGGGAGTTGGCCGATCCCCGGAAGGGTCCGTACGCGCTTCGGCCGGAGGTCGTCCACGGAAGGTCAGGCGCGGTCCAGGAAGTCCGCGATCAGAGGGGCGATCTGCGGCAGGTGGTCCTCCAGGGCGAAGTGACCCGTCTCGAAGAGATGCAGCTCCGCGTCCGGGACGTCGCGGAGGTAGGCGCGGGCCCCCGGCTCGGGGAAGAAGGGGTCGTTGACGCCCCAGGTGATCAGCGTCGGCGGCCGGTGCTCGCGCAGCCACTCCTGCCAGGCCGGATAGGCGGCGACATTGCTCTTGTAGTCGTAGGCCAGGGCGAGTTGGGCCTGCTTGCGGCCGGGCAGGTCCAGGAAGTGCTGGTCCAGCAGCCAGCCCTCGGGGGCGACCAGCGAGGGATCCGAGGTGCCGCCCTCGTACTGGGAGCGGGTGGCCTCTTCGGTGAACAGGCCCATGATGGTCCGCTCGGCCCCGGGAGTGTCCGGGGTGAGCGCGGTGAAGTCACGCGCCGCGTCCGACAGGCCTTCGGCGTAGGCGTTGCCGTTCTGCACGATCAGGCCGGTGATCCGCTCCGGGTGACGCAGTGCGAGACGGAAGCCGACGGGCGCGCCGAAGTCGAAGAGGTACAGGGCGAACCGGGTCAGGCCCAGGCGTTCGACGAAGCCTTCGGTGACGGCCGCGAGCCGGTCGAAGCTGTACTCGAACCCGTCGGGCGCCGACGTGTGACCGAAGCCGGGGTAGTCGGGCGCGATGAGGCGGTAGTGCGCGCCCAGGGTGTCGATCAGGCGCCTGAACTGGTGTGAGGCGGACGGAAAGCCGTGCAGCAGGAGCAGCGCGGGGGCGTCGGTGCGCTCTGGCAGTGATTCGCGGTAGAAGACCTCGACACCGTCGACATCGATGCGCCGGTGGGCGGTTCGGGCGGGAAGGGTGACGCGGGGTGTGGTCCGGGACTCCATGTCACATGCCTCCGATGCGAGAAGATGCATTAGTTATAGCGACACCTTTTCTAACGCGTCAATGGCCGGATGTAGCATTAGGTGCATGAGTGACGGCGAACCGCTGACCGGCGAACCCCTGGCCCTGGACCTCGTCAACACCCGGCCCACGGGGCTTGACGGCCACCCCGCCGACCTGATCGACACGCCACGACGGCTGGCCGCCTGGCTGGACCTCGAAGCGGACCGACTCCCCGCGGACCTCACCCGTACCGCCCCGAGCGCGGACGACCTCGCCGCCGTCCGTGCCGTCCGTGGCCACATCGAGGCCATCCTCCGCGCGGTGACCGAAGGAAACGCGCCGCCCCCGTCGGCCTTGCGTGCGCTGACCGAGGCGCAGCGCCTCGCGCCGGCCTTCCGTGAACTGGCCTGGGACGGCGCCGCCGTGACGGCGGCCCCCCGCCGGACCGGACCGCTGGGTGTTCGCCTCGCCGCCCTTCTGGCGGAATCCGCCGCCGACCTCCTCACCGACCCCGGGATCGGCAAGGTCAGGCAGTGCGAGGCCGAGGACTGCGTGCTGCTGTTCCTGCCGGCCCACCCCCGCCGCCGCTGGTGCTCGGCCGCCCGCTGCGGCAACCGCGCCCGCGTGGCCCGCTACTACCGGCGCCATAAGCCGAACGCCGTGAACAGCGAGACAGAGATGGGGAGTTGAGCACCATCTCCCCGTACTCGCACGTGTCCGTCCGTTCGTGAGGCGTGCTTCCGATCACGTCCGGAGTCTGTGAAACTTGAACAGTCACGCTCGTCGTGGCAGCCCCCGCCGTCCCATCCCCGTGACGGCGGGGCGCTACGCCGTCACGTCGCGGGGAGCGGGTTCAAAGACCGAGATCGGTGAGGCCAGGGTGGTCGTCGGGGCGGCGGCCGAGCGGCCAGCGGTACTTGCGCTCGGACTCCTCGATCGGCAGGTCGTTGATGCTCGCGTGGCGCGTGCGCATCAGGCCGTCGTCGTCGAACTCCCAGTTCTCGTTGCCGTACGAACGGAACCAGTGGCCGGAGTCGTCATGCCATTCGTAGGCGAAGCGGACCGCGATGCGATGACCCTCGAAGGCCCACAGTTCCTTGACGAGACGGTAGTCCAGCTCCCGGTTCCACTTGCGCGACAGGAACGCGACGATCGCTTCCCGGCCGGTGATGAACTCGGCGCGATTGCGCCAGCGTGAGTCCTCGCTGTAGGCCAGGGCGACCTTCTGCGGGGAGCGGCTGTTCCAGCCGTCCTCGGCGAGGCGCACCTTCTCGATCGCGGTCTCGCGGGTGAAGGGCGGGAGGGGTGGACGTGTGGACATGGCTGCCTGCCTTCGAATGGTCAACTGGGGCCGTTCTACAGGAGAACGTAGGCTTCCGGTGCGCGGGCCACCAGGACAGGCACGCGTAGGACTCGTTCGAGCAGGACAAGATCGAGCAAGGCACGTCGGAAGAGGGGAGGGGCGCATGGCGAAGTCGTACCGTGTCGGACCCGTGACGCGCGCGGTCAACCGGGTGTTCCTGACCATGACCCGGCTGGGGATGGGCAAGGGCTACCGCTTCGTCCTGACCGTGAACGGAAGGAAGTCGGGCCGCCCTTACTCCATCCCGGTCGACGTGATGTCGGCGGGCGGCGAGCGCTGGCTCGTCGCCGCTTACGGGGTGAGCAACTGGGTGCGCAACGCGCGCGTCGCCGGCGAGGTCGGCCTGAGCCGCGGCGGCCGCTCCGAGAACCTGCGCGTGGTCGAACTCGACCCCGAGGAGAGTGTCGCCGTGCTGCGGCAGTACCTGCGGGAAGTGCCGGTCACCCGGGCCTACTTCGATGTGACGCTCGATTCGGCCGACGAGGAGTTCGCCGCAGAGGCGGCAGGGCACCCGGTGTTCCGTCTGGTGCCGTTTGCCTGAATTCGCGTAGGACCGTCCATGCCCGATCGGGGTGTTGCCTGGAGCGGCGTGCGTGACGCGGCAGACGGTGAAAGTACGATCGCCCAATGTCTGATACGACCGAAACCACGCCCGGCTGGCTCACCTCCGACGATCTTGAGCAGGCGCGCGCCCGCATGCCGATCCTGTACGTCGAAGCCGTACCGGTGCGAGTCGACAACAATGGTGAAGTCACCCACATCGGACTGCTGTTGCGCATCGGGCGGGACGGGACGGTCAGCCGCTCCTTCGTCTCCGGCCGGGTGCTGCACCACGAGCGCGTCCGCGACGCGCTGCTGCGTCATCTGGAGAAGGACCTCGGCCCGGTCGCCCTGCCCCGCGTACCGGCGTCCCTGCAGCCTTTCACCGTCGCCGAGTACTTCCCGACGCTCGGCGTCACGCCGTTCCACGACCCGCGCCAGCACGCCGTGTCCCTCGCGTACATCGTCCCCGTGACGGGAGACTGCCGGCCCCGGCAGGACGCGCTCGACCTGGTCTGGTTCACCCCGGAGGAGGCCTCGTCACAGGTGGTCCAGAACGAGATGCCGGGCGGGCACGGTGTCCTGCTGAAGCAGGCCCTCGCGTACGTGGGGGCCCTTTCCTGAGGGTGGAACGGGTGGGAGGCCGGCGAACGCTGTGACGCCCCGCCGGCAACTACCTCAGAGGTAATCGACCCCTCGAACGCCCGCGGGCTACGTTCAGGTCCTCGTCTCCGCGCCGCGAGGACCTGAACGAGGGAGCCCGATCGTGCCCGCCTATGGTTTCGCGCATCTTCGCAGCCGCCGGCATCACGCCGACATCATCGAGTACCTGGAGCGCATCCAGGCCACGCTCGACCCCTTCGAGGGCCGCTTTGTCATCCACGGCCCGCCCGCCGAAGTGGTCGAGGGGAGCTGGCCCGGCAGCATGGTGCTGATCGAGTTTCCCGGCCTCGCCGAGGCGCGTGCCTGGTACAACTCGCCCGCGTACCAGGACATTCTGCGGCTGCGGACCGACCACATCGAGGGGGATCTGCTGCTGATCGAGGGCGTCGGACCGGACTACGACCCGACCGAGCGGGCCGCGAAACTGCGTGCGGAGGCGGGGCGGTCGGGCGAGTAGCCGAGGCCGGAGCGCGCCCGGCCCTCAGGACGCTGTCGAGGTCGGGGAGGCGTCTGTCCGGGACTTCGAGCGGGCGCCGTCGCACACGAGGTTGACAGTGATCGTGACCGCAGCCCTGGGGGACGCCGCCGTGGTGGGCGGGAGGCCGGCTGCCGCCGTCCAGTTGCCCTTGCGCAGGGTGAGTGACGCGCCGCCCATGTCCGGACCGCTCTTCCAGCCGTGGTCGGAACGGGCACGGGCGAAGCCGGCCTTCAGTGCCGCGCCGGCCTTCGCCGACTCGCCCCGGCCCGTCAGCCGCTCGGTGCACTCGATCACGATCTGATCCTGCGGCGCCCGATCGAGCGTGACGCCCTCCGCCGCCAGCGCGGACGTCAGCTCGCGCACCGCGGTGTCCGCCGACAGGCGCGGTTCCGCGGATCGTGACGGAAGCGGGCCCTTGTCGTCGATGAGGCGGGTACAGCCCGTCGCGGCTGCCGTCGCGGTCACCGCCATGACCAGTGCCACGATGTGCGTCGTCACCTGACGGCGTCGCATGATCCCGTCCATCCCCTCGAAGCCCCCAACGGCAGACCAGTCTCCCATCCACGCGCTGCGGGGCTGCGGGGGCCGGTCCTGCGACGCGGTGAGCGTGTGTCCGAGGGGAATAGAGGCATCGGATCGGGACTTGGTTCTGTATATGACCGACACTTCGTTCAACCCGCGCACGCTCCTCGCCCAGAGCCGACTCGGTGTTCTCGCCACGATCAAGTCGGACGGCCTGCCTCAGCTTTCCCCCGTCATGCCCTTCTACGACGAGGAGGCCGGTGTTCTCGTCGTCTCGATGACCGAGGGGCGGGCCAAGACGGCGAATCTGCGGCGCGACCCGCGCGCCGCGCTGGAGGTCACCAGCGCCGACGGCTGGTCGTGGGCCACGGCCGAGGGCCCGGTGACGCTCGTCGGACCGGGAAATGACCCGAACGGCCCTGAGGTCGACGCCCTCGTCAACTATTACCGCGCCGCGTCCGGAGAGCATCCCGACTGGGACGAGTACCGGTCGGTGATGGTGGCGGACCGCAGGGTGCTCATGACGATGAATGTCACGCGCGTGTACGGGTCCCAGGCAGGCTGACGCGCCTGTCGGGTCACACCTCGTGAGCGAACTCCTCGCTATTGCTGCCCTCTGTGAATCCCCGGCCGGCGCTTCGCCCCCGATTACGCACAGTGCTACAAAGGGGATATGACGCAGTCCCTCGGGCGGCCTGCCGCCCGACAGGGGGGCGCTGTTTCCGGGGATCCACAGCCCTCCTGGGGACAGAGCCTCCGCTCCCTCGTCAGCGTGCACAGCGTCGCAGGCCAGGTGTTTCTGCTGCAGCTGACACTGACCGTGCTGCTCGTCGTCGCGGCCGGCACGGCACTCGTGCTCCAGGCCAGGGACTCCGCCATGAGGGAGGCCAGTCAGCGCTCGGTCGCGACCGCCGAGTCCTTCGCCCACTCCCCGGGGACGCTGGCCGCCATGAAGTCCGCCGACCCCGGCGCCGTGCTCCAGCCCAGCTCGGAGGCGACCCGCAAGGCGACCGGTGTCGGCTACGTCGTGACGTTCAGCCCGGAGGGCATCCGCTGGTCCCACCCCGACCCGCGTCTGATCGGCAAGCGCGTGGTCGGCTCGTTCGAGCCCGCGCTCGCCGGCCATACGGTCACCAGCACCTTCAACACATCCATCGGCCCAGCCGTGAACACGACCGTCCCGGTCACCGACACCGACGGCTCCGTCGTCGGTCTCGTGAGCGTCGGGATCACCGTGGAGAACGTGAACGCCGGGGTGTCGGACAGACTGCCCCTGCTCGTGGGGTCCGCCGTCGGCGCGCTACTCGTCGTGACGGCCGGTTCGGTCCTCGTGAGCAAGAGGGTGCGGCGTCAGACCCACGGCCTGGACCCCGCCCAGCTCTCGCGCATGTACGAGCACCATGACGCGGTCCTGCACGCCGTGAAGGAAGGCGTGCTCATCACCAGCGGGGACGGCCGCCTGCTGCTCGCCAACGACGAGGCGAAACGGCTCCTCGGACTGCCCCCGGGTGCGGAAGGGCAAGCCGTCGCGGAGCTCGGCCTCCCCCCGCACATGGCCGAACTCCTCGTCACGGAACGTGTCGTGACCGACGAGGTGCACCGCGCGGGCGACCGCCTGCTCGCGGTGAACGTGCGGTCGACCGCCATGTACGGAGGGCCCGCCGGCAACGCGGTGACACTGCGGGACTCCACCGAGCTGCGGGCCCTCGCGGGCAGGGCACAGGCGGCCAGGGAACGCCTGCAACTCCTGTACGACGCGGGCGTGCGCATCGGCACGACCCTGGATGTCGTCCGCACGGCGGAGGAACTGTCCCAGGTCGCGGTCCCCCGCTTCGCCGACGTCGCCTCCGTCGAACTCCTGGACGGTGTCATGCGGGGCGGTGAGCCCGGCGGAGACATCGCCGAAATGCGCCGCACGGCAGTGACGGGCATCTCGCGCAAGGACGTGTTCTACCCCGTGGGCGAACTGATCCGGTTCGTCCCCTCGACGCCGATGGCGAAGTCCATGAGCACCGGCCACGCGGTACTCGAGGAGGATCTGGGCGCGGCACGCGCCTGGCGCATGCAGGACCCCGAACGGGCCCGGCGCATTCTGGAACACGGCATCCGTTCACTGATCAGCGTGCCCCTGAAGGCGCGCGGCGTCGTGCTCGGCCTCGCGAACTTCTGGCGCGTGGAGGGCACCGGGTCCTTCGAGGCGGAGGACCTGTCGACCGCCGAGGAGCTGGCGGCCCGCGCCGCCGTGGCGATCGACAACGCCCGCCGCTTCACCCGCGAACACGCCATGGCCGTCACCCTGCAGCGCAGCCTGCTGCCCGGCGAGCTCCCCGAGCAGTCCGCGCTCGAGGTCGCCCACCGGTACCTGCCCGCCGAGGCGGGGGTCGGGGGCGACTGGTTCGACCTCATTCCGCTGCCCGGCGCCCGCGTCGCCCTCGTCGTCGGTGACGTCGTCGGGCACGGTGTGCGCGCGGCGGCCACGATGGGGCAGCTGCGCACCGCCGTCCACAACTTCTCGTCCCTCGACCTGACCCCCGACGAACTCCTGAGCCACCTCGACGATCAGGTCGCCCGCATCGACGCCGACGCGGCACGCGACGACGACAGCGAGGGCGACGGCGCCCGCATCGTCGGGGCGACCTGCCTCTACGCGATCTACGACGCGGTCACCGGACACGTGACAATGGCCTCGTCCGGGCACCCGGGCCCGGCCGTGGTCCTTCCCGACGGCATGGTCACCCTCCTCGACGTACCCGTGTCGCCGCCCCTCGGGCTCGGCGACAGCATGCCGATCGAGACTCTTGAACTGGTTCTGCCCGAAGGGTCCCAACTCGTGCTCTACACGGACGGTTTGATCGAGGACCGCCACCGCGATTTCGACACGGGCGTCGAGATGCTGCGCGCCGTCCTCTCCCACGGCGCGGACCGCACGCCGCAGGAGACCTGCACGCAGGTCCTCGACGCGGTGATGCCGGAACGGCCCGACGACGACGTCGCCCTGATGGTGGCCCGCACCCGGCTCCTCGACCCCGGCCGCGTCGCCGAACGGGATGTGCCCTCCGACCCGGCGGCTGTCGCACCCGTACGCTCCGGGTGCCTGCGCCAGCTCGAATCGTGGGGCCTTGACGAGATCGGGTTCTCCGCCGAGCTCGTCCTCAGCGAGCTCATCACCAACGCCATCCGCCACGGCACCCAGCCCGTCAAGGTCCGCCTGCTGTACGACCGCAACCTCATCTGCGAGGTCTCCGACGGCAGCAGCACGGCACCCCATCTGCGCCGGGCCGCCACCACCGACGAGGGCGGACGAGGACTGTTCCTCGTCGCCCACTACGCCGAACGCTGGGGAACGCGCTATTCGCCGCGCGGCAAGGTGATCTGGGCCGAGCTGTCCCCGCACGCCGCGGAGCCGGAACCCACAGCGGACCTCGGCGACGACTTCCTGGATCAGTGGGTCGAACCGGATTTCTGATTCGGTCAGTCGGTGTCCGTGGCGGCGAGGACGGCGAGCCGGCGACGGTCGGGCGAGAGCGCGGCGATGCCGTAGTCGGCGCAGACGTCGTTGTGGAACCACTCCGCGTCGGCCTCGAAGTGGAACCACGTGCTCTGGCTCGCGTGGCGCTCGACGTCCTCGGCGCTCGCGCCCTCGGCGGTCCCGCTGAGGCCTGCCAGCGAACGCCAGGCCCAGAGCCGTCCGTAGGCACCGTGTACGCCCTCGCCGTACATGCCGCCCATCGACGCCGTGGCGAAGAGCAGCCGCCAGATCTCGTCCACCGGGCGGGCCGCGATCTCGAAGCGGGCCGTGGGGCCGAGCCCGTCGACGCAGGGCATGGGAAGGGTCGGGAGGAGAGCGGGCACCTGCTCCGGCGTGATGGCCTCGTCGAGGCGGAAGACCCAGGCCCCGTGGCCACCCCAGTCCCCGGCCTCCGGGGCGGCGACGATGCTCGTGTGCACGGCCGTGGTGGCGACGTCCGGGAGCGCGGAACGCAGGGTCGTGCGCGGTGTGGGCGGATCCATCCGGCCCTCGGTGGGCAGGCCCGATCCGCCGCCTCTGGCGGAGCCGCGCAGTGAGCGGCTGGGGAAGTCGACGGCGGTCTCCATGGCGCGGAGCCGGTCGGGCAGCCACGCGAGGGCGGACCAGCCCGGCCGGACGATCGTCCAGGTACGCAGCGGCCGGAAGTCGTCGACGTCCACGCCGCGAAGGATCAACTCGTGGAAGAGACAGCCCCGCAGCTCGTCGAGACGGTCCGTGCGGGGGCGCTCGAACACGACGGCCGCCAGGTCGGCGGGCTCCTGGTGCTCGGCGAGGAGCGAAGCGACGATGCGCGGGTGGAGGCCGGTCGACGCCTCGTCGAGGAGCCGGAGCAACTGCGTGAGGCTGTCACGTCCGCGGGTGAGAGCAAGTACGCGTACGACATGGGCCAGATGGCGTCCGTACTCCCGTGCCCGCTCGGCGGCGGCCTCGTGCCGGTCGGCGAGCCGCGCCCCCAACTCCCGCAGATACGAGGTGTCACCGCGTGCCGCGCGCGCCTCGACCTGATCCCAGTCGAGGCGGACGGGGTCATCCATTACGTCTTCCACGATCGGTCACCCTACGGGGCGGGGTTCGCGCCGGGTCACGACGACCTGGACGTCGTCCTCGTAGACGACGTGGCCCGGGTCGGTGGACCGGACGACGCGGCATTCGACCCCGTGTGCGGCGAGGATCTCCAGGTAGCCGTCGACGCGCTCTATGAGGTGCGTCGCCGTCGGCTTGAACCAGGCGGTGGCCGTGGGGTTGACCGCCGGGTCGTAGACCGTCGGGTCCACGTTCGACGGGTCGGGGTACGCGAGGTCGTACCAGGCGTTGTTCTCGCGCCGGAAGAGTTCCTGCTCCTCGCTGAGCCTGCCCGCGCGGCCGAGGCGGTTGACCAGACCGAACACGCCCGTGAAGTGGCCCCGCTCGTTCGGCGTGACCGCCTGGAACCGTACGTACTCGGTGGGGCCGCCGCTGCCTTGAGTCGTCATCGGGCGATCTTCGCATGCCTGAGCCGACGGCTTCCGTGCGGCGGCCGGGCGGCTATGCCGGCCAGGCGGACAGGAACACGGGGGTCACGGACGCGGGGAAGCGGACCAGCGACCCGTCACGCGTCACCGGCACGGCGACCCCGAACGCGTCCACGGCGTGAGCCTCCGCATGCGGCCAGGGACGTTCGATCCGTGTGGGCGGCGCGTCCTCGCCGGTGAACACGTCCCCTGCCGTCCACACGACCTCCAGCGGGCCGCGCCCGGGCCGAGACACCTCGAAGACGTACAGGTGAGGACGGTCCCCGGCCGCGAGCCGGCGCACGCCGTCGGCGCCGTCCAGATGTCCGGCCAGACGGGCGAACGCGTCGGCCGAAGGATGGCGTACGGACAGCTCCGGTCCGTCGTAGTCGAGCAGGGCGAGCTTGCCGAACAGGAATCCCATCATGTTCAGCCGGTCGCGGTAGCCGGGGATCTCGGGCGCGAGGTTCCAGCACACGGTGCGGGTCACGCCGGCGGCCAGGGCGAGAACGTTGCGGGTCACGACCTGGCGGCAGTTGATCCGGTCCCTGCGCGCGGTGAGTTCCGGAGGGCAGTCCTCGAGGAACATCCGCAGAGAGTCGGGGAGTTCGGCCGCCCGGGCGTACAGCGCCCGCATGGTGCTGCGGTCCGGCGGCTCCGCCTGAGCACCGGTGGCGGGGGACGTGAACGCCGCCATCATCTCCCGCTGGAAGACGGCCTGCGCCTCGGGGAACTCGAACAGGGTCGGCCCGTTGTACTCACCGGCCACCACAGGCCGTTCGTAGCCGTGCCGGCGCATCATCGCGCGTACGGACTCCACGTGTTCCGGGATGTCGTGCGGGTCGCCGTACAGGTGCACGGAGAAGAGGTCGAACGCGTCGCGGCCGTGCTCCACCACGTGGTCGAAGAAGGCGCGCTCCTCGCTTCCGGGCGGGCTCGACAGCACGTCGTAGCCGCAGCCGCCGAGGACGATCCGCGCGCCGGGGTCGGCGTCACGCACCGCGCGCGTGAACGCCGTCAGCTGCTCGACGTACTCGGGCGCGGTGCCGTCCCAGAGGAGGCCCGTGTTGCTCGGCTCGTTGTTGCACTGCCAGTAGTCGATTCGGCCTCTGCAATGGGTCACCAGGTGGCGCACGAAGCGCGCGTACTGCGCGGTGTCACGTGCCGGCGAGGACGGGAGGAACGCCGAAGGGTTCCTGGTGGCCCAGGACGAGCTCGAACAGACCGTGACCCATGCCTCGTCGCCCGGGTCCAACTGGTCGAGGATCGCGTCCACCACGGTCCAGTCGTAGCGACCGGGCTCCGGCTCGACCTGTCCCCAGTAGACGTAGACACGCACCAGCGAACCGCCCAGTGCCCGGATCTGCGGGACGAAGGGATCCGGCTTGCCGAACATGCCGTAGCTGATCCCCCTGACGATGCCGAGCCGGATCCCGGCGGGTGCGGCGGTTGCCTCCATGACGCTCTCCTCACGCTTACGTTTATGTCATAAACACTAGCTGATGACATAAACTGTAACCATGAAGGACGAGCGGACAGCGGCCGGAGACTTCGGTACGCCCTTGATCTGGACCCGTGCGGAGCCGCCGAAGCGCCGGCAGAGCCCGCTGGAGCGGGACGACATCGTGCGGGCCGCGACGGCCGTCGCCGACGAGGGCGGAGCGGAGGCCCTGACCATGGCCGCGGTCGCCCGACGCCTCGGGCCGTACACACCGATGGCGCTCTACCGCCATGTGATGAGCAAGGACGGACTCGTCGACCTGATGCTCGACGCCGCCACCGCGGAGATTCCCGTGCCCGCGGAGCCGGGCCCCGACTGGCGCGCCGACCTGCGGGGGATCGCCACGGAGAGCTGGGCCATGGCGAAGAGGCACCTGTGGTTCGCGCAGCTCGTCCCGACCCGCCCCCCTCTGGGTCCCCATATGCTGCGCCGCACCGAGTTCCAGCTGCGGGTGCTCGTGGAGCGGGGCGCCGCACTGGGTGAGGCCGTCGCGTACGCCGCCCTGCTCGACCGCCATGTCTTCGGCGGCGCACAGCAGGAGGCCGAGGAACACGCCATGCGCCGCCGGCTGGGAATCGACACCCCGGAGCGGCTGACCGCGGCGGTCAACGCGGTCAGGGGAGTGGCGGAACAGGGCGGGCACGAACTGCTGGCGCGATGGATGGAGGAACCGTCCGGGCCCGACATGGACGAGCAGTTCGCCCTCAGTCTGACGTTCCTGCTCGACGGCATCGAGGCGCGTCTGCCGAACCCGGAAGCGTGTTAGGGGTCTGTGTCAGGGGTCTGGCGGGGGCGGGGCGTGGGGGAAAACCGGTGGACGGGTGCGGCGGCGAACGGCTGTGATGGCTCGGAACGCCTGCCGCTGAGGCGGGCCGGTGCGAGGAGCTGCGCTTGGCGACGACGGACTCCGCGGATGCCCGCCCCGCGATCGGCGAGGCTCTGGTCCGGAGTCTGGTCGACCGGGAGTTTCCCCGATGGGCGGGACTGCCGCTGAAGTTGGTGGACCCGGCGGTTCGGATCACGTGATCTACCGGCTCGGTGACGAGCTCTCCGTACGGCTTCCCCGGAGTGCGGGTGTCATCGGACAGGCCGCGAAGGAGTACGAGTGGCTGCCCCGGCTCGCGCCGCACCTGCCGCTCGCCGTCCCCGTGCCGGTGGGGGTGGGGGAGCCAGGGTTCGGCTACCCGTGGCCCTGGTCGGTGTCGAGGTGGCTGGACGGCGAGGTGGCGACCGTCGAGGCGTTGGCCGAATCGTCCGAGGCCGCGGTCCAGTTGGCGGAGTTCCTGCTCGCGCTTCAGCGGTTCACCCCACAGGCGGGACCGGCGGAGGGCGCCCTCGACGGTCTTCTGGACTGCTCCGGTGGCTCGTTGGCCGACCGTGACGCCGCGACGCGGGCGGCGATCGCGGAGGCCGGTGACGAGTTCGGCGCGGGAGCGATGACCGATGTCTGGGAGACGGCACTGAGCGCTCCGGCGTGGGACCGGCCTCCGGTCTGGTTCCACGGTGACTTCCACACCGGCAATCTGCTGACCGTCGATGGGCGTCTCAGCGCGGTCATCGACTTCGGCGGCTTCGGATCAGGTGACCCGGCCCGTGACCTCATGATCGCCTTCACTCTGATGTCGGCCGCGAGCCGGGCCGTGTTCCGCGAGGCGCTCGGCGTGGACGACGAGACGTGGACACGAGTCCGTGGGTGGGCCCTGGCCACCGGCCTGAACGCCTGCACCACGTACGCCGCCACGCATCCGAGGGTCGCCGTGCAGGCCACCCGTCAGATCGAGGCGGCCCTTCGGGGGTAGGGGCAGCATGCTGATTGAATCGGCGGGTTCGGGTGCGGGGGAGATGCGAGGGGGAGACGATGACGGCGTGTGTCGCCGACGAGCAGGAGCGGCTGCTGCGGGGGCCGAGGGACGACCTCGAGCGGGCTCGGCGGGATCCGGAGACGTGGCATGCCCTGGCATTCGCCGCGGACCGCACCGACGGAGGCCGCGTGATCGACCGCGGCTACGCCGCCCGCTCCGCGGTGCTGTGGGCGCTGCAGTACGACCATCGGCCCGAGGACCTGCCGCTTCTGCGGTTCCTCCTCCGACAACAGATCACCTTCTACCGGGAAGCCGTCCCCTGGGGTCTGGCGTCAGACCTGCTGCTCGCGGGGTTTCTGGTCGCCGAACAGCGGCAGGTGGAGGATCTGTGGCTGCACTGGAGCGCCAAGAGCATCAGCTTCGACACGGGCCTCGGCTACCGCATCCACCACCTGCTGACCGGCGGTGTCGCGGCGGCCGTCGAGGCGGTACGGGCCGCCGAACACCCCGATCGTGACCGCATCCTCGGCGACATCGCATCGGACTCGGGCTCGGGTCCGACCCGCTACACCGACACGGCAGTCGACGAGTGGCTCGATGAGCAACGCGCCCGGTTCCCGGCCACCCCGGCCGACGAGAGCCTCAAGGACTGGGCCTACCATGCCGCGCGCCTCGGGGAGCGCGAGGCGTCACGCCTCTTCATGACGGAGTGGGCCGCGGGCGAGCCACGTACCGGGGACGTGCTGAACACGCTGCAGTTCCACCTCGCCCAACTGGGCTTTCTCGCCGAAGCGGTTGAGGTGCAGCGCGAGGCCGTCGGGATCAGTGACGCGTCATGGCCGGGGGAGAGGGCCGGCCGGCTGCTCACCCTTGCCCGGCTGCAGCGGCGGGCCGACGACGCCTCGGGCGCGTGGGGCACACTCGAAGAGGCCACCGGCCACCTTCCGCCCGACAAGCAAGGGATGCGGCAGGGGCTGTGGCGGCTCTTCGTCAAGGAGTGCTTCCTCCTGGTTCCGCTCGCGCCCGACGACGGCACGGCTCGGCGGTGGCTCGCCGTCAGCGACCAGCACTTGGAGGGGATTCGCGGCTGTGGATGGACGGAGTCCTCGACGCGGCGCGGGCGGCCGCCGAACAGGCCGGAGATCCGCAGGCCCTCCATCGCCACCGCGCGCTGCGGCAGGCTGCGGATGCGGAGTACGAGAGGGAGACGGGCCGGCCCCCGCAGCGGACGTAACCCTCGGCCCCCCTGGCACAACAGCCCTGGACCTGCGCTAAAAAGGCGACAACGACTCATCAAGATTCCAGGGGCGAACGTGGCGGACCAGGGCATACCCGATGCAACTCTCGACGGTTACGTCCGTATCCTCGCCGCGGTCGCCGCCACCGGACGGCGTCTGACGCGCGACGAAGTCGAATCCCGCCGCGCCGTGGGCGAGCGCGCCGCCGAGGCGGGCCACGGTCTGCGCGCCCTCGTCGGCGCACACCTGGACGCGACGCGCACCCACTGGCCCGCCACCGCGGTGTCGCCCGACAGCGTGCTCGCCGCCGTCGCGCAGGCCGTGGACGCGTTCGCCGAGGGGTACGAAAGGGCGCAGCGCCTCGCCGTACGCCAGGAGGAGGCCGCACGGCGGGAGTTCATCGACGACCTGCTGTACGGGCGCAGCGACCTCGGCCGGCTCGCCCAGCGCGCCGAACACTTCGGGTTGCGCCTGTCGTTCGAGCACGCGGTGGCCGTCGCGCAGGGATCCGTCGCGTACGACGAAGGCGACGCGGTTCTCCGAGAGGTGGAGCGCGCGCTCATCGGCCGGTTCGGAGACCGCAGCATTCTGCTGACCACCAAGGACGGCCGTCTCGTCTGTGTCGCCCCGGGCGACCAGGACGAGGTCCTCACGTTCTTCGCCAAGCAGGCCTACGCCGCCACCGACGGGTGCCAGGTGGCGATCGGGCGCCCGCAGCCGGGAGCCGGTGGTGTCGTCCAGTCGTACGAGGAGGCGCTCAACGCCCTGGACCTCGCCGAACGTCTGGGACTCGACGCGCCCGTCCTGCGGGCCGCCGACCTCCTCGTCTACCCGGTCCTCACCCGCGACCGCCAGGCGATGGCCGACCTCGTGCACAGCGTGCTGGGCCCGATGCGTGACGCCCGCGGGGGAGCGCAGCCCCTCCTCGACACCCTCACCGCCTACTTCGACGCGGGCTGCGTCGGCGCCGAGGCGGCCCGCCGGCTGTCGCTGAGCGTGCGCGCTCTCACGTACCGGCTGGAACGTATCCACCACCTGACGGGCGCCGATCCCTCCGACCCGGTCCACCGCTACACGCTGCAGACCGCGGTGATCGGAGCGCGCCTCCTCGACTGGCCCTCCGTAGCCCTCTGAACCGTCCCTCACGGGCTACGCGTCGACGGATGCCCGCAACCGCGCCCTCGCCCGCGACAGGCGTGAGCGGACCGTGCCCGGTGCCACGCCCAGAATCTCGGCTGCGGCCTCGGAGCCCAGCTCCGACCAGCCGCACAGCAGGACGACATCGCGTTCGGCACGGTTCAGCCCGTACAGCGCCGTGCGCGCGGCGGCGACCTGCTCGGCGTCCGCGATGCGGTCGACCACCTCGTCCGCGAAGTCCGGCTGGTGTTCGCAGGCGGGCAGTCTGGCCAGGGCCGCACGGTGACGGCGGGCCGAGCGGGACTGGTTGCGCAGGACGTTCAGGCCGACCCCCAGAACGAAGGGCCGCAGCGGGGCGTCCTCGCGGCGCACCGTCTGCCGGAGCCGCCATATCTCCAGGAAGGTGAGCGAGACGACGTCCTCGGCCTGCGCCCAGTCGCCCGTCGCCCGCAGGGCCATGCGGTGCACCTCGGGGGAGGTGTCGTCGAAGAGCTCCGCGAAGGCGTCGGCGTCGCCCGCCCTGATCCGGGCGCGCAGTGAGTCCTTCATGACCGCATGTCTCCGTTCCGCGGCAGGTGTTGCGTGAGCCACGCCATGGTGCAGGGCGCCGGCGCAACACCGAACCACGCGGAGACGCCGTGACGGTGAACACCTGGTTGAGCGCTCAAAAAGAAGGGCGTGTGGCCGCAACACGAGAGGCCGACCGGACAGACCCAGACGTGACCAGGACTCCATACGCCGGAAATCGCGCAAGAACGTACACCGGACGGACAGCAACCGATGCCGCCGCGCAGTCGACGGGGACGGTGGAACAGAAGACCGCGCCCGGGGCCGGGCGCACCTCGCCCCCGCCCGGCGCGACCCGGTCCGGCCCTGCGCAGCGGCCGGACATCCAGGGGCTCCGGGCCCTCGCGGTCACGCTGGTCGTTCTGGGCCATGCCGGGGTCACCCGGCTGAGCGGCGGCTACGTCGGGGTCGACGTCTTCTTCGTGATCTCGGGCTTCCTCATCACGTCCTCGCTCCTGCGCGAACTGTCCGCCACGGACCGCATATCGATCCGTGCGTTCTACGCCCGCAGGGCACTGCGCCTGCTCCCCGCCTCGGCCCTCGTCGTCCTGGTGACCCTCGCCGGGTCGTGGCTGTTCCTGTCGAAGGTCCGCTTCGCCGAGTACATGAGCGACGCGTTCGCCAGCGCCCTGTATGCCGTCAACTTCCGCCTCGCGGCCACCGGCACCGACTACCTCGCGGAAGGCAGCCCTCCGTCCCCGTTCCAGCACTTCTGGTCGCTGGCCGTCGAGGAGCAGTTCTACCTGCTGTGGCCGCTGCTCCTGCTCCTGGGCCGGCGGCTGTCCCGGCGGCGCCGCGCGCTCCTGGCGACACCCCTGGTGGCGCTGTGCGTGGTGTCGTTCGGGCTGAGCGTCCACGTGACCGGGCGGTCCGCGCCCTGGGCGTACTTCGGGTCGCACACCCGCGCCTGGGAACTGGGCGCCGGAGCGCTGGTCGCGCTCGCCCTGCTCAGGCCTCCGCGCCTGCCGGCCGGCGTGGCCGTGGCGATGACGTGGGCCGGTCTCGCCTGCGTGATCGCCGCGGCGCTGCGTTTCGACGCCGACACGCCCTTCCCGGGAACGGCGGCGGTGGTACCGGTCGTCGGCGCCGCACTCGTCATCGTCGGCGGCACCTCGCCCGCGTGGCCGGGAGCGCGCCGGATGCTCACCGCGCGGCCGGTGACCTGGCTCGGCGGCGTGTCGTACAGCTGGTACCTGTGGCACTGGCCGTTCCTCGTCATCGGGCCGAAGGCGCTGGACAGGCCGGCCGGCACACACCTGGAGCTCGCCCTCGGTGCGGCCGCGCTGCTCCCGGCCTGGCTGACCCTGCGCCTGGTCGAGAACCCGGTGCGCTTCCACCGGGCCCTGCGCGGCCGCCCGGGCCGAGGCCTGCGGCTCGGCCTCGCCCTGAGCGCCGTCACCGCCTCCACCGCGCTGGTCGCCGCCGCCTTCCCGCCGTCGATCAGCTCCGGCGAGCCCGCCCCCGTACTCAAGGACGCCCTCGCCTCGGCCCCCGACCCCGGCGCGCGCCTCACACGGGCCCTCGGCACGACCGGTGTCCGCCTGCCGGACAACCTCACGCCGCCGCTGACGGGGATCACGGACGTACGGTCGGCCGTGTACCGGGACGGGTGCCACCAGAACTACGCCGCCACGAGCACGCCCATGTGCGTGTACGGAGACCGGGCCTCGAAACACGTCGTCGTCCTCTTCGGCGACTCCCACGCGGCCCAGTGGTTCCCGGCGCTCAACGTCCTTGCCGTACAGCACCATTGGAAGCTGATATCGATGACCAAGGCCTCCTGCAAGGCGGCGACGGTCACCACACTCAACGCCCACCGTCCCTACGCGACATGTGACCGCTGGCGCGCCGACGCGCTCGCGCGGATCGAGAAGCTCCGTCCCTCGCTCGTGCTCGTGTCCTCCTCCGACGCGGGCACCCCGGCTAAGACGATGCGCGACCCGCTCGCGGGATGGACCGACGGCTACGTCCGGACTTTCCGCCGGCTCGCGCCGTCCGGCGCCCGGGTCGTCGCGCTCCTGGACACACCCTGGCCCCGCGAGGACGTGCTCGACTGCGCTGCCATCCACCCGCTGCACCTGCGGGACTGCTCGGTCCGCGTGCCCCGGGCGCTGCACGACGTGACCCGCAGGAACGCCACGAAGGCGGCCGCACGTGCCACCGGCGTCGCCGTGATCGACCCGCAGCCCTGGCTGTGCACCCCGCACGGCGACTGTCCCGTCGCGGTGTACGACACCTTCGTCTACCGGGACGAGAGCCATATGGCCGAGGGCTACGCCAAAGCCCTGGCGCCGGTCCTGGGACGGGCGTTGGGGGTCATGAGCGGGAACCGAGCACCTGTCCGCCCAGGACAGTGACGTCGGCGCGGGTCAGGGCCGCCATGTCGGTGAACGGGTCGCCGTCGACGACGACGAGGTCGGCGTCGTAGCCGGTCCGGACGCGCCCTTTGCGGCCACCCAGACCGCAGGCCCTCGCCGCCACCGACGTCGCGGAGGCGAGGGCGTCGGCCGCGGCCATGCCGCCCGACACGAGGTCCATGACAGCCCGGGGCAGGCTGCCGTGCGGTGCGCCCGGGCTGATGCCTCCGTCCGTCCCGGAGATGATCGTGACGCCCGCCAGATGCGCGCGGACGACCCGCCGGCGCAACGCGTCATAGTCCAGGCCCGCTTCGCGCGCACGCTCCATGAGCTGCGGCGGAGGCACCGCGTCCGGCGCCCGGCCGAGCGCCGGGCACACCACGATGCCCTGGGCGGCCAGGGCGGCGATGGCCTCCTCGGGCACGTGCACGCTGTCGGCGGTGAGGAACCTGCAGTGCTCGATCCCGTCGACACCGGCGGCGATGGCGTCCCGGATCGACACCAGGGCGTGCGCGTGAGCGGTGACGGGCAGTCCCACGGCGTGCGCCTGCCTGACGACGAGCGCGAGCTCCTCGGCCGTGAACCGGCCCTGGTCGACAGAGGATCCAGGGGTAGTCATGCCGCCCCCGGCCATGATCTTCACGACGTCGGCGCCGCGCTCGGCCCGCTCCCGGACGGCGGCACGCAGTTCGTCGCTCCCGGACGCCTGACCGCCCTCGTGCCGGCAGTGACTGCCCCGGCTTGTGACGGGCGGCCCCGATGCCACCACTGTGGGCAGGCCGGTACGGGGGCGGCGCGCGCGCCAGTCCACGACCGACCACGCCACGTCCCCGAGGTCGCGCACCGTGGTGACACCGGCGGCCAGCTGAATCCGCAGGGACCGCTCGATCGTGCTGAACAGGTCGTCCTGGGACAGCGCGCCGAGCCGCTCCAACGCCCCCGGTTCACCGTCGCCGACGAGATGGACGTGCGCGTCGACGAGGCCGGGGAGGAGCGTGCCCGACGGCCGGTCGATGACCTCGACGCCCGTCGGGATCCCGAACCCGGCCGCCTCGACCCCGGCGATCCGCCCACCGTCCACGAAGACGATCCCGGCGCCCTCGACGACAGCGCGGCCGTCGAAGACCCGTGCGATGCGAAGAGCCAGCATGGCGGTCCTCCGGCGCGGGCGGGTGAGCGGCGCGTCGGGTACACCTGCGCGCCGGTCAATGGGCCAGGTCCCCCGCCGCCCTGTTCTGCCTGTTTCGGGGCCAGCTCACCACGCCGGACCTCCGGCGGCACGCCGCCCGATGCCATACGAGGCATGCCCCGTCGCCCGTGCGGTGAGCCGACCGGGGACCTAGGGCCTGTCCGGCGGATCTTGTCGCGGGCGCGGGGTCTGGCACGCCGACCTGCGGCGTTGTCGTCGGTTGCCAACGCTCCGCGTTGTCGCCCTCCTCCGCCTTGCATCTCGACGCACCAGACCCCGCTCACCAGCACAGATCAGCGCAGGCCCCCGAGTGCGACCTGATCCGCCGGACAGACCCTAGTGCGGCGACGCGACCGGGAACTCCGTACCGCAGGGGCCGCCGCCCTCCGCCTCGGCCAGGAAGACCTCCTGGCCCTCCAGCGTGAACGTGCGGTAGTGGCGGGCGATGCGGCGGGCCGAACGCGGGGCGTAATGGCACACGAAGCTGCGGCGGAACCGGTCCGTGCTCGTGTTCGGCTCGGAGCCGTGGACCAGGCTGCCGTTGAAGAAGAGGACGTCGCCCGGCTCCATGTCGACGGGCACGCGGGCGAGGCCGGCCGGCGGCGGCACGTACTCCCTCGTGAAATACGTGTCGGGGTCGGCCTCCTCGGGACAGAAGAGGTCCATGAGATGGGTGCCCGGGACGACTTCGAGCCCCCCGTTGTCGCGGTCCACATGGTCGAGCGCCACCCAGGCCGCGACGCAGGTGCCCGGCTCGACGCGCAGATAGAAGTTGTCCTGGTGCAACGCCTGCCCGCGCGCGCCGGGCGGCTTGAAGTACAGCATGCTCTGCGCTGCTATCGGCTCCTCGTCGATCAGCGCGGCGACGATCGCGGTGATCCTCGGGTCGAGCAGGTACCGCAGGGCGGTGTCGTCGATCAGGTGCGGGTGCATGATGCGCGGGTACTCGCGCAGCGGATCGTGCGGGCCGTCGGGATCCTGCGCCGACGGCTGGAAGTGCCCAGGTACTGGGCCCCGTTGGGGGTACTCCATGAAACCGGCGCTGAGCGCGGCCACCTCTTCGCGTGACAGGAGGCGGCGGGCGATCGCGTAGCCCGAGGACCGGAAGGCCGAGATGTCGACTGTGTTCATGCGACGACCGTAGAAGCGTCCTGGTGTGCCAGGCTATGCGCGTGTCCGCCACAGACCTTCGTGAAACTGCTGCGCCGCCCCCGGGCGTCCTGATCGTCGGCCGCCACGACGGGTCGCCCGACTACGCGGTCCGCAGGACGGCCGGCGCCCCGAGCTGGCTCCTGCTGTGGACGGAGTCCGGTGCCGGTCACGTCCGCCAGGGCGGCGCCGGGACGACCGCCGGCCCCGGGAGCCTGGTGCTGCTCGCGCCGGGCGTACATCACACGTACCGGACAGCGCCGGACGCCGAGCACTGGGGGCTGTGGTGGGCCCACTTCCTGCTGCGCCCCGGCTGGGAACAGCGCCTGCGCCCCTACGACCTCGGGAGCGGCTGCCACGTGATGCCCGACCTCCACCCCGGAACGCGTACCGGCGTCGCCGCGGCGCTGCGCCAGGCGCACGCCGACAGCCGCTGGACCGGCACGGGCGCTCCGCCCCGCCCGGTGAGCGCCACGCGCCGCACCGCGCCGGCCTCGGTGGCGACGGGACCGGATGCCACCGCGCTGGCCCTGGGATCCGTCGAACGCGCCCTGCTGCTCGCCACCTCCCCGTCCGGCGGCACCGGCCCCGGTGACGCGCGCGTGCGCCGCGCCCAGGCCCTGATCGACGCCGACCCGGCAGCCGCGCACACCGTCGACTCCCTTGCCGCGGCGGTGGCCCTGTCACCCTCCCGGTTCGCCCACCTCTTCGCCCAGGAGACAGGTTCCACGCCGATGCGGGCCCTGCGGGAGGCGCGGCTGCGCCATGCGGCGTGCCTGCTGACGAGCACCGAACTGACCGTGGCCCAGGTGGCCGCGGCCTCGGGCTTCGCGGGGCCCTTCCACTTCAGCCACGCCTTCCGCGGCAGGTACGGCACCCCGCCGAAGGCGTACCGGTCCGCCGCAGAGTGAGGGCCGGCCCACGGCACGGGCACGCTGTCACGCTTCGGCGGACGACATGCCCCGGGGGGCCACACCGCCTGCCCTGCGATGGCAGAGTCGTGCCCATGCTGACCTCGACGACGCCGTGGCGCAGACGCTGCGCCGCACCGGTACTCCTGCTGAGCGCCGCCGTGGCGCTGACCGGCTGCGGCACGGAGCGCGCCACGGACACGGCGGCCGGACTGCCGACCTCACTCGCGCGTTCGAGCCCGCCTCCCTCGGCTCCTCCCACTCCGACGTCTCCTCCCGCTTCCCCTTACGTGGAGCCCGGAGTCGTCGACGGCGCCCCTCACATCGGCGACAACAACGCCTACCGCCGCACGGGCACCATGTCGCCCGCCGGTGAGAAGGCCGCAAGGCGGGAAGCCGCCCGCATCGAGCCCGTGCTCAAGCGGCTCTGGGGACAGAAGGAGTGGGACCCCGAGAGCGTCCGCGCGGCGCTCCTCGAGCTCGGGTACGCGCAGGAGGGGAGCGGTGAAGCGGGCGAGCGGGCCGGCGGGACGCTCGGCGTACGGGGGATGGACGCGCGCTACGAGACCGACCACTACGTCACGCCCGACGGCGCACAGGTCGGCCTTCGCGTCCGTGCCGACGCGTGCGTCACGGCGTTCGTGCAGGAGACGAACTACGGGGTCGAGGTCAATGGCCCGTACCTGGAGACAGGCTGCTTCGAGCCGCCCTACGGCCACTGAGCGCGGGAGTGCTGTCCGGCGAGTGTCTGGGTGCCGATGACGCCGAGGAGCGCGAGGCGTTCGGCGTCCTGGGTGCCCGGCTCGGCGGTGTAGATGATGATCCGCAGGCCGGTGCCGGCGACGTTGAGGATGTCGCAGTCCAGCGTCAGGGCGCCCACCTCGGGGTGATCGATGGTCTTGCGTGACGCCTCCGCCTGTCCGACGGCTCCGGAGTCCCACAGCTCGGCGAAGCGGTCGCTGTTCACTCGCAGCTCCGCGATCAGCCGCCGCAGCCGCTGGTCCTGCGGATAGCGGCTCGCCGCCGCACGCAGGTCGGAGACCTGTGCGGTCTCGAGCGCGCGCAGAGACTCCGGCGTGTGACGGACGCGGCCGGCCGGGCCGAGGAAGGTGCGCCACACCGCGTTGCGCTCGTCGCCGTGCCGCTCACCCATCAGCGCCGTGTACAGGGGATTGGCCAGCAGCAGTGTCCAGGTGGCGTCGGAGACCGCGACGGGCGTCCCGGTCAGCCGGTCCAGCATCCGCTGGACGCTCGGCGTGATGAAGGCGGGCACCGTGCCCTGCCCCGGCGGCACGAGCCCGGCCGCGTGGAACAGGTGCTCGCGCTCGCTCGCGGACACGCGCAGCGCCCGGCCCAGCGCCTCCACGACCTGTTCCGAGGGGTTGGTCGCGCGGCCCTGTTCGAGGCGGGTGACGTAGTCGACCGAGATACCGGCCAGCATGGCGAGCTCCTCGCGGCGCAGCCCGGGCGCGCGCCGCCCACCGCCCACGGGCAGCCCCGCCGCCTCCGGCGAGACCCGGTCACGCCAGCGCCGCACCGTGTGCCCGAACTCCGTGGTCGCCATGACTCCACTGTGCACCGCCCGGCGCGGATCTACCTGGTACTGCGAGTCCCACCCGGTGAACCCGAACCCGTGACGATCGGGCGACGACCACAACCTGTCGAGGCCTTCGAAGGTCTACTCCGGTCAAGGCGGCCGAGCTCCGCTCCGTGAACTCGCCCGCGCCGAAAGCCTGTGAAGGGTGCCTGGCTCGTGTTCGTCTTTCTGGCACTGCCCGCTCTGCTCGCGATCCCCGTCTGGATCGTCGCGGTGGTCGTCAAGTTCATCTCCGTCGCGCTTCCCGGCCGCCGGGCGGACTGGTCACGAGATCTGCTGCGGTGGTGTGCCGCGATGGCGGCGGCAGCGGCGGTCGGCCTGTACGTGCTCGGGCTCGGCGCGGTGCAGCTGTCCGCGCACGAGTCGGAGAGCGGCGCCTCCTCGTCTCCGGCGCCCTCGTGCCGCGACACGGACGTCGACGACAGCACCCTCCAGCACCTGGTCGGGCACCGGACTTCCTACGTGCCGCTGCGCTTCGACTGCGTGCTGGACGACGGAACCACGTACCCCAGCAGCCATGGCTACGCGTGGCTGAACGGCCTCACCGCCGCGTTCGGTGTAACCGCCGGCGTACTGGTCGTGCCGGTCGGAACGTCTTTTGTCACGCGGCGTGTTGCTCTGCGAGCTGCATCAGCGGCTCCCCCTGCGGCAGGAAGCGGCCTCCGTGACGGCTTGGATCAAATCTGCCACCGGCCACCACCCTAGTGTGAACTCCGCTTCGTTCGAGGTGAGTTGCTGCGTTCCGTACGCGAGCGTCGTGGCCTCGAAGAAGCGGCACGTTCATTCTCGTCGGGTGTCACGTCCGAGTTGCCAGGACGGCACGGGACATGACCAGCGGCCCCCGACACGTGTCGAGGGCCCCTGTCGTCCGCGCGCGATCTACCAGAGGACTGGCAGGCGCTCGGGGATGCGCTTCATGAAGCCGGTGCGCCACACGAGTTGCTCGATCGGGACGGCGAGATCGAGGTTCGGCATCCGGTCGAGGAGGGTCTCGATCGCGATCTGCGCGTGTCGCTTCCCGAGGGCGGTGGCGGGGCAGTAGTGGCCGCCGCCGCCGAAGCTCAGGTGTGCGTTCGGGTTCGGCCGGTCCAGGCGCACGGTGTGGGGGTCGTCGAACTCGGCGGGGTCGTGGTTGGCGGCCTCGACGAGCACCAGGACGAGTTCGCCCTTCTGCACGGTGACGTCTCCGAGCTGCATCGTCTCCGTGGCGATGCGCGGGAGGCCGTCGGCGATGGACAGGTTGATGCGCAGCAGCTCGTCGACGGCGGCCGGGATCAGGTCCGGCTCGGCGACGAGCCGGGCCTTGAGGTCGAGGTTCTGGATGAGGGAGACGATCGCCATGGTGAGGAAGCCCATGACGGAGATGACGCCGGCGCCGAACATGGTGACGCCGACGGTGGCGAGCATCTCGTCTGTGAGGTGGTCGTACGCGGGATCCTCGCGCAGGGCGGCGAGTTCACCCATGAGACCGCCGGTGTCGGGGTCGTTGAGGCGCATCACCATGTGGGCCATGTCGCGGTCCCAGTTCATGGCCGCCGCGGGGATCTCGCGCGGGCTGTTCATGAACGCGACGTCGAGGGAGCCGTACAGTGCCGCGGAGTCGGCCTGTGGGATACCGAGGATGTAGCAGTGCAGGCCGGTCGAGTACGGGATGGTGAAGTCGTACCGGAGGTCGCTCGGGGCGCCGGTGGCCATGATCCGGTCGACGAGGTGCGCGGCATGCTCGCGAAGCCAGTCTTCCAGGCCCGGGGCTTTGGGGTTGAGGGCCTTCAACACTGCTTTGCGCAGGCCTGCGCCGGTGATGTTGCCCATGTTGTTGACCACCTCCGGGGGGATCGTCAGCGCGTACTGACGTGGCATCCCGGGCGCGGACGTGTCCTTGAGCGAATACCGGGCGTCGTCGAGGACTTGTCTGCACAGGGGATAGGAGGAGACGAGCCATGCTTCTGCGCCGGCGATGGTGCGGACTTTCTTGACCGGCTCACTGGTGATCAGGTGTGCGATCTCATGGGGGAGCCGTGTGCCGTTGGCGTCGAAGGGGAACCGGGGCAGCGGATCGGCGTCGTGGTTGACGGGGCAGCCGGTGATCGTGGTGGTGGTCATGCGGCGTGCTCCTGGTCGTCAGCGGCGGCGGGGGTGATGACGGCGTGTCCCTGGTTGCGGGAGGCGCGCAGGCCGGATCCGCGGGCGTACAGCAGGTCGGCCAGCGGGAGGGCCTGGTGGTAGAGGTTCAGGCTGGAGGAGACGCCCAGGATGGCCGGGGTGTCGAGGAAGAGAGGTACTTCGGCGCACACGTAGCGGATGCATGCCTGGCGTTGTTGCCGGGTGGCGCCGAGGCCGCCGACTTTCGTCTCGAGGAACCGGGCGGCGAGTTGGTCACACACGTCGCGGAACTCTTTGTCGTCCTTGAGCATGACGTCCAGCTCATCGCGGATCTTGCGGTAGGCGGGGATCTGTACGAGGTCCGACATGGGGCGTCCGCGCAGTCGCTGCCCCGATGGGTCCAGTGATCCGACGGCGGCTGTCACCTTGGCGCGTACGCCGCGCAGGTTCTTGACGGACTTGCGCTGCGCTTCGACGGAGCCGTAGCCGAGGGCTTCGAACTGTTCGGCTACGTGCATGTCGGTCCAGATCAGATCGACTTGACGGAAGTTGTCCAGGCCCCATGCGGCCAGATCGAGGACCCTTTGATGGGAGAAGTATCCGTTGCCCGAGGAGATGCCGATGACGGCGTGTTCGCCTTCGTCGTGGATGACGCGGCAGTGGGGTGTGTAGGGCTGTACGGCGAAGGTTTCGGTGCGAAGTGCAGTCGTCAACTTCTTTGACGTCCCTCGAAGTTGCTAGTCGCACAGGGCCTTGTGCCCCGGGTGTGGCAACTCGGTCACGACGCTAGCCGAGGGATGCGCTGGTTATCCAGGGTTACCGGCCAGTCACAGGATGAACAGAAGGTTTCGGAATCTTCTGTGCGAGTGCACCAACTCTCCCACCAACACAGGGAGTTCATAGGTTGGCGGTTCGCTCTCGTGTTCTACTTCCGTGGCGCGCGACATATCTAACCGTCCAGTCCTGCCCCGGGGTACACGTGGGCAGGATCAGAAGGGGCACGTTTTGTCTGGTACATCCAGAAGAAGACGCATAGTTTCACGCATAGCCGTCGGCGTGGCCATGCTGATGCTCGCAAGCACCGGCGCCGCAGCAAGCGCCGCCGACACAGCGGGTGCCGGGCAGCCGGACCCGAACGCCGCACCGTCCACCCGTCCCGCCGCCGGTCCCGAAGTGCGGTCGATCGCCGCGGCCGGTTCTCGCCCGGTATCCGGAAAGAACCCAGTCGCTTCGCCGTCGACGAAGAAGGACGCGGCCGGATTTCAGCGGGTCGTCTCACAGAAGAAGGTCCAGCTCAAGAACACCGTCACCGACGCCGACGGCGACAAGTCGACGCTGACGTTCGAGGTGTGGACGGCGGACGCGGCCGGTAAGCCGGTCACGAAGGTCAAGCTGAACGACACCACGTACGGCGTCATCGTCTCCCCCTACGTCGCCTCCGGGTCGCTCGTCACGGTGGACGTTCCCCCGGGGAAGCTGTCCCTGCACCAGAACTACGTGTTCCACACCTCGGCGTTCGACGGGTCCCTGTACGAGACGTCGTGGTCACCGTGGGCGCCGTTCCGGGTAGAGCCCCCGGTCGATCTCACGCTCCCCGCGCCCGACTACACGTCACCGGATCCCTCGGCACTCGACAACCCGCCGTCCGGACTCCAGACGAAGCCGCTCGGCGCCGGCGCAACGCTGGCCGCGAAGACGAAGCCCGCTGCCGAGCAGTGCAGCGCGAAGGACGACGACGGCCGTCAGGTGTGCTTCGGTAAGCAGCTCACGAAGGACGAGGCGCCCAAGAAGGTCGCCGAGAAGATGGCAGCCGCATCTGATGGGGTAGCCGAAATCCCGTGGTGCAACACGGACTTCCCGTCCATCCTGTCCACCCGGCAGACGCAGTGTGACGTGCGGTCGGTGCCGGTCGTCATCCGCACCGACGGTGTCCCTGACGCCATCGCGTACTTCATGTTCGTGCGGACCCTGGAACTCGACGGGGCGAACAGTTTCACCGAGCACCTCCTGATCGAGCCCGCGCAGCAGATCCCGCTGGACTTCGCCGAGATCGACCTGAACCTCGGGAAGCACTTCTGTCAGGGGTCGTGCAAGCCGATCCAGCCGGACGCCTCGGCGTGGAAGGGCAAGAACTGGTGGGTTCCCGGTGAGATGCACTCGGCGGAGATCACCACGCCGTACACCTGGGACGCCTCGGGCGTGAACACGCAGGAGCTGTTCAAGCCGGACGTGCAGATCGACGGTGCGATCCTGCCGTCGGACGGGAAGATCCGCCCGTTCATGACCGGCTACCAGTGGTCGTTGGACTACCGCGGGGACACGTCCGAGCTGGACCAGATCCGCTGTGACACCAAGGACGTCGACAAGGACGTCACCCCGGGCTGCGTGTTCGCCAACTCCGCACCCACGTACGAGTTCAACGCGAAGAAGTTCCCGCAGGCGGCAGCGCACGGCTGGCTGATCCAGACGTACAACCCGACACACCCCGGCTCCGAGGCTGAGCGCAAGCCGCTGTACTACATGGGCGACAACGACCAGAACAGTCGCAGCCGTGGCCGCATCTGCCCCACCGGGTGGGCCGCGGAGAACGGTGACGCTTCCGCCCTCACGGATGTCGCGGACGAACTGAACTGCGATGAGTTCGCGTTCGCCTCGTCGTACAACAGCGGCGGCATGTCGTCGACGGAAGGCGGCCTGAACCCGGCTCTGGTGCCGGGCAAGACCACGCCGACCGGTGACGCGTGCCTGGGCACCTTCGCCAAGAAGGTCGGCACGACGATGCACCTGTTCAGCCTGGACGGTACGGATCCCACGTTCAAGGAGGTGTGTGGCCGGTCCGCGATCTCCGGCAAGGAGAACCAGGAGTCCATGGGCGGCCACTTCTCCGCCTTCATGAAGGACATGCGGCTTCGCGACAAGGATGCCTATTGGCTGGACACCCGGATGACGCCCGGGATCACCTGCCACAACGGCGGAGGCACGCCGGTCATCTGCAAGCTGACCGCGCAGTGACCCCGTAGAGCAAAGGACCGGCCCCACCCCCGCCGGCCCGGGGTGGGGCCGGTCTCGTTGTGCCGGAGATCAGACGGCGGGCAGCGCCACGTAGGGCAGAGTGCCGGTGGTGACGGCGGTCTGGTCGATGAGCACTCCCGTATAGGTGCCGACCGCGGCGAACACGGGGCCCGCGATGTTCACCAACCGGTCTTCGTACGCGGGGATGTCTGCGTCGTCCTCGGGCCGTGGCCCCAGGACGGCCCCGGCCGCCTGGAGCGCGGTGTCGAGGGCGGATCCCTGTCCGGTGTCGGTGGTGAACTCGGCCCGGTAGGCGTTCCCGTCGCCGGGCGCGTGCACGATCATCCGCGGAGGGCTGAATTCGTTGAGGGTGATGCAGATGATTTCCTCGTCCGGGTAGGGGCGCATCGACTTCACGCCGCCCGTGTAGCCCGTGTACCAGGTCGCCCGTCCCCAGTTCTCCAGGACGTACAGCCAGTCGCCGTGTGTCCCGTACATCGCCGGGTGATGGTCGGCGGGTAGCGGGCCCCGGTCCTGGTAGGGGGTGCGGGCGGCCAGCTCGTCGAGGTCCGCACCGAGGCTGATGAGGAACTCGTCGTCGCTGTCGAAACCGCGGGCCAGGGTCAGGGAGATCCCGCTCAGCATCCCCCTGCCCGGCGCAGGCTGATCGCTGTTGGTGTGCTGCCCTATCCAGCCAATCGTGTCGGTCATGCACTGCACGCTACTCGAAAGGACCGACATCACCGGCGGGAACGGCCTACGTCTGGTGCGCAGTACGGTTCATCGGGCACCGGCAGCTCCGACAGCCCTGGAAGCCGCTCAGCGTCCCTGCGCGGGGTCAGGGAGCGGTGCGCTTCCCGCTGCCGCGCCGCTTCAGGGGCGCGCCCTTGCGGATCTTGGTGTTGATCAGCCACGTGTGTGCGGCAGCGGCCGGTGCCCTCGCCGGGTTGACTGCATACCCCGGCATGTAGTCACGCCTCACGCAGCCGGCCGGCGCGTACACCATGTCGCAGCCGCTCGGCCTTGGCGGCCGGCCTCTTGGTGTCGACGGCGCCCCAACTGGGCTCGGGCTGACAAGAGTTGTCGAAGTCCGGGTTCGGGCCGGTGTCCTTCGGTGCCGGCAGAGTGATGCCCACCGCGCGGTCACGGATGCGAAACTTCGCCCAGGGCGACCAGGTCGTCTCGTACCGGCTGCCGCCGAAGGCGGAGGTGCTCCGCCCAGGTTGCCGGGGCGGGACTTGGCCGGTCGGCCTCGAATTCCGACATGCATTCGATGTCGCGGCAAGTATTCCCATGGGGAGCGGCGGCGCCCGGGCAACCAGGCCAACCGGGCGAAGAAGGCAACCAGTTCCATCACGACGTGACGATCAACATGGTTTGATCAGGGTTGTGATCCGAGGGGTGAAGGTTGAATAACTCCCGTGCGGAGCAGGCGAGTTGGGGACGGAGTTCCGCTTCTCGGAAGGTTCCGGGGCGCGGATGGGTGGGGCGGTCATCGGGGACGGATGAGGGGCCGCCCAACGCGACTTGGGCGGCCCCTCATTCATCTCATTTCGCGCCTACGAGGCCCTTCTGCCCGCACTCATGCACTCAACTCGCGGCGGAGCCGAACCACTTGGACAGGTGAGTGAGCAGATCCTGCTGATCCTCGCCCACCCACGCCACGTGACCATCCGGCCGCAGCAGCACCGCGGGAATGTCCAGTTCCTCGCTGACGTCGACGACGTGATCGACGCGGTCCGCCCAGCCCTCCACCGAGAGGCTGCCTGTCGGGTCGAGGAGCAGCCCGCGTCCGTCGTGCATCAGCTCGTAGAGGCGCCCCTGCTTCAGCTCGACGTCCCGCATCCGACGGCCGAGCAGCTCGTGGCCCTCACCGAAGTCGTAGCTGACCCCGACCGCGGTGATGATCCCGGTCACGTACCGGTTCACCTCCTCGAAGTCCATCAGCCTCGAGAACAGATCCCGCAGTGCGGTCGCGCCCGGATCGGTCCCCAACAGGGTCATCTGCGCACGGGTGTTGTCCAGCACGCGGGCACCCACCGGGTGCCGTTCGGAGTGGTAGCTGTCCAACAGGCCTTCCGGCGCCCAGCCGTTGACCGCCGCCGCCAGTTTCCAGCCGAGGTTGAAGGCGTCCTGGACACCGAGGTTGAGCCCCTGACCGCCGGTCGGCGGGTGGATGTGCGCCGCGTCGCCGGCCAGGAACACCCGGCCGACCCGGTAGCGCTCGGCCTGCCGGGTGGCGTCACCGAACCGGGACAGCCAGCGCGGCGAGTGCACACCGAAGTCGGTGCCGGCCGTCGCGAGGAGCTGCTCCCTGAAATCGTCGAGGGTCGGCGGGGCCGCACGGTCCTCGGCCACATCCGCGGCGGGCACGCCGACGCGGTACATCCCGTCCCCCTGGGGGATGACACCGAACCGCAACTGGGTCTTACGGACCTCCTCGACAACGGCGGCGATCGTCGCCGGATCCTCGGTCGCCGCCATTTCGCCCAGCAGCGTCTCGATCGTGGCGGGCTCACCGGGGAAGTCGACGCCGAGCTGCTTGCGCACCACGCTGCGGCCGCCGTCGCACCCGACGAGGAAGCGCGAGCGCAGCCGTGTGCCGTCGGTCAATTCGACGGTCACCCCGTCCTCGTCCTGGCTCACACCGGCCACCTCGCACCCGCGCCGGATCTCGGCCCCGAGTTCGCGCGCCCGCTCGTCGAGCAGCCGCTCGGTGACCGGCTGCGAGGCCTGGACGCCGAAGGGGTGCGCGGTGTCCAACCGGTCCGGCCACGGCTTGACGATGCCGCCGAAGAGGCCGCCGACGCTGAACTTCTCACTGACCCCGAGGAACCGGTCCAGCAGGCCGCGCTGGTCCATCACCTCCACGCTGCGCGCGTGCAGGCCCTGCCCGCGGGACTCCTTGGTCGGCGCGGTCAACTTCTCCAGCACGACCACGTTCACGCCGTGCAGCCGCAGCTCACCGGCCAGCATCAAGCCGGTCGGTCCACTGCCGACCACGATGACGTCGATCATGAAATCCCCTACATGACGAGTTGAATGACGGCCGGCCGCGCCGCGAAGTCCGACGACGCGCACACGATCACGCGGGAGCGTACGTCGACAGAGGTGCAAGCACTTCGCGAATCCCCGATTTCCGCAGGTCCTGGCCTAAGTGGCTCTAACAAAAGCTGTCGATCATGTGACTGTTGGCTTGTCGGGTCGTTGGTCTGTTCATGGGGAAACGTCAGTCGCGGCCATGGATCGTGTCGGACGAACTGTGGTCGCTCATCAAGCCGTTACTGCCCAAGCCGGTCCCGAAGCTGGTTGAGGGCCGACCGCGAGTGCCGGACCGCCAAGCGTTGTGCGGGATCCTGTTCGTCCTGCACACCGGTATCCAATGGGAGTACCTGCCCCAGGAGTTGGGCTTCGGCTCAGGCATGACTTGCTGGCGGCGCCTGGCCGCCTGGAACGAGGCCGGCGTGTGGGACAAGCTCCACGTAGTGCTGCTGAAGGAACTGCGGTCGAAGCACCAGCTGGACTGGTCTCGGGCGGTGATCGACTCTTCCCATGTCCGGGCGGCCCGGCGGGGCCCAAAAGCGGGCCCAGTCCGGTCGACCGCGCACGTCCGGGCAGCAAGCACCACGTCATCACCGACGGGCAAGGGATCCCGCTTGCGGTGTCGCTGACTGGTGGAAACCGTAATGACGTCACGCAGTTGCTGCCCCTGCTCGACAAGATTCCCGCCGTCGGCGGTGTTGTCGGCCGGCCACGGCGTCGGCCCGACCTGCTCTTCGCTGACCGCGGCTACGACCACGACAAATATCGGCGCCTGGTGCGGGCACGTGGCATCCGCCCGGTGATCGCCGAACGCGGTCAACCGCACGGCTCCGGTCTGGGTGTCTTCCGTTGGGTCGTCGAGCGGACGATCTCCTGGCTGCACGGCTTCCGCCGCCTACGCATCCGCTGGGAAAGACGCGACGACATCCACGAGGCCTTCCTCGGACTCGCCACCTGCCTCATCACGCACCGCCACGTCCAACGCCTTTGTTAGGACCTCTAAGGGCTGTCCCGTAAATGATCTACGACATGCCGGTTGACCAGCGACGCTGTGCCTCATCTGGTGTGGGTGAGGCTCTATAGGCGGGCGATGCCGAGCACGGCATGGTGAACGCCTTCGTCCTTGAGGCGGCAGCCGCGGAGGATCTTGCAGAGAGCGGAGAGGTGCCGTCGGGACTGAGTGTCAGCGGGGGATGCTCTGTCCCGCTTCGGTGAGGGTCAGCGTGAGGCGCCCCAGCCACTCACCGGATTGCGGATACTCCCAGTTCTCGACGTCCGCCAGGACTGCGGGAAGGTCCTGCTTCGGGATGGGGAGACCGGGCTGCTGCCCGAGAGAGCCATCCGGCGCTGTCCAGGGCACGAGCCGACACACTTCGATCCATCCTCTGTCGACGAGGGGAAGGAGGATCGAGACGAGAGCCGAGGCGGGCCCTGAGACCAGCGGCTCGTCGAGGTCGCCCCAGACGCCGGGGAGGATGTCGATCTCGGTGGCGTTGATCATGAAGGCGCGTTCGGCGGAGGACAGCCGGTCTGTCGCGGGATAGATCACGTGCAGAGTGTCGCAGCTCAGGAGGACGGCCGACGAGAGCCCCCGGTGGCTCTCTGAAGAAGTGGTCACGTGGACGAGATGATCTTAATGTGACTGGTGTGATCACGGCGTCGGAGCCGTCCTGGATAGCCCCGTTCTCCGGGCTGAGCCCGCGCGCCTTCGGGAAGCTGGTGACGGTACTGCGTCGCGCAGGTGCGGACTCGGTCCGCAAGGGCCGCCCATGGAGCCTCCCGTTGGAAGACCGGACCTTGCTGGTCACCGCGTACTGGCGAACGAACCTGACCATGCGACAGCTCGCTCCGCTGTTCGGGATCTCGAAATCGGCAGCGGACCGCATCATCGACCACCTGGGGCCGATGCTCGGGCTCCAGTCGCGCAAGCGGTTCGCCAAGGATGCCGTGCTCATCGTGGACGGCACTCTGGTCCCCACCCGGGATCACACCATCGCCGAGCGGTCGAAGAACTACCGGTACTCCACCAACCACCAGGTCGTCATCGACGCCGAAACCCGCCGGGTCGTCGTGGTCGGCCGGCCGCTCGCCGGGAACCGCAACGACTGCAAGGCATGGGAAGAATCCGGCGCTAAGGCCGCCGTCGGCAAGACCCTCACCATCGCCGACGGCGGCTACCCCGGCACCGGACTCGTCATCCCTCACCGCCGGCAGCGAGGCCAGACCGAACTCCCGGACTGGAAAGAGAACCACAACAAGTCCCACAAGCAGGTCCGCGCCCGCGTCGAGCACGTCTTCGCCCGCATGAAGACCTGGAAGATCCTCCGCGACTGCCGCCTCAAAGGCGACGGCGTCCACCACGCCATGCTCGGCATCGCCCGGATGCACAACCTCGCCCTCGCCGGGTAGACCCACGGACCACTCGGTCAACCTCACCCGAGCGACTCGCAGATCATTTACGGGACAGCCCTTACGAGCTCGTGCACGGTAGGCGGGGAGGCGTCGAGGATGGCGGCGGGACTCGGTGTTCACCTCTGCCGTGTCGACGTCAGGTCCGCGGTCTGCTGATGAGACAGCAGGCCCGCGACGGCCTGGACGGTGTCGCTCATGTGCTCGCGGCGTCCGAGGTGGCGGGCCAGGGCCCGCCAGTTCTTCAGATGGGCGATGCCGTGCTCGACCCGGATACGACGTGAGGAGTGTGCCTTGCGCTGTCGCTCGTGTATCTCCTCGTACCAGTCCGGGGCGTTCTTCTTGAACTTGCGGTGTGGTGGTGTCACCACCCGGCCGCCGGTCTGCGCGCCCAGTCCCTGGTAGCCGGCATCGGCGAGGACCTCAATCGCAGGCCCGTCGGCCAAGAGCTTGACCAGCCCTAACTGGCGGGCGTGGGTGATGTCAGCGCAGCTCGCGGGCCGTGCCGGGCTGCACCACAGCACGCGCCCCTCGCCGTCCGTGACCACCATGGACTTGACGGCGTTCTGCTTGTTCTTGCCGGAGATGAACGTATCGCGGTCCTTGCGTCCGGCGGCGGGCCGACGGACCCGGATCTCGGTGCCGTCGATGATGCCGGTCGACCCGCTCGAGCCGAGGTGGTCGACGACGTCGGCCAGAGACCGCAGCCGCACGTCGGGGCTGACGGTGCAGCCTCTCTCAGCGAGCAGGGGCCGTACCTCACCGATGGCCCGGGTGATGGTGGAGCGGTCCACGCCGAACCAGCAGGCCAGCACGTCGTGGGTGACCCCGTGACGAAGATGGACGAGCGTGGCCAGGAGCCGGTCGACGAACACCAGCCGGTGCTTCGCGCCGGCGCCCACGGCCCGTTTCCGCGACCGGGAGGTGAGCCGGGCCTGGTGACGCTCCTGCCACAACGGGCCGACCTCCTCAACGAGTTCAGCGATCACTACCTCAGTCAGGCCCGTGATCCGCCGATTGCTGATGATCACCGCACGTGTTGAGTTCCCCACCACCTGACCATGATCAACCATCGAGGCTCGACGCCTCCCCGCCTACCGTGCACGAGCTCGTTAGGCCGGCCATTCTGCTCCAGTACCGGGGCCTTGCCGCAAGGCCCCCCGTGCGCTATATGTTGAGGAGGGCAAGGGAGTGGTCACTCTCCTTGCCCTTTGTCGTCTGACGAGCAGTCGAGGTCGGTCAGGCCCCTACGGCGACCACGGCAGCAGTACTCGCTCCCACAACGTCACTACGACGCACGCCGGTTGACTCGGCCGGAGTACCCCGGGCCGCTCGCGCGCAGCCGAGAACTACTGCATTGCTTGCATCTGCCGGGATCCTCGGAGCGGACTGAATTTTGAGTACGCGAAATCTGTCTGTGCTGAAGAGTTGGGCGCGGTTCGTGAGATTGCAACCGAGAGCAATGCATATTGATTTCCCTGTGAAAGGGATATGCGCCTGGCCCGTACCGGACTTCTCCGATACGGGCCGTCGGTGGGTGGTGCGGGCTAGTTGACGGCCGCCAGGTCGGTGATCTTGCGGGTCTGGAGGTCCGACTGGACCTTGATCTTGGTGACCTCGGCGTTCGTCCCGTCGCTCCAGGTCAGCGTGACCAGCGAGGTCGCGTGCCCGGCGCCGGAGCCCGTGTAGTCGACCTTCCACTTCACGGGCACGTTCTGCGCGAACAGGATGCCGTCGGCGTGCTCCTTCGCCTCGAACGCGGCAACCTTCTTCTGCGCCGCCGCCGACAGGTAGAAGGCGCGCAGCGCCTTGGCGTTGGCGCCGGCGGCCGGGTCCTCGTTGTCCCAGATCGAGTCGATGTACGCGCCGTAGAAATCGGCGACGCGGCCGGTGGTGCTGCGCGGGTCGCCCTGGGACGGAGCGGGGGCGGCCGCGACCGCCGTGGTGTGGGCGGACGTGCCGGCCAGGGCCGGGGTGATCGCGGTGAGGGAGAGCGTGGCCGCGATGGCCGCGGAGGCGAAGAGAGCGGTGCGGGTGCGAGCGTGCATGGTCGGTGAAACCTTCCCCGTCATTCGGTGCCGCAGTGAATGCTGCGGGCTTCTGGTCACGGGATAAGACTGCACTCGCGGTCCGCCAGTTCCACCATTCTTCGAATTCTTTTGTGCGCGGTAGCGCGAATGGTATTCATGAAATGGTTGTGCGGTCGGATGCAAAAATGACGGCAAAATCGCGCCTGAGTGCGGGGTTCCTGAGTATCCGTACTCAGGCCGCGATCCGGTCGGCGCGGAAGCATGGGGGCATGTTGGGCTGGGTGGTCGATCTTGTCCTGGCGGCGGTGGTCACCGGCCTCGAAGCGGCGGCTCTGGCGTTGTTCTGGTTCCGGGAGAGCCTGAAGGTCTGGGCGGCGCAGGGGCGTTCCGTGCCTGACGGGACACTTCGGCTCGTCGTGGTGCTGAGTGTCGGCTCGGCGCTGCCCGGCCTGGCCGCTGTCGGCTTTTTCGAGGTGGGCCTGAAGGCGGCAGCCGTCTCGCAGGCCCTGGTGGCCTCGTTGCTGGGCTCGGTACTTGCGCTGGGCCTCGCTACGGAGGCCGGCCGGTGGTTCTCCCGGAGCCGGCGGAAATGAGGCGCGAGGACACTGGTTGGTCTGCGCGAGGGGCATGGCGCAGGCCGGCGGCGACGTTGTCCGTCGGCCGGTGTCTCCCTAGGTTGACCCGATGGGTCCCTTCGACAGACTGACCGGCACCAGACATCCCGACGCCGGTGTCGTACCGTGCCCGGCCGCAGAAGTCCGGGCCGCGCTGCTCGCGATCAACGGGCCCGACGTGCCGTACGCCGTAAGCAACGGCACCTCTGCCGAGCGTGCCGACCTCGTCGCCGAGTGGCGGGCCCTGGAGCCGGCCTGGCGCACCTTCTTCTCCCGGAGTCGGCTGAGCCGGACGCTGCGGACGAGGATGCGCCTGGACGCGGAGAGCCACGAGGTGCGCGCACTCGACGAGCAGTGGGAGGTCACGTGGGCCGGGGACACGCCCAGGCCGGCCCGGTCGCGTGAGTACTCCCGGGGGCAGGTGACCGTGGTGAGCCGGCAGTGGGAGGCCCAGCGGGGGCCGGACGGCCGTCTGCGCAAGACGGAGGTGTTCCGCTTCGACCCCGCCGAGATGAAGGTCCCGTTGCAGGACGCGGTCCTCGGCGCGGGGTGGACGTGGCGCGGAGTGGTGTTCAAGCTGTGAACCGGCCGGCCGGCCCGCTACTCCCTTGGCCGACGCCCCGACGCCCCGACGCCCCGACGCCCCGACGCCCCGACGCCCCGACGCCCCGACGAGGCGTCAGGTCGTCTGTGTGAGTTGGCCGTTGATCAGCGTGGTGAGCTCGGCCAGTTCGTCCTGCGTCAGGTCGGTCAGAGGCGGGCGCACCGGACCCGCGCTGTGGCCGACCGCCGTCATCCCGGCCTTCACGATGCTCACCGCGTAGCCGGGCCGCCGGTTGCGGATCTCGGTGTACGGCAGGACGAAGTCGTCGAGGAGCTTGATGACGGTGTCGTGCTTGCGCTCGCGGACGGCGCCGTAGAACTCGAGGGCGAACTCGGGCAGGAAGTTGAAGATGGCCGACGAGTAGGTGGTGACGCCGAGTTCGAGGTACGGAAGGGCGAACATCTCCGCGGTGGGCAGGCCCCCGATGTAGGTGAGGCGCTCGCCGAGGCGGGTGTGGATCCGCGTCATGGCGTCGATGTCGCCGACGCCGTCCTTGTAGCCGATGAGGTTGGGGCAGCGGTCGGCCATCCGGGCGAGGGTGGGCGCGGTGTAGACGGCGTTGGCGCGGCTGTAGACGATGACGCCGAGCGATGTGGAGCGGCACACGGCCTCCACGTGGTCGGCCAGACCCTCCTGTCCGGCCTCGGTGAGGTACGGCGGGAAGAGCAGGATGCCGTCGGCGCCCGCGCGTTCCGCGGCCTGCGCGTACTCGACGGCCGTGCGGGTGCCGTAGCCGGCCGGGGCCAGGACGGGCGTGTCCTCGGGGGCGCTCCGCACGGCTGCGGCGACGACGCGCTCGACCTCGGAGCCCGTCAGGGAGAAGAGCTCGCCGGTGCCGCCCGCGGCGAACAGGCCGCCCACCTCGTACTCGGCCAGGCGCGTGATGTTGTCGCGGTAGGCGCTCTCGTCGAAGGAGAGTTCGTCGGCCGTGAAGTGGGTGACGGGGAAGGACAGGAGGCCGGTTCCGATGCGCCGGCCGAGTTCTGACGGTGTGTAGGACGACGTCATCTGCGTTCTGCTCCTGGAGTCGGGGTGAGGCGCGACGAGTGCCCCTGGTGACGACGTTACGAGCAACGACTCATGCTGGTCCAACACTGATTTCGCATCCGGTGATACCGGGTCGGTATGACGCGTGGAAGGTGCGGACATGGCTCGTCCGCGCCCCCCATGGGGTGGCGCGGACGGGAGAGGGCGTTGCGTGACGAGGTGTCAGTGGCGCTTGCCGGTCTCGTGGGTGGCCTGGGTCCAGGCGCGGGCCTGGTCGGTGAGGGTGATGCCGAGGCCGGGGCGGGACGGGACGTGCATGCGGCCGTCGCTGATGGTGAGGCGCTCGTTGAACAGCGGCTCCAGCCAGTCGAAGTGCTCCACCCACGGCTCGATCGGGTAGGCGGCCGCGAGGTGGAGGTGGATCTCCATCGCGAAGTGCGGTGCGAGCTGGAGGTTGTGGTGCTCGGCGAGCGCGGCGAGCTTGAGGAACTGCGTGATGCCCCCGATGCGGGGCGCGTCGGGCTGGATGATGTCCGCCGCGTTGTGGCGGATCAGCTCGTAGTGCTCGGCGACGCTGGCGAGCATCTCGCCGGTGGCGATGGGGGTGTCGAGCGACGCGGCGAGCGCGGCGTGACCCTGCGCGTCGTAGGCGTCGAGCGGCTCCTCGATCCAGACGAGGTCGAATTCCTCCATGGCCCGGCCCATCCGCTGGGCGGTCGGCCGGTCCCACTGCTGGTTCGCGTCGACCATCAGCGGGGCGCCGTCGCCGATGTGCTCGCGGACGGCGGTCAGGCGGCGCAGATCCTGCTTGCGGTCGGGGTTGCCGACCTTGATCTTGATGCCGCCGATGCCGCTGGCCAGGGAGGCGGATGCGTTGTCGAGCACCTGCTCGGTCGGGGTGTGCAGGAAGCCGCCGGAGGTGTTGTAGCAGCGTACGGAGTCGCGGTGGGCGCCCAGGAGTTTGGCCAGTGGCAGGCCGGCGCGCCTGGCCTTGAGGTCCCACAGGGCCACGTCGTACGCGGCGATGGCCTGCGTGGCCAGACCGCTGCGGCCCACCGAGGCGCCGGACCACGCCAGCTTCGTCCAGATCTTGCCGATGTCGCTGGGGTCCTCGCCGAGCAGGTTGTCGGCGATCTCCCGGGCGTGGGCGAACTGGCCGGGGCCGCCGGCCCGCTTGGAGTAGCTGAAGCCGATGCCCTCGTGCCCCTGCTCGGTCTCCAGTTCCACGAAGAGGAACGCCACTTCGGTCATGGGCTTCTGACGCCCGGTGAGGACCTTGGCGTCGCTGATCGGCGTGGCCAGCGGCAGGGTGACCGAGGAGAGCTTGATCCAGGAGATCCTGTCGAGCGTCGCCTCGCCTGCGACGTGCGCTGCGTTGGTGGTCGTGTGGGTCTTCGTCACCACTTCGTGTCCCTGGGGTGTGAGGCGGATGCGACCGGCCGGCATGCTGCGCGCGCCCGGCCGAGTCGGCGGGTGGGGGCGGGCTGCTGTCGGCGCGGGCTGCTGTCGGCCGTGCGGCCGACGGAGGCGTTGACTCCTCTTGAAGCTAGAGTCGGCGATTGATCCACGTCCAAGACCAATTTTGCATGCGCTGATACCCGGAGAGAATCATTGTTCACGCTGGCACAGCTCGTGAGCTTCGTGGCGGTGGCCGAGGAACTGCACTTCACCCGCGCCGCGGAGCGCCTCCGGATGACCCAGCCCCCGCTGAGCCGGCAGATCCAGCTCCTCGAGCACGACCTCGGCGTACAGCTCCTCGACCGCACCAACCGCTCCGTCCGGCTCACCCCGGCGGGCCGCACGTTCCTCAACGAGGCACGCCACATCCTGCGCCAGTCCGAGCACGCGGCCCTCGCGGTACGGCAGGTGTCGGCCGGCGAGGCCGGAGCCATCGCCATCGGGTTCACGGCGGCCAGCGCGAACTCGGCCCTCGGCACGCTGCTCGAAGTGGCCCGCTCGGCCATGCCCCGCGTGGAGGTGGTGCTGCGTGAACTGGTCACCCGCGACCAGCTGGAGGCCATCACCGCAGGCTCCCTCGACCTGGGGATGATCCGCCCCGCGAACACCGGGCCCGACCTGGAGACCCGGTCCGCGGTCAGGGAGGGGCTGCTCGCCGCCCTGCCCACGGGTCATCCGCTCGCCGCGCGCGAGGGCGACCTGCGCGTGGAGGACTTCGACGGGGAGGAGGTCCTGATGTACTCGCCGGTCGAGGCCCGCTACTTCCACGAGCTGCTCGTCAGCATCTTCCGTGCCGCCCAGGTCACACCCGTCTTCACGCAGTACCTCAGCCAGGTGCACAGCATTCTGGCGATGGTGAACGCGGGCTGGGGCATCGCCCTGGTCCCGGAGGCCGCGGCGCAGATGAGGTTCGGCGGGATCACCTACAAGCCGCTGTCCCTGACGGATCCCAAGCCGGTCGAGCTGAATCTGGTGTGGCGCAGGAACAACGACAATCCGGCGCTGGAGGCCCTGCTCCGCCACCTGTGACGAAGGCAAGGGGCGACCGGTCCAGTAGCCCCCGCTCGCACTCACCGCCAGTCGGGCGCCCCCGAGCGGGGTGACAGCAGCGCCTCGATCTTCGTCTGTACGTCCCGCATGACGGCGACGACGCATTCCTGGCGCTCCCCGGTGAGGCGGGCGACCGGAACCGAGCAGCTGATGGCATCGACCGCCGGAGCGTCGTACCGCAGGGCGAAGCCGAAGCCCGCGATGCCGGTCACCGTCTCCTCGAGGTCGATGGCGTAGCCCCGTTCGCGGATGCCTGCGAGGTCGGCGAGCAACGCGTCGCGGTCGGTGTGGGTGTTCTCCGTCAGAGCGGCCAACGGGGCGGTGGCGAGCGGTAGCTCGCTGTCCGCACGCTCGGCGAGCAACGCTTTTCCGAGGGCGCCGGCGTGTGCGGGGACCCGGCGGCCCACGCGGCTGATGGTGCGCAGGTACTCGTGGGACTCGCGGGTCGCGAGATAGACGACGTGCGGACCGTCGAGCCGCGCCAGGTGGATCGTCTCGCCGAGCGCGTCCGACGCCTCGTCGAGATACGGGCGCACGGCACGCACACGTGGGTCGTTGTCGAGGTAGCTCGTGCCCGTGAGAAGGGTGCGGATCCCGATGCCGTACAGCGAACCGGTGGTGTCCGTACGCACCCAGCCGCACTCGACGAGGGTCCGCAGCAGTTGGTACATGCTGCTGCGCGGCACGTCGAGCTCCTCGGCGAGTTCGTCCAGGCGCGCCGGCCGGTCGCCCCTCGCCGCGAGCAGTTCCAGCAGCGCGACCGTGCGCAGCGCCGACTTCACCCCACGGACCCCTGTAGTCACGCGCGTTCCCCCTGCCTCTCGGTGCCGGTCATCGTAAATCCGCGGGGCTTCACCCATTGACCCGACCAGTTCACCGACTTAGCCTCCATTCTCATACATGGACGCCATCTGCATATGGGGATCAGATCTATGAACGAGGTCGGCACGCAACCCGAGGATGTCGCGCAGAAGCTGCGTGACGGGATGGCGAAGGGGGTGCTGTCCTTCCCGCTCACGAGCCTCCGGGACGACGGCAGCCTCGACCTGGACGCCTACCGGACCTACCTGACCGCCCAGTTGGCCAACGCGCCGGGCATGGTCTTCCCCGCCTGCGGAACGGGGGAGTTCTTCTCGCTGGACGAGGAGGAGTACCGGGCGGTCGTCAGGGTGACGGTCGAGGTCGCCGACGGGCGGCTGCCGGTGGTCGCCGGCATCGGCTACGGCTGGTCGCAGGCGCTGCGGTTCGCCCGGATCGCGCAGGAGGAGGGCGCCGACGCGCTGCTCGTGCTGCCGCACTACCTGGTCGGCGCTCCGCAGGACGGGCTGGTGGAGCAGCTGCGCCGGATCGCCGCGGGCACCCGGCTGCCGCTGATCGCGTACCAGCGCGACCAGGTCACCTTCAGCGCGGACACCCTGCGCCGGATCGCCGGGATCCCCACCGTCGTCGGCCTGAAGGACGGGCACAGCGACCTGGACCGGCTCCAGCGCCTGACACTCGCCGCACCCGACGGCTTCCTCTTCTTCAACGGCGCCGCGACCGCCGAGATGCAGGCCCGCGCCTACGCCACCGTCGGCGTGCCCGCCTACTCCTCCGCGGTCCACGCGTTCGCGCCCGAAATCGCGAAGGCCTTCTTCACCGCGCTGCGGGCGGGCGACGACGAGGCGACGAACAAGCTCCTGCGCGACTTCTACGTTCCCTTGGTGGAGCTGCGCGACCGTGTCCCGGGCTACGCCGTCTCCCTCGTCAAGGCCGCGGCCCGGCTGCGCGGCCTCCCGGTCGGCCCCGTGCGCGCCCCGCTCACCGACCCGTCGCCCGCCGACCTCGCGGATCTCGAGAAGGTGCTGGACGCCGGACTGAACCTGGTCGGAGCCGTGCGGCGCGTCAACTGACCGCCGGACACGCGCAGTCGAAGCCCCACTGCTTCGCCGCGCTCAGCTTCGTACCAGCCCGACCCGCGATCCACAGTTCGATCCACAGTTCAAAGGGGAACTGACTTGCCTCTCGTCGTAGTGGGAATCAGCGTTCTGATTCTGCTCTTCCTCATGACCAGGCTGAGAATGAACGGGTTCGCCGCCCTCCTCCTCGTGGCGGTCGGCGTCGCCCTGGTGCAGGGCATTCCGGCGGCGACGATCCCCGACGTCCTCTCGGAGGGCATCGGCGGCCAGATCGGCGACACGATGCTGACCATCGGCCTCGGCGCCATGGTCGGCCGCGTCATGGGGGACTCCGGAGCGGCGCAACGAATAGCCAACCGGCTCCTCGACGCCTTCGGGCCGCGCTGGGTGCAGGTGGCCATGGTGGTCACGTCCATGCTCATCGGCGTCACCATGTTCTACGAAGTCGCCTTCATCATCATCGTGCCCATCGCGTTCACCCTGGTGCGGGTCACCGGCGCGAAGCTGCTGTGGGTCGGGCTGCCGATGTCCATCGCCCTGTCCACCATGCACAGCTTCCTCCCGCCGCACCCCGGCCCCACCGCCGTCGCCGCGACCTTCCACGCCTCCGTCGGACACACCCTGTTCTACGGCCTCTTCATCGCCGTGCCGGCCGGAGCGCTCATCGCCCTCGCGTGGCCGCGCCTGCCGTTCGTGAAGGCGATGAACCCGTCCATCCCCAAGGGACTGGTCAGCGACCGCGAGTTCACCGACGAAGAGATGCCCGGCATGGGCTGGTCGCTGCTAGTGGCCCTCTTCCCGGTGGTCCTGATCGCGGGTGCCGCGGTGATCGACATGGTCACGTCCGGCGAGAGCCCGTTCCTGCACGCGGTCGCGTTCATCGGCTCGGCCCCGATCGCACTCATGCTGACGCTGCTCCTGGCGATCTGGGCGTTCGGGCCGCGCATCGGCCGCAGCCTTACGGAGGTCAGCGCCTCCTGCGCCTCGGCGGCCCAGGCGATGGCGATGATCCTCCTGGTCATCGGCGCCGGCGGCGCCTTCAAGAACGTCCTCGTCGAGGGCGGGATCTCCGACTACATCAAGGACGTCACGGACAGCTGGGCCATCTCGCCCCTCATCCTGGCCTGGCTCATCGCGGTCATCCTGCGCGTGGCCCTCGGCTCGGCGACGGTCGCCGTCGTCACGGCGTCCGGCGTGGTGCTTCCGCTCCTGGCGGGCAGCGGCATCCACCCCGAGATCATGGTTCTCGCCGTCTCCTGCGGGTCGATCGCGTTCTCCCATGTGAACGACCCCGGATTCTGGCTCTTCAAGGAGTACTTCAACCTCTCGGTCATCGACGCGATCAAGGTCAGGACCACGTACACGACCGTGCTCGCGGTGCTGGGCCTGGGCGGCGTACTTGCCATGGAATGGGCGTTGGACTTCCTGAGCCTGTGACACACATCGATCCGCACACCTTCCGACCACAGGAACCGCAATGACCTTGAGCAAGCAGACGACCGTCACCGCGTTCGCCGTCTATCCGGTCGCCGGCCGGGACTGCATGGAACTGAATCTCTCCGGCGCGCACGGCCCCTACTTCACCCGCAACATCGTCGTCCTCCAGGACTCGGAAGGCCGCACGGGCCTGGGCGAGGTGCCGGGCGGCGAGAAGATCACCCAGACCCTGCGCGACGCCGAGTCCCTCGTGGTCGGCGCGAAGGTGGGCGACTACAAGCGCGTCCTGCGCGAGATCGGAGCCAGGTTCGCCGACCGCGACGCGGGCGGACGAGGCGCCCAGACCTTCGACCTGCGCACCACCGTCCACGCCGTCACCGCCGTCGAGTCGGCGATGCTCGACCTTCTGGGCCAGCACCTCGACGTCCCCGTCGCGGCGCTCCTCGGCGACGGCCAACAGCGCGACTCCGTAAGGGTGTTGGGCTACCTCTTCTACGTCGGTGACCCCGACCGCACCGACCTGGAATACGTCCGCGAACCCGACTCGGCCGTCGACTGGCACCGCGTCCGGCACGAAGAGGCCCTGACACCCGACGCGATCGTCCGCCAGGCCGAGGCCGCTTACGACCGGTACGGATTCCGCGACTTCAAGCTCAAGGGCGGAGTCCTGGCAGGCACCGAGGAGGTCAGGGCCGTCCAGGCGCTGAAGGACCGCTTCCCCGAGGCCAGGATCACCCTCGACCCCAACGGCGCGTGGTCGCTGCGCGAGGCGATCGAGCTGTGCACGCCCCTGTCCGGCACCCTCGCCTACGCCGAGGACCCCTGTGGTGCCGAAGGGGGCTACTCCGGCCGGGAGATCCTCGCCGAGTTCCGCCGCGCCACGGGCCTGCCCACCGCGACCAACATGATCGCCACGGACTGGCGCCAGCTCACCCACGCCCTGGCGCTCCAGTCGGTCTCCATCCCCCTGGCCGACCCGCACTTCTGGACCATGCAGGGCTCGGTCCGCGTGGCCCAGCTCTGCAACGCGATGGGCCTGACCTGGGGCTGCCACTCCAACAACCACTTCGACATCTCCCTCGCGATGGTGACCCACTGCGGAGCCGCCGCCCCCGGCGAGTACAACGCCCTCGACACGCACTGGATCTGGCAGGAGGGCCTGGAGCGCCTCACCACCGCCCCGCCCCGGATCGTCGACGGTGAGATCGCCGTGCCCGACGCCCCGGGCCTGGGCGTCCAGCTCGACATGGACCGACTGCTCGCGGCCCACGACCTCTACAAGACGAAGGCCCTGGGGGCACGCGACGACGCCGTCGGGATGCGGTATCTCGTCCCGGACTGGCAGTTCGACAGCAAGCGCCCGTGCCTCGTCCGCTAGCGATCGGCGGGCACACGGTCATGGGGACCGGCTGCGATGGCGTACGGTGGTGTCTACCGACGCGGGGTGGAGCAGCTCGGTAGCTCGCTGGGCTCATAACCCAGAGGTCGCAGGTTCAAATCCTGTCCCCGCTACTGATGGACAAGGCCCGGATCCTTCTGGATCCGGGCCTTGCTGTGTCTGCAGGGTGTGCCCTCGGCCGAGCCGGCGCGGAGATCTGCCCTCGGCCGCAGCCCTCGGCCGTGTTGGTGGTCGCGGACGGCCGTCGTGGCAGAGAAGGTGACAACTGCACCCCAGTCGGGCCTTTCCGGCTGTCGACCTCGGTGCGATCACCCGGCCCGGCGCCGCGAACCAAGGAGCACCATGGACGACGACAGCGCACCCCGCCACGCCGCGGAAAAGGCGCGCGCCTCCGCGCTCGTGCGTCGCCCGAAGCTGTGGCTGGTGCCCACGATTCTGACCGGGATGCTCGCACTGCTGCTGTCCCTGCTCTACATGGGCGGCATCGTGAACCCGAACCGGGACTTGCGGAACCTGCCGATCGCGCTCGTCAACTCGGACCGGGGCAAACCTCTGCCCGGGCAGAGCCAGAACCTGGGGACGCAGGTCGCACGGGCCGCCCTCGCCGACACCTCCGGCGGCAAGGTCGACTGGCATCCGCTCACCCGCGGTCAGGCCCAGGACGAGCTCGAATCAGGCAAGGTCTACGGCGCCCTGGTCATCCCCCCGGACTTCACCGACACCATTGCCGCGCTCACCACCAGCAAGGCCACGCAACGACCGACGCTGACCGTACTGACCAACCCCGGCATGGGCAGCCTCGGCTCCTCCCTGGCCGGCAGGATCAGCACGACGGCGGCCGAACAGACCTCCCGGACCATCGGGAAGCAGCTGACGGCGGCCGACGCCGACCGGCAAGTCACCCCCACCGCACGCCTGTTGCTCGCCGATCCGATCGCCGTCACCACGCAGGTGGGGCACCCCATCGGAGACCACAGCGGCCTGGGCCTGAGCGCCTTCTACTACACCCTGCTGCTCGTCCTGACCGGGTTCCTGGGCGCCAACCTCACCAGCATGGGCGTCGACACCGCTCTCGGCTACGCCGACAGTGAGATCGGCCCCTGGCACGCCCGCCGCCCCACCGTGCCGATCAACCGCACGCAGACGCTGCTGCTGAAGATGGTCATGACCGTCGGCATCACCCTGCTCACCACCACATTGATCATGCTGGCCACCGTCGGGATCCTCGGCATGGACGCCTCCCACCTGCCACTGCTGTGGGTCTTCTCCTACTGCGCCACGCTGGCGGTCGGCATGGGCGTCCAGGCCATCAACGCGGCCTTCGGCGGGATCGGGCAGCTCGTGTCCATGTTCGTCTTCATCGTCCTCGGCCTGCCGTCGTCCGGAGCGACCATTCCGCTGGAGGCGGTCCCCGGTTTCTACCGTTTCCTCGGCATTTTCGAACCGATGCGGCAGCTCAGCGGCGGAGTCCGTTCCATCCTCTTCTTCGACGCGCGAGCCGATGCCGGTCTCCTGCGCGCCTGGGTCATGATCGCGGTCGGCGCCGTCATCTCGCTGGCCTTCGGGTTCGCGATGACCAGGTACTACGACCGGAAGGGGCTGCACCGCCTGACCCCGCAGCCGTCCGAGTGACGCCACGGCTGCGTGACCGGCGGGGACAGGTCCGGGGCTTACGCGGCCTTCACAACCTCGCCACGTATCGCCGCGGACCACTCGATGACGAGAACTTCGTACTCCCGGCGCTGCTCCGCGCTCAACCGGCCACCGCTGCACAGCATCAGGCAGCGAATCTCTTCGTTCAGATCGTCGGCGGACCGCACGGAACCAGGGATCGGAGTGGTGGACATGTGAAGAAGCCTAGAGGGTCGATGTGACAATCGGCGTCCCTGCGCCACGCGGCGGAGGTGGGGACTTACTCCGCAGGCAGCTCTGACCTGGGAAGTTGGGCGAGAAGTCGACCACTCCCGGCGAAACTGTGACCTTGGCCTCACATAGTGTCGCGGCGCTCAGGGCCGCTGTGCGTGGCTCAGGAGGGCGAGTTGGTGTCCGCGTCGGTGTCGTCGTTGCCGGGTTCGGGGTTGCCGGGTTCCGGGTCGGTCGGCGTGGGTGTTCGGCGGGCCAACATCACCGCCAGGGCGATGACGGCGGTCAGGGACATGGCGAGCCCGCCCAGGCTTGTGATCGCGCCGGAAACCCACCGCCACGCCTGCTCGACCCAGGCGAAGCTGCCGTCGGGCGGGGCCGCCACCTCGACGTGAGTGGTCGCGGGCGGTTCCTCGAGGAGCACGGTGTCGCCGTCCTCGTAATAGGCGGTCACCGTCACGGACAGGGTTACCGTCCCAGCCTTCTCGGCGCTCACGTCCCACAGCCATGTCGCCGTGTCCTTCTTGGAGATGACGGTCTGACGTTCCGACGACAGTGGCGTGCACCGCACTTGGGCACCCGAGCAGTGCAGCCTCACGCCGATATCGGCGCCGGCAACGGTCCGGGAGTGTGTCTCACTGGATCCGCCCGAGCGCCAACTGCCCTGGATCGTGGCCCGGTAACGGAGCGGATCGCCGCCGGCCACGAGATGCAGCGACTTCGTACTGGTGCGGGCGAGTTCACCTGTGAAGAGCTGCTGCCGTGCCGTCTTGATCTCGTCGATGTAGGTCTTCTGGGTACCGTTCCCGGTTTGGCCGTTGCCAGGGTGGCCGCTCCCGGGTTCGCCGCCGCGGCCGAGGAACAGGAGCAGCCCGGAGACGAGGGCGATCAGAACCGCGAGACCCGTCCAGGGGAAGCAGCCGGAGCCGAGGCGGGATGCGACCGGTGCCGGAGAGTACGGCGGCTGCGGCCCCTCATGTTCGGCCATGGCTGCCTCGCCCTCCCGTAGGTGTCGACTGATGCCGAGCCCGCCTCCGCATGCGTCTTCATGGTCACTCAACTCCCATGTCCGACGCTTGCGTTCAGTCGGATCCTCGGTCGTACCGTCATGGTCGGCCGACGTCGCCGAAGACGTGGACCTGGGGAGCGAAGGCCCGTACGGCTCGTTCGAGGCGCCCGGTGTCCACCTTGCACAGCGCCATGGAACGCGTGGACCCCTTGGTTCCTCTGAAGGACTCGACGAAGGCGGGATCCACCTGTGTCGACAGATACGCGTCCAACTCGCGCAGAGCCGGGGACGTGGCCGGTTGCGGTGGTGGGGCGGGCCCCCTGCGGTGACGCACGTCGAGTTCGGCGTGCCGAAACCGTCCCGGCCCCCGCATGCCGTCCCAGAACGTGACGGACACGATCTCCGGCCAGGGAAGAAACTCCGGCCTGCGGAAGATCAGCAGGCCGCCCAGAGTGATGCCGCGGGGGCCGATGTGTACAGCGGTCCGCCGTAGGGCGGCGGCCGGCAGGACCAGGGCCACGTAGGGCGTGAAGATCAGCTCGATGTGATCGTTCCCCGGAGGTTCGGCGCCAGGGACGAATCCCACGCCGATGAGCACGGCGAGCGCCAGAGCCAGCCAGGCCGGGGCGGTCCACGTGTAGCGGATCTCGTAGCAGGCGCCGGGTTCGTCCATGAACCGAATGCTCCCGCGCGCCCTGAGCCCGTTCAACAAGCTTTCGGTCAGCGTCTGTTCAGGATGAGGCAGGGCTGCCGAGGCTCCGAGGCGGTGTGCTCTGCGCGGGGTGACGCCCGGCGCCCCGGACAGACATGCCAGGTGATGGGCCACCCCACGCCCGCCGCCCTCGGCGTGGCAGGTAAAATCCCTCGTGGACTGCGCCCGCCCCACCAGGGCAGACGCAAGGTCAGAACCACTGTTGATCACAGAGGTGTGCTCCGCGCAGCTACGACCGTTCCTTCTCCCGTCGTCCTGCCGGCCGAGAGCCGCCTGCCCCAGAAAACGTCACCGTGAGCACTGATTCCCTGCTGCGCCCGCAGCCGCAGCCCACTCCTGCCCCCGATTCGCCCCGTCGGCCGCGCCGGGCCGGACGGGCACCGGCCCGCCCCACCGCGGCGGCGGCCTTCCACAGCATCAGCGCGGTCACCGCGGTACTGCTCGGCCTCGTGGCGATCGGGGCGATGATCCATGAGCCGGTCCTGATACCGCCGCTGGCCGCGAGCGCAGCCCTCGTGCACAGCGCGCCCACCCTGCCCCTGGCCCAGCCCCGGAGCCTCGTCCTGGGGCATCTGCTCGGCGCAGGGTCCGGTTACGCGGTCCTCGCGCTGACGCACAGCAGCCCGTGGACGGCGGCACTGGCGGGCGGCATCACCCTCGCCGCGACGATGCTCGCCCGTACCCCGCACTCGGCGGCCTGCGCCACTGCCGTGATCGTGGTGCTCCAGACGCCGGCTCCCGGGCGCTTCGTGCCGCTGCTGTTCGGCTCCACCGTGCTGCTCGCCCTGACCGGGTTCGCGGCTTCTCGCGTACGGCGCGGGGCGCCCAAGTACCCGGCGTACTGGTGGTGACCTCCGGGACGGCGTGCCCGGCGCCGGACCAGCCGGAGAATTGACGCGGAAACGCGGAAGTCCAGGCCGGCCCGGTGCGGGCCGACCTGGACTTCGGGATCATGCGTGATCAGGAGAGGTCGAACCGGTCCAGGTTCATGACCTTGTCCCACGCGGAGACGAAGTCCTTCACGAACTTCTCCTTCGCGTCATCGCTCGCGTAGACCTCCGCGACCGCGCGCAGCTCGGAGTTCGAGCCGAAGACGAGGTCGGCACGGGTGCCGGTCCAGATGACCTTGCCCGAGGCGTCGCGGCCCTCGAAGGTGTCCGCGTCGCCGGCCGTCGAGCTCCACGTCGTGTCCAGGTCGAGCAGGTTCACGAAGAAGTCGTTGGTCAGCGACCCGGGGGTCGTGGTGAGGACGCCGTGCGCCGACTTCCCGTAGTTCGCGCCGAGGACGCGCAGGCCGCCGATGAGGACCGTCAGCTCGGGGGCGCTCAGGTCGAGCAGGTTCGCCTTGTCGACGAGCAGGTACTCGGCCGGCAGGCGGTTGCCCTTGCCGAGGTAGTTGCGGAACCCGTCCGCGGACGGCTCGAGCGCGGAGAACGACTCCACGTCCGTCTGCTCCTGCGTGGCGTCGGCACGTCCCGGAGCGAACGGCACCTGGATGTCGAAGCCCGCGTCCTTCGCGGCCTTCTCGACGCCGGCGGCACCGGCGAGCACGATCACGTCGGCGAGCGAGATCTGCTTGCCACCGGACTGGGCGCTGTTGAAGGTCTGCTGGACCCCCTCCAGCTTGCGCAGCACGGCCGCCAGCTCGTCGGGCTGGTTGACCTCCCAGCTGCTCTGCGGCTGGAGGCGGATGCGCGCGCCGTTCGCGCCGCCGCGCTTGTCGCTGTTACGGAAGGACGAGGCCGACGCCCATGCCGTGGACACGAGCTGAGACACCGTCAGGCCCGAGGCCAGGATCTGGCCCTTGAGCGCGGCGACGTCGGAGGCGTCGACGAGCGGGTGCGTCACCGCGGGGAGCGGGTCCTGCCACAGCAGCTCCTCGCTCGGGACCTCCGGGCCGAGGTAGCGCACGACCGGGCCCATGTCGCGGTGGGTCAGCTTGAACCACGCGCGGGCGAAGGCGTCCGCGAACTCGGCCGGGTTCTCGTGGAAGCGGCGCGAGATCGGCTCGTAGGTCGGGTCGAACCGGAGCGAGAGGTCCGTCGTGAGCATCGTGGGGGCGTGGCTCTTCGACGCGTCGTGGGCGTCGGGTACGGACCCCGCACCCGCGCCCTCCTTCGGCCGCCACTGGTGCGCGCCGGCGGGGCTCTGGAAGAGCTCCCACTCGTAGCCGAAGAGGATGTCGAAGAAGGTGTTGTCCCACGTGGTCGGGGTGTTCGTCCAGATCCCCTCGAGGCCACTGGTGATCGCGTCGCCACCCTTGCCGGTGCCGTACGCGTTCTTCCAGCCGAGGCCCATCTCCTCGATCGGGGCGGCCTCGGGGGCCTCGCTGACGTCCTCCGCGGGGCCCGCGCCGTGGGTCTTGCCGAAGGTGTGGCCGCCGGCGATCAGGGCGACCGTCTCCTCGTCGTTCATCGCCATCCGGCGGAACGTCTCGCGGATGTCACGGGCCGCGGCGAGCGGGTCCGGGTTGCCGTTGGGGCCTTCCGGGTTGACGTAGATGAGGCCCATCTGGACCGCGGCGAGCGGGTTCTCCAGCTCACGGTCACCCGTGTAGCGCTCGTCGCCGAGCCAGGTCTTCTCGGGACCCCAGTAGACGTCGTCGTCGGGCTCCCACGCGTCGACACGTCCGCCGCCGAACCCGAAGGTGTCGAAGCCCATCGTCTCCAGGGCGACGTTGCCCGTGAGGACCATGAGGTCGGCCCACGACAGGTTCTTGCCGTACTTCTTCTTGACGGGCCACAGCAGACGGCGGGCCTTGTCGAGGTTCCCGTTGTCCGGCCAGCTGTTGAGCGGGGCGAAGCGCTGCTGCCCGGTGTCGGCGCCACCGCGGCCGTCGCTGATCCGGTAGGTGCCGGCGCTGTGCCACGCCATGCGGATCATGAACGGGCCGTAGTGGCCGAAGTCGGCGGGCCACCAGTCCTTCGAGGTGGTGAGCACCTCCGTGATGTCCTGCTTGACCTCGGCGAGGTCGAGGGTCTTGAACGCCGCGGCGTAGTCGAACTCCTCGCCGAGCGGGTTGGCCACGGCGGGGTTCTTGGCAAGGATCTTCAGGTTGAGCCGTTGCGGCCACCACTGGCTGTTCGCGCCGTTGCCCTGCGTCGGGTGCGGGGCGCTGCCGTGTACGACCGGGCAGCCTCCTCCGTCCTGTGTTTTCGCGTCTGTGACGATCGCATCTTGGTTCTCAGACATGGGGAATCCTTCCGGACGGGGCGGATCACACTGCTCAGGAACTACGGCGGTGGAACGGGTGGGGCGCGGGCCCCTTGGACGGCCTCAGCCTCGCCGATCCGGACGATCGTGGGGATCGGGGTGATCGTCTCGATCGGGCGGATCGTGTCGATCGGGAGGCCGTGGTCTTCCGGGACGGGTCGACACTACGGCTCAGAGTGAGGCGAAGCGGCACGAATCCGGCCGCGTCGGGTGCGGGGAGGGCCTCAGGCGGCACGAGGAGAGCAACGACCGACGCACCATCGCGCGCCCCTCGGAGGTGATCAACTTCTGTCTCCTGCCGCACTGGAGTCTTCCTGTCCCTTGGCTATCGCCATAACCGATCCTACGATGGACAGAATCCAAGTCAAGAAGTGCACCAAACGCATTTCCCATGGGACCGGGAGTGCGCCGGTCAACCTCGGGTGTCCCACCGAACCTGAAAAGGTGAACCGATATGAGTGGCCTGCTTGAGCGACTGCGGGGGCGTGGCTGGCGGATGACCTCTCAGCGGCGCGTCGTGGCGGAGGTTCTCGACGGTGATCACGTGCATCTCACGGCCGACGAGGTGCACGCCCGCGCGGTGCAGCGGCTGCCCGAGATCTCCAGAGCGACCGTGTACAACGCGCTGGGCGAGCTGGTCGCACTGGGCGAGGTCATGGAGGTCTCCACGGACGGCCGCGCGAAACGCTACGACCCGAACGCGCACCGGCCGCACCAGCACCTGGTGTGCTCCGGCTGCGGCATCATCCGCGACGTCCACCCGACCGGCGACCCGCTCTCCGGCCTCCCGGCGCAGGAGCGGTTCGGCTTCGACGTGTCCAAGGCCGAGGTGACCTACCGGGGACTGTGCCCGTCCTGCGTCTGAAACCAGCTGGGTGACGGCCCCTGCGCCCCTGCGGAGCCGGAGCCGGAGCCGGAGCCGGAGTCTGTGCTGGTGCCGACGACCGGGCCGGCGGCCGGAACAGGGCCTACCGCGAAGGGGGCGCTGTAGCCGCGTACACCGGTGTCCCGGGCCGTGACCTCGACGGTGTAACCGGTGCCGTCCGGCGCCGGGGGCACCGCCGTGACCAGTTCACTCGTCGGCTTGCTGCTCGCCTTCGAGGCCAGTTTGAACAGGCGCCGTGTCCCGCCCGAACCGTCGTCCTGCGCCAGCCAGACGTCGACCTCCTGCCCGGTGTCGTTGCGCCAGCCGACGAAGAGACTGCTGTTCACGGGGTGCACGGAGTCGGCGGCCGGGGACGTGACGGTGATCGTGGCGGCGGGCGGTTCGGAGACCGCTGGGGCCGCCCCACCGAGCGAGACAAGCAGGGAGGCGGCGGTGACGGACAGGATCCTGTTGCGGAGCATGTGACGACCTCGTTCCGGTGGCGGGAGGTACGGCCATACCCCTCCCACATGTCCTCGGCGGCGAGCGGGTGAGCCCGCAAGCTTCACCCCATGGGGTGCCGCTCCGATCCACAATCTGCCGGTGCGCCGATGAGATTCGGCGGACGATGAGTCCTGTGAAGCAGCGGACGCACGCGGCGTCCGGCCGAGGAAAGGACGACGCCCCATGCCCACGCTCACGGACGTGCTGAAGGACAAGGTCGCGGTCATCTACGGCGGAGCCGGCTCCCTGGGAGCGGGCGTGGCACGGGCGTACACGGACGCCGGCGCGCGGGTCGTCCTGGCGGGACGCACGGAGGACACCCTGCGGAAGGTCTCGGCCGAGGTGGGTGCGGAGTACGACGTCGTCGACGCCCTGGACGAAGCGGCCGTGGAGGCGCACGCGGACGCGGTGGTCGAGCGGGCCGGCCGGATCGACATCTCCTTCAACCTCGTGCCGCGAGGCGATCTGCAGGGCATCCCCCTCACGGAGATGTCCGTCGACGACTACACGCGGCCGGTCGTACAGGGCATCGCCTGCCAGTTCATCACCGCGCGAGCAGCCGCCCGGCGCATGGTCGCCCAGGGCGGGGGAGTGATCCTCTCCCTCGACAGCGGTTCCCGGCACGGCACCCCGATGCTGGGTGGCACCGGCGCCGCGGACGGCGCGACGGACGCGCTGATCCGCCAGCTCGCGCAGGAGCTGGGCCCGTCCGGGGTGCGTGCCCTTGGCATCTGGACCGCCGGCGTTGCGGACACGCTGACACCGGAGAAGCTGGCCGGGGCCGGCGCACCGGCCATGGACGAGGCGGCATTGCAAGGGGTCCTCGCGCACCTCGACAGCCTGCGCATGACGAAGCGTTCGCCGCGCATCGCGGACATCGCCGCGCTCGCGACCTTCCTCGCGTCCGACGCCGCCCCCTCGGTCACGGGTACGTGGATCAACGCGACGGCCGGGATGTTCCCGAGCTGACCGTCCGCCCCTGCCGGGCTGCACGAGCGACGAGAGCCTGTTCGTGCGTGAGCCGTGGTGGCACGCCAGAGCGTCGGCTCAGGCCGGTGGAAGCGGCCTGGCCCGAGTGCGTGGCACGCGCTCGGGCCAGGTGGCGAGACCGTCGCCGAACCGCCTCAGCCGGTCATCGTGTCGACGACCGCCTTCGCGCTGCGGTCCGCCGTCGTCGCCGAACCGAGCTCTGCCGTCGGGACCTTGAAGGTCTCCCGCAGGCCCCAGGCGCACAGGGCCAGGACGACCGCGGCCGCGCCGGAGTAGAGGCCGACACCGATCGGGTCGCCGTCGAAGGCCAGGAGCAGGGCCGTCGCGGCGGTGGCTGCCGTGCCGCCGCCGAGCGCCGCACCGGTCTGGTACGTGGCGGAGATCGACGAGTAGCGGGTGCCGCCGGGGAACTGCTCGCCGAGGAAGGCGGGGATGCAGCCCTGGGGAGCGGCCATCAGCACGTTCACCAGGACGTAGGCGACGGTCGCCAGCGCCAGGACGTGACCGTTCACCATGGGGAAGTAGGCGAAGAAGAACGCCCCGTACGCGAGGGTGCCGAGGATGACGACCGGCTTGCGGCCGACGCGGTCGGAGAGCCTGGCCATGAGCGGGACGGCCACCGTGAACGCGATCGAGCCGGCCACCTGGAGCAGGAGCGACTCCGTGTAGTCGTAGCCGAGTTCCTCGGCGTACGTCACGGTGAAGATGGAGCCGATGTAGGCCAGGGTGTTGTAGCCGAAGGCGACGCCGATGGCCAGGAGCATCTGGCGCGGGTGGCGCCTGATGGAGTCGAGGATCGGCACCCGGGGAGCGTGCTCGGCGCGGCGTTCCTCCTGGGGCATACGGCTGCGTGCCACGACACCGATCAGAACGAGCAGACCGCCCAGCCAGAACGGCACTCGCCAGGCCCACGCCTTCAGATCCTCCTGCGGCAGCAGGGTGATCAGGGCGAAGACGCCGGTTCCGAAGAGGCTGCCGATGCCGATTCCGGCGCTCGTGAAACTGCCCCACAGGCCGCGGCGGTCCTCCGGAGCGTTCTCGATGCCATAGAGGGACGCGCCGCCCCATTCACCGCCGGCCGCGAAGCCCTGGATGAGGCGGAGCGCCACGACCATCACCGGCGCGGCGACGCCCACACTCCGGTAGCCGGGCAGACAGCCGATGAGGAAGGTGCTGCTCCCCATGATCACGAGAGTGAGGATCAGCATGGACTTACGGCCGATACGGTCGCCGAAGTGGCCGATCACGATGCCGCCGAGGGGACGGGCGACGAAGCCGCTGCCGAACGCGGCGAACGCCACGAGGGTGCCCACCGTGTGGTCGAAGCCGGGGAAGAAAACGCTCGGGAAGACGATGGCGGCGGCGAGGCCGTAGATGATGAAGTCGTAGAACTCCAGGGCGGTTCCGAAGCCGGAGATGAAGAAGGTGCGCGTGGCGGTGGCCACCTGTGCCTTCAGGCCGGGCCGGACGGTGTCCGTCATGGCAGGTCCTTCCAGGGGACGGGGTGGGGCGGAGCGGATGGGGAAGGAACGCCTGGGGTGGGGAGGCCCAGGGGGTCAGAAACGGGTGAGGCCGAGCTGGGCGGCTTCGTCCGGCGTACCGGCCACGTAATCGAGGGCGCAGTCGGCGACATCGAGGCCGACGGTGAGCAAGGTGCCCCACTGCTCGTGGAGGGGCTTGCCTTCGTCCGGCCGCATGCAGATGACGGCGTCCGGCCCGGGGCCGCCGCACAGCGCCTTCGCGCGCTCGGCGGGGGCGAGCCCGGGCAGTGTGGAGCGGACCGCGCGCAGGTGCGCGAAGCGTTCCGCCGTCGATGACTCGGGGGAGTGGACGTCCCCGGCGCCGAGTCCGGCGTCGAGGAAGTGATTGGTGTGCAGCAGCCAGCCGTCGTCACCGGCGGGGACCACGGCGATTCCGGCGGGGGAGAGTTCGAGGCTCGCGGCGGCGCCGGCGGTGACCACGGTGAGCGAGGTCGAGGCGCTGACGCGTGCGGTCGACGCGAGCTCCACGGCCTGGCCGAGGGTGTCCGCCTCGTCGAGGATGTGGCGGGCGATCGCGTGCACGGGAACGCCGCCGGAGTCGGAATCGGCCTGGTGGAAAAGGATGTTGAAGTGCACGCCGAGGCCCGCGCTGTTGACGCCGATCTTGCCCGCGGCGCCGAACTCGGTGAACAGCTTCACCGTGCGTCCCTCGCGCGGGGTCAGTTCGTGCAGCAGGCCGTCCGGCACGAGCGAGTCGTGCCAGTCCCACGTCTGTATCGTCTCGGGCCGGCGTCCCGCGGGCGCGAACACGGCCGTCGAGCACTCGCCCTCCGGGGCCGGCCGGCAGGCGGCGAGAATCTCGGTACGGGCTCCGACGGCGGCCACCGTCCAGCGCTCGGCACCGGCGGCGTCGGCGCAGGCGTCGGACTCCTCGGCGAGGCCCGGCGCCCAGGCGCGCAGGGCCGCACGGCTTCGTTCCGCGATGTCCCGCACCCGGTCCGCCGGGATGCCCAGCAGCGCGAAGTGCTCCAGGTACAGCTCGCCGGCCCGCCGGATCTGAGCGCCGTATCGGGTGCCGAGGACCGATCCGCGTTCTTCGGGATCGACCGTCTCGGTCTTAAGGGTGTGCAGCTCCACGGGGGATCCTTCCGGGCATGGCGTGGGGACGTGGTCACCCCCCGACGCCGCTGACGAGTTCGGTGCGGCGCGGATCACGCTAGAAAGGTAAAACGTTTTATACAATGCCGGACAGGTATTGGTTCTTCGAGAATTCGGGCGGGACCGTGGCGCGGACACAGGGCATCACCATCAAGGACGTGGCCAGGCGGGCCGGAGTCTCCATCACCGCCGTGTCGCACGCCCTCAACGGCAAGGGCACTCTGAGCGCGGCCACCCGCGAGCACATCCGTGCCGTCGCCGACGACATGGGCTACGAGGCCGACGCACTCGCCCGTGGTCTGCGCCGCTCCACGATGGGGGCGGTGGGCCTGGTACTTCGTTCCCTCGACGCCCTGGGTGACTACACCCCGGCGGGCGTGGACGTCTTCGAGCGGTTCGTGGGCGCGGCCGCCTCACAGGCGCTGGCCAGAGGGCTGAGCCTCATGCTGGTGCCGGACCTGACGCGGACGCCGGTGCCACCGCTCACGTTCTCCATGGACGGCTACATCGTCACCAACCCCCACCTGGACGACCCCGTCGTCGCGCTCCTGGAGAAGCGGGGCATCCCCTACGTCACCTACGGCCGCGTCCCCGGGCGCCCGGACTTCCCGCACTGGGCGTCGGAGGACGACGTCGCCTCCGCTCGCATGGTCCTGTCCCATCTGGAGGGAGCGGGTGCGCGCAGCATCGCGCTGGTGCGTGGTACCGACCCGAACGCATGGAACGTCGAGCACGAGCAGACCTACCTGAGCTGGTGCGCCGAGCGCGAAGTGCCGTCCCGGCTGTACACGCTGGCCGAGCGCGCGGGTGTCGAGGGCGGTGTGGGGCTGGCTGCGCAGATCGCCGAGGACGGTGTGCCGGACGCGGTCTTCTGCCTCACCGGGAGGCACGCGGCCGGCGTGCAGCAGGGGCTCATGGCGCGCGGAGTGAAGGTGCCGGGGCAGACCCTGGTGGTGACGGGGTCGGACTCCGAGCACGCGCGCAACAGCCGGCCGGCCATCTCGGCCGTCGAACTCAATCCTGTGGAGAGCGTGGGGGCCCTGCTGGACATCCTCCAGGCGCTGATCACCGGCGAGGAGGCGGCGTCGCCCCGGGTGACCGCGGCTCGTTTCCGGCCCAGGGCGTCGACGCGGAAGTAGCGGGGCGCCCCTCGCGGCGCGCCCTGCTCCCTTGAGCCGCACGTCCCGCATTCCTGGTGAGAAGTCCCGTCCGCTGTTCACTTTCGGCGCGCGGTCCCATGTCCCTGCGGAGGCGCGAGCGGCTCGGCCGCCCGGGGGTGAAGTACCGCCCGTCGACCAAGTCCAGGGCGGTCCGTACCGCCCCGAGCACGACGGTCTCCCGGTCCAGCGCGGAGGCGGCAGCCGGGGCCCCTGATGCAGACCCGCTCCCGTTCCTCGGTGATGTGTCCGAGCGCGATGCCGGCGGAGCGGGAGATGCCGCCGCCTAGTACGACGAGCTGTGGGTCGACGGTGAGACACCGGGCCACGATTCCCTGCGCGTCCGCGGTCGAGAAGCGCTCGACCGCGGCCTGCGCGAGCGGATCGCCGGCCCGGGCGCGAGGCGAACACCCGCTCCGCCACGTCCTCGGCTCCGGCTGTCGACGCGCAGCCAGGTCCTCGCCTGCCGACGCACAGATCGGGTGGACGGGCAACAAGACAACCGTGGAACGCGAGTCGCCAAGCCTCCCGAGCGCCGTTGCCACCGCAGGTGAAGGCCAACCGCGCCTGGGGCGACCTCTGCGTCAACGGGATCACCACCCGCTGACGGAATCCCCGGGGTCCGACGCCACGCCCCTGATGGGTGCAATGAATCGCGCGCGGCGGGTGACAGGGGTGTTATTGGTCCGGAAGTACCGTCATCTCACTTGAGGAGCAGAATGCGTATCCGGACCCTTATCGTCACTGCCGCCCTGGGTGCTGCCACCGTCCTCGCGGGTGCCGGCGTGGCCAGCGCCGACAACGAGGCGGACGGCGTCGCCGGCAACTCGCCCGGTGTCATCTCCGGCAACGTCATCCAGGTGCCGATCGGCATTCCGATCAACGCCTGCGGTGACTCCGTCAGTGTCATCGGTCTGCTGAACCCCGCTCTCGGCAGCGGCTGCGCCAACGGCTGATCCGGCGCCGGAACACCACGGCTGGGCCCGCCCGGGTCACTCTGGGCGGGCCCGGTTCCGTACCGGGTCGTCCGGGGCGCGGTGACCTGACCGCTGCCGCGTAAAATGGACCGGCAGGTCCACAGTGGCAGCGAGGAAATCCATGATCACCAGCGGGACGACGGTGGTGCGCCTGACCGCGAAAGGCGCCGCGACCCGGCTGCGCATCGTCGAGGGCGCCGCCGCCGAGATCAGGGAACGGGGCGCCGCGACGACCACGCTCGACGACATCCGCGCCCGCACCGCGACCAGCAAGAGCCAGATCTTCCACTACTTCCCGGGCGGCAAGGACGAACTGCTCCTCGCCGTCGCCGCCCTGGAGGCGGAGCGGATCCTGGAGGACCAGCAGCCCCACCTGGACGACCTCGGCCGCCTTGACACCTGGCAGGCGTGGCGCGACTGGCGTGACACTGTCGTCCGGCGCTACGAACGCCAGGGCGTCAACTGCCCCTTGGGCGTGCTCATGACTGAGCTCGGCCGCAGAACGCCCGCCTCGCAGCAGCTGACCGGGCAACTGCTCGCCCAGTGGCAGTCCGCGCTGAGGGACGGGGTGCGGTGCATGCAGCGCAGCGGGCGGATGGATCCCGCGCTGGACGCCGACCGTACGGCGGCCGCCCTGATCGCCGCGGTGCAGGGCGGGGTCACCGTCCTCATGGCCACCGGCGGCATCGCCCATCTGGAGGCGGCGCTGGACACGACGTTGGAGCTGCTGGGCCGGTTCGACGCGCAGTGACCCAGCGGCCCCATCGCCCTTAAGGGTGTGCCTTCGGGCGCACGGCGTCGACGACGAGATCGAGCAGCCGGCCGGTCTGCTCCGGCGAGTTGCTGTTGGCGGCTGTCGACAGGAACGCACCGAAGACGATCGCGGTGACGTCGTCCGGGTCGACGTCACCGCGGAGCGACCCCGCTTCGGCTCCCGCTGTCAGGATCGTGCCGATGGCCGCTGTGATGCGTTCGCGCGTGGTCGGGGTCGTGATCCGTCCCGAGGCCCAGCCGGCGCGCAGCGTGTCGATCATCCCGCGCTTCGTCGCCGTGAACTTCGCGTAGTTGTCCAGCCAGGCGCGGAGCGCGACATCGGGCGGGAACTCCTCGAGCAGCGCGGGAGCGCTCGTGGTGACGGCGTCGAGCTCGGCGGCGTAGACGGCCTCGACGAGCGCCTCGCGGGTGGGGAAGTGGCGATAGAGCGTGCCGATCCCGACGCCTGCCTCGCGGGCGATGCCCTCCAGCGCGACGGTGTCGTCCGCGGCGGCGAAGGCGGCCCGCGCGACAGTGACGAGGTTCTCGCGGTTGCGCTGTGCGTCCGCCCGCAGAGGGCGTTCGGCGCGCCCGGCCCCGTCGGCGGGCGGAGGTGTGCCAGGGGGTGCGCCGGTGGGCGTCGGTTCCGGAGTCAAAGCGGAGGTCCCTCCGGTAATGGTACGGTCGATAGAGCGGAGGTTCCTCCGCTTACGCCAATCGTCCCACAGGAGCGACTTCCTATGACGACCACCGGCACATCTTCCCCCGACACCACGGCCACGGGCGCGGCACGCCCCGGAGGCCCCGGACAGCTCGCGGGCCGCACCGTCTCGCGCGTCGGCTTCGGTGCGATGCAGCTGGAGCGCCTGCGCGAGGACCGCCGCGGAGCCCTTGCCCTCCTGCGCCGCGCGGTCGAGCTCGGTGTCGACCACGTCGACACCGCCCATTTCTACGGCAACGGCTTCGTCAACGGGCTCCTGCGCGAGGCGCTCCGGCCCGAGGACGGCGTACTCGTCGTGAGCAAGGTCGGCGCCGACCCGGATCCGGGCGGTCGCATCCCCCTGCGCCCCGCGCAGCGGCCCGAGGAACTTCGCGCGAGCGTCGAGGACAACCTCAAATCCCTGGGTGTCGACCAGGTCCCTGTCGTGAACCTGCGGCGGCTCGACTCCGGGCCCGGGCTGCGGGCCGAGGGTGACCAGGCGGTCGACATCGACGACCAGCTCGCGGCCATGACCGCGATGCGCGACGAGGGCATGATCGGCGCGATCGGTCTGAGCAGTGTGACGGCCGAGGGACTGCGCCGGGCGATCCCGGCGGGCATCGTGTGCGTGCAGAACGCGTACAGCCTCGTGGCCCGAGACGACGAGGCCATGGTGGAGACGTGTGCCGCCGAGGGAATCGCCTGGGTGCCGTACTTCCCGCTCGGTGGTGCGTTCCCCGGCATTCCGAAGGTGACCGAGGAGCCCGCGGTCCTGGCTGCCGCGCAGTCCCTCGGCAGTACGCCGTCACAGGTCGGCCTGGCCTGGCTGCTCCGGCACTCCCCGAACACGCTGCTCATCCCCGGGACCGCGGACCCCGGCCATCTCGAGGCCAACATCGCCGCGGGCGCGATCACGCTCGACGAAGCGACGGTCGCCGCGCTCGACGCCGTTCCGTCGCGCTCGGCGGACGTACGCATCGGCTGATCGCCCCCGCCGGGCCTGCGTTGTCAGACCCCTCTGCGATGGTGTTCGTACGGGGGCGGCGCAACGAACTGCTCGTGCGGGCACGGGAGGGGCGGAGGATGGCACAGGTCAACGGCGGCTGGTCGGACGTGAAGTGGGAGGACTGGCAGGACGCGGACAACATCCGGCGTCGTCTCGATCAGGGGGCCGATCCCGAGGCGTGGGGCGGGGGGCGGCCGTTGCACCGGGCGGCGGCCTTCGGCTCACCGGAGGTCGTGGCGGAACTGGCGCGACGTGTACGGGATGTGGACGCGCTGGACGACGGGACGACCGCGTTGTGGGAGGCGGTCATGGGCGACCGGCCGGACAACGCACGGGCGTTGGCCGCCGCCGGGGCCGATCCATGGCGACCCCAGCTCGGCGGTTGGTCGCCCGGCCGGCTGAGCCTGGCCGGACCGGCACCGGACCTGTTCCCGGTGCCCGAGGGCGGACGCGGCCTGACCGAGGCCGAGCGCACGATGGCGCGGGAGGGCAGACGCCTCGTCGAGGCGCTGGGCACCTTCCACTACGAGGGCACGGGCCTCGCCTGCGTGGCCGGGATCGACGCCCAGGAGGCGATGCGCCGTCTGGAGGCGAAGCCCGCGGACGGCGAGGACCTGGAAGAACTGCTGGACGACCCCTACGCGTACGACAAGGACGAGAGCCTCCAGACCATCGGAGTGACGACCGTGCCCGGCGGGTGCGTCGTCACCCAGCCCTGGGGCTACGCACCCCAGATGCCAGGTGTGATGACCATGCTGTCCGCCGGCACCTACTGCTACGGCCTGTACGCCAACCCCAAAAGCGGGAACCAGGGCATCATCGCGCGCGACGGGGTCATCGAAGGCTCGGACCTCCACCCGGGCGGTGGACCGGACCACGGCGACACGTCGGAGGAGGTCCTGTTCTCCTACCTCTTCCAGCACAACGCGGTGGCCTACTCCTGCGCCCGTGCGGGCCTGCGCCTGACCGACGCGCGCGCCGTCATCGGGCCACCGGACGTGTGGGTCGAACTGCCCCGGCGTGACTACTGGAAATACTCGTGACCACGGACGTGCCCCTCACGCGTCACCGCGAGCAGGCACGGCTCGGTGCGCGGCGACGGCCGCGTACCGTTCGGCGCCGAACCGCCGGTGGGCCCGGGGCGGGGGCGTTCAGTCGAAGAGGTCCGGCTGCTCCTCGATGATCTGGTCCCACAGCGGCCGGAGCTGGAACCACCCCGACAACGGGCTGCCGATCTGCTCCCGTACCTGGAGCGCCGTGTCCCGGTCGATGGGGTACGGCGTGCCGGCCGCCATGGCCAGGAGCTGCGCCTGGCAGGACCGCTCCATCGTGATGAACCACCAGGCGGCCTCGGCCACGCTCTGACCGACCGTCAGCAAGCCGTGGTTGGCGAGAATGACGGCCTTGTGCGGGCCGAGCGCCTCACCGATCCGCCGGCCCTCCTCGGTGTCGTTCACGACTCCGCGGAAATCCTCGTAGAGCCCGTGGTCCTCGAAGAAGGCGCAGGCGTCCTGAGTCAGAGGGTCGAGCCTCCGGCGGAGCGTGGAGAACGCCTTGCCGTGCACGGAGTGGGCGTGGGCCGCGGCGACGGCGTCCTCGCGGGCCTTGTGCACTTCGGAGTGGATGCAGAAGGCGGCGCGGTTGACGGGGTGACTGCCCTCGACGACGTTTCCGTCGTGGTCGACGAGGACGAGGTCGGAGACCTTGATCTGGGTGAAACTCATGCCGAAGGGGTTGACCCAGAACCACCGCGGGTTCTCCGGGTCCCGCGCCGTGATGTGTCCCGCCACGCCCTCCGAGAATCCGAACTTACCGAACAGCCGGAAGGCCGCGGCCAGTTCCTGCTTGCGGTGCAGCCTCTCCTGCTCCACCGAATCGAAGGTGGGCGGGAGCATCGCCTTGAACCCCGGCGGTACCGGCCCGACGCCGGTGTGGGGTGCTGTTGTCGCAGCGAACGTGTCCATCGATTGCCTCCTCGTGAGCGCCGAACGGCACAGGTGCGCGTGCGGCGCCAAGCCGGACAAGGGGTGAGGGCACCCGTATGTGATACAGCACCGCATGAGATACAGACCTGTATCCGATACAGTGCTGTATCGTGGTGCGGGTCACATCGGGGTGTCAATGGCCAGGGAGGGACGCGTTGCCGAAGGGGCCCACCAAGCGTCGCCCGCAGACGACTGCGCGGCTGCTGGAAGCGGCGCAGGAGGCGTTCGCCGAGCGCGGCTTCTACGGAACCTCGATCGAGATGATCAGCGAGCGGGCCGGGCTCACGCGCGGGGCGTTCTACTCCAACTTCCGCAACAAGGAAGAGCTTTTCTTCGCCCTGTTCGACCTGCACGCCCAGAGCGTCGTCGACCGTCTGACGCAGGCCGTCGCGGAACTCGAGCACTCGGACGACCCCGTGCGTGCGGTACTCGCGAGAACGGGCACCGTCGACGCGGCCGAGCGCCGCTGGTACCTGCTGTCCACCGAGTTCACCCTGCACGCCATCAGGCATCCCGAGACGGCACGTCTCCTCGCGGAGCGGGACCGCGGACTGCGCGAGGAGATCGCCGGCATACTCGCGCGCCTCTTCACCAGTATCGGCCGCAGCCCCACAGTCGACCTGGACTCCCTGGCCCGCCTGACGACTGCCGTTCACGAAGGCTCCCTGGCCCAGAGCCTCGTGGAACCCGACCAGTTGGCACCCGAGGAACTGGCCGTCACCTTCCTGCCCGTGCTGATCGACGCGGTCTCGGAGCCTTTGTCGCCGGGGGCGGGCGCACCACACAAGCAGCCGCACCCGAAATAGCCGCGTCCGAAACAGTCAGGCCGAGGCGGCCACGACCGACATGGCCGCGCTCCTCACGGAACGCGGCTACACGGATCTCGCCGGCGTCAGCGGATCTGTTCCGGTGTCACGGTCAGCCACTGCTTGTCCGCAGTCACCTTCTGGCCCAGCTCCTTCTGGCGTTTCGCGCCCGCGGCCTTCATGCCGTCGATCTCCTTCATGTAGCTGTCCTTGCGGTTGACCCACACGCGCACGCCGCCGTGCTCCACGTCCGTCGATCGCAGCAGCATCGGACCATCGCTCTTGGGAGTGTCGCCCGCCGCCAGGACGGGCTTCTGCCAGGCGTCGATGTACGTGCTGATCGCGGCGGGCTTGCCCTCGTACCAGGTGGACGGTGCCCAGAGAGTGGACGTCAGTTCGTGGTCGGCGAGCTTCGCCTGGTCGTAGTGGCCGGCGGCGATCTCCTTGCGGGAGCTGGTGACTTCACCCGTCCTGCGGTCCTTGAGGAGGGCGGAGACTCCGAGTACGTTCTCGGGCCGGACGCCGTAGCCGTACTCGGGGTCGGCGAGCACCATCCGTACGAGGTCCTCGCTCGCGGCGCTCACCACATACACCTTGATGCCGTGGGCGCTCAGCGTGCGGTAGAGCTCCTGCATGCCCGTCGAGAACTGCGGCGGCTTCACCCCGCCGGGCAGCGGCTTGTCGTAGGCGAGCAACTCGTCGATGTATCCCTTGAGTTGCTTCAGCGTGAACCCGGAGAAGATCTGCGCGGCCCACGGGTACGACACCTGGTCGTCGATGTCGCACAGGCGGGCGTAGTACTCGGTCAGCGTCTCCTTGTGCGTGGCCGTGTCCTTGAACGGAATGATCTTCAAGGACGGGTCCATGGTGTCGCGCGTGAGGACGCCCTTCATCTCCAGGAAGGGGAGCAGGGCCTCTTCCAGGTCGTTGCGGTACGTGGTGTTGTCCGCGTCGAAGACCGCGTACGCGCCCTGGTGGTCGTGCGCGGCGATGACCTTCGCCAGCTTCTTCGCCACCGGCGCCGGCCAGTGCTTGAGCTCCGCCGCCACGGCACGCTGCTGTGCGCCGTCCGCCGCCGCCGTGGCCTCGGTGTCCGGCCAGAGATCGCCCGCGGCGACCACCGTGCCGGTGAGGGCGCCCGCCACGCCGAGGAGGACGAGCTTCTTGCGCATCGGGTGTCTGTTCACGGCGCGCAATGCTAGGGCGAGCGGCACGGATTACCCATGATCGAAATCATGGAGTGGGGACGCGGGGTGCGGGTAGGCGCGATATCGGCGCCTGCGACCGGGAGTTGGTGCAACGGCCGCCCTCCGTAGTCACGCGGACCCCGGTGGACTCCGGCGTGTGACGGTCCAGGCGGTCTCCGCGGCCCACCGTTCGGCCCCAGCCGTCAGGACTTCGGTGGCGGGCGCCTTGATCTGGCCGTACTCGCACAGGTCGGACACGCTCGCCGCCAGCCGCTGTTTGAACGCTCCCCACGCCCGCGGGCCGGCTCGTCGGCGCGCGGGTAGTCGCGGAACAGGAGCGCGTGGCGGGCGTTGAGGCCTGAGCCCTCCCGCAGACGGATGTTGCAGGGCCTGGCGCCGACCGGAGGCGCGAAGACGAGCTTGCGACACGGGACCCCGCCGGAGACTTCCGCACGGTTCCAGGGTTCGCGCCGACACCGGAAGCCGATCGCCGAGAGCGGGGCGACGTCCCGCCCCTCGTCGATCGACCGCACCCGGATCTGGACGTCGATGCAGTCCTTGGCCGCCAGACCCGGCACCGCGGTGGACCCCACGTGATCGATGTCCCACGCCACCCCACCCATGGCCGCCCGCGACTGCCCGGCCAACTGCTCGAACTCCAGCGGCCACTGCGGCCGGTGGTCGACGACCATCACGGGGCCGATCCCATCGGGAAACGGAATGTGACCGCACGCTACCGTCCGGTCGAAGCGCCCGTGCTCGTCAGGGCCACACGGACCTCAGCCCGTGTCCCGGCACCCCACCGGTTCCAGCCGTGGAATCATCGGGCCGCCGGACACGTGCGGGAACTCTTTGACGGGCGGTGGGTGGGGATGGGAGCGGGCTGGGAGTGGGACGACAGCCTGTTCGCGGGGACCGCTCGCCACTACCGGCGCGGGCGGCTGCCGTACGCCCCAGGGCTGGCGGGCACGCTCGCCGAGGTTCTGCGGCTCGACGGGCGAGGGCGGCTCATCGATGTCGGATGTGGACCAGGTGTGATCGCGCTGAGCCTGGCGCACCTGTTCAGCGAGATCGTCGGCGTGGACCCGGACCGCGGAATGGTCGCCGAAGCGGCGCGTGAAGCCGCCGAACAGGGCGTGGCCGGGAAGGCGCGGTGGGTCCAGGCCCGGGCCGAGGATCTGCCGGCCGGCCTCGGCACGTTCGACGCCTTCGCCCAGTCCTTCCACTGGATGGACCGCGATCTGGTTGCCGTGACCATCAAGGGCATGCTCAAGACGGGCGGGGTGCTCGCGCACATCTCGGATCTGAAGACGCAGACAGGACAGGGGACAGAGACAGGTACGGGTACGCAGACGGGAACCGTCGGGGGGCTGCCTCATCCGGCGGCCCCCCGCTCGGCCATCGACGAGCTGGTGCGGCAGTATCTCGGGCCCGTCCGCCGGGCCGGCCGGGGCGTTCTCCCGCACGGGACGCCGGGCGGTGAGGCCGCGGTGCTCACCTGGGCGGGATTTTCCGGCCCACAGCGCCATGTCGTGCCCGGCGGACAGCCGCTGGAACGCAGCGCTGACGATCTGGTCGCCGGGGTGTTCTCGATGTCGTTCTCGGCGCCGCACCTCTTCGGCACGCGCCGCTACGCATTCGAGACGGACCTGCGCCAACTCCTGCGTGAGGCCTCCCCGTCGGGCCGGTTCTGCGAGCGTCAGCCGAGCACGGAGATCTTCGTCTGGCGCAACGGCCCCCGCTGAGCACGCGCCCCCTCCCTCCGTGGCTGCCTGCGTGATCGGAATCGGCGGGATGGTGCTGTCAACGCAGCCCGTGAGGAGGGTGGTCGGCTGTCGGCCACGTCGTGAGGCGGTCGGCCTCGCGCCGCATTCAAGCGGCGGCGAGGCCCTGCTTGACCTGCCGTGTGACGTCGTCGGCGAGGATTTCCGGGAGGCCGTCCGCCACGGCATCGAGGGCCTGGGCTGCCACATCCGCGGGGTCGACCTTCTGGTCGGCCGCGACGCGGGTGGCCATGTCGGTGTCCATGTAGGCCACGTGCAGAGCGGTGACCGTGATGCCGCGGGGGGCCAGCTCCTCGCGCACGGCGTTCGTCTGCGCCCACGTCGCGGCCTTCGTGGCCGCGTAGGATCCGAGACCGGCCGGGTGCAGCCAGGACAGCGCGGAGAGCACGTTCAGCACCGCGCCTCCGCCGTTGCCCTCGATGACCGGGGCGAACGCCCGCGTCAGGGCGAGCGGCCCGAAGAAGTTCGTCTCCAACTCAAGGCGTACCGCGTCCAGTTCGCCGCTGATGAGAGTCGCTCCGGTGGAGATCCCGGCGTTGTTCACGAGCAGTGTCGCGTCGGATGCGACGCGGGCCGCGGCCCGGACCGACTCTTCGTCGGTCACGTCCAGGCGGAGCGGGGTGACGCCTGCCAGATCCACGGTCTCCGGGCGCCGCGCCGCCGCGTACACCTTCGCTCCGCGCTGTACGAGCTGGTCGGCCAGATGGCGGCCCAGCCCTCGGTTGGCCCCGGTGACGACAGCGACCGCGCCCTTGAGTTCCATGTCCACTCCCGGTGATTCGGGGGCCCGGTGACCGGGTCCGCCAAGTAGATGACGTACATAATCTAAACAGGGTCTAGGATAGATGGCAACCGACATCCAATGGGGAGAGCGGGGAGGTGGCCGATGGGCCGCGTATCGCAGGCGCAGGCGCTGGAGAACCGCAGGCGCGTCGTGGAGAACGCTTCCCGGCTGTTCCGGGAGCAGGGGACGCATGTCAGCGTCGCCGACCTCATGAAGGCGTCCGGCTTGACCCATGGCGGTTTCTACAAGCAGTTCGCCTCCAAGGAGGCGCTCGTCGACGAAGCCACCGCCCACGCGTTCGACGAGCTCACCCGGCGTCGCGCGGCCGGCCTCGAGCAGAGCGACGGGCAGCGCGATGCCGCGCAGCAGGCGCTGATCGACGTCTATCTCTCCGTCGCGCACCGCGACAACTCGGCGGACGGCTGTCCCGCCGCCGCTCTCGCCTCCGACATGGCCCGCGGGTCGGGCGACCGCGAGGCGCGCCGCGTGTACAGCGAGGGGGTCGGTGACTTCGCCGACTGGCTCGCCACCGACGATCAGGACGGCATGGCCCGGCTGTGCACGATGGTCGGGGCGCTCGTCCTGGCCCGCGCCACCAGGGAGTTCCCGCTCTCCGAGGAGATCCTCACCGCCGCACGGGACGCTCTGACGTCAGCCGATTGACGGCACTGCCGGGGCGTCGCGTGTCTACCGATTCGCTGCCCGACGTCGTCCTCCGACGCCCAGTGGGCCGGCATCTCTTCGCTGATGCCGACGACGGCGGGCGCGAGGGTCGTGGCCGGCTCGCGGCCCGGGTCGGTGATGGTGACGAGCTTGCGCCGCTGGGGATCCCGATGGTCCTGTACCTCGCCGAGCAAGAGGTGCGCACGAGGAGAGGTGGCAAGTCCGTCATGAGCTGTCTGCTGCCCGGGCGGTTCGAGGGCCGGGCCGCGGGAGTCACAGCCCCGTTCGCGAACTCGTTCCCGGATGACGTGCGGCAGCGGGTGGTCGCGGACTGGGCCAACTACGCCTACCCGGACGTGAGTTGAGTGACGACCGGCTCGACGCCCGCGGAGGCGTTCAGCCCACGTGGACGTGGGGGCGGCGGGCCGGGTCGGGCTCGGCCTCCCGCAGGACCTCGCGGGTGACGGGGGCCACCTCGCCCTGGCCGAAGAGAAAGAAGCGCAGGAAGTTGGCGAGGGGGTTGCCCTCGGTCCACTCGAAGTAGATGTGGGGAACCCGGCCGGTGGTGTTGCGGATGTGCAGAAGCAGGGCGGCCAGGGCGTTGGGGATGGAGGAGCCCTCCAGGGTGAGGACCCGGTAGCGGTTGTGCAACACCTCGCCGCGTACGTTCAGATCCCCCTCGAATTCCGACGGGTCGAGCACCGTGACCTCGACGAAGACGAAGTCCTCCTGGGCCGGGACGTCGTTGTCGTGGCGGATCTGGTCGATCTTCTGGCGGTACTCGGCGATGTCGCGGTTGTCGGGCTCGTTCGCGATGAACCTGATCCTGCGGCTGGCGATGTCGCGTACGAAACGCTCGGCCATGGCGTCGAACGTGACGTGGGTGACGCGCAGTTCGAAGGCGCGGGCCAGCCGGGAGAGAAGCGAGACGAGGATGATGCCGGCGATGAAGCAGGCACCGATCTTGACGCCGTCCGGGCGCTCGATGACGTTGACGACCGTCGTGTAGAGGAACACCGCCGAGATGACGCCGAAGCCGATGGCCCAGTTGCGCTGCCGTGCCTTGCGCGCGGCGATGGTCACGGCGATCGCGGCGGAGCAGATCAGGACGAGGACACCGGTCGCGTAGGCACCGCCCTGGGCGTCGACGTCGGCGTCGAAGATCCAGGTCACCAGGAACGCGATCAGGGTGAAGACGATCACCATCGGACGTACGGCGCGGGCCCAGTGCGGCGCCATGCCGTACCGCGGCAGGTAGCGGGGCATCAGGTTGAGGAGCCCGGCCATCGCGGAGGCGCCCGCGAACCACAGGATCGCGATGGTGGAGATGTCGTAGACCGTGCCGAAGGCGCTGCCCAGGTACTCGTGCGCCAGATACGCCAGCGCCCGGCCGTTGGCCTGGCCGCCGGACTCGAACTCCTTCTCCGGGATGAGCAGCGTGGTGATGAAGCTGGTGCAGACGAGGAACACACTCATGATCACGGCGGCCGTGGTGAGCAGCTTCTTGGCGCCCCGGATACGGCCTGTCGGCCGCTCCTCGGTGTCGGTGGGGTCGCCCTTCACGTGGGGCATGACCGCCACGCCGGTCTCGAAGCCGGAGAGGCCGAGGGCGAGCTTGGGGAAGACCAGCAGAGCGACGCCGATCATGGCGAACGCGTTGCCGTGTTCCGCGGTGAGCGCCGTGGACCAGTCGGTGATCACATGCTCCTTCGTGATCACGTGCCAGAGGCCGGTCACCACCACCACGACGTTGAGCGAGAGGTAGATGCCGACGAGGACGACGGCGACGCCGATCGCCTCCAGGAACCCCTTGAGGAACACCGCGCCGAGCAGGGCCACCAGAAAGAGGGTGATGACCATCTGCTTGTTGTGCAGGGTCTCCGTCAGATGAGGGTTCTCCACGAGGTGGGTGGAGGCGTCCGCCGCCGACAGAGTGATGGTGATGAGGAAGTCGGTCGCGGCGAAGCCCAGCAGGGTGAGAACGAACAGCTTGCCCTTCCAGAAGGACAGCAGCCGCTCCAGCATCGCGATCGAGCCCTCTCCGTGCGGGCTCTCCTCGGCGACCCGGCGGTACACCGGCAGTGCACCCACGAGGGTGACGATCACCAGCACGATGGTCGCCACTGGCGACAGCAGCCCGGCCGCGAGGGCCGCGATGCCGGGCTGGTAGCCGAGGGTGGAGAAGTAGTCGACGCCGGTCAGACACATCACGCGCCACCAGGGCTGCCCCTTGTGGGACGGCTCCGGCTCGGCGGCCGCCCCCTGGGGGGTGGTCTTGGCCATGTCGGACAGGCCCTCGAGCATCCACGCGCGCAGGCGACTCTTACGGTGCCCGTGGGTGGTGGCCATCGGTGTACTCCTGACGTGCTGCCCAGCCCGGGGTCCCGGCCATCACACGGACACCGGGGCCGACGTCCACAGCTCGCGAGACCCGGGCCCACGCCCGGCTCCGTGCTGAGAGGAACGGTGCCGCTCGTCCGTGCCGCCATTGTCACCACCGGCCGGAGGATCGGCACGGCGACGGAGCGCAACCGGCGGGGGTGCCGACCGGGCGATGGACGGTGTTCACGCCACGCAGCACACTGGAAAGCAAGGCAGGTCACGCGGCCGCCCCCGCGCTTCGCGGGGCGGGCGGAGTACCCCCGTGATACCTAGTTCTGGGGGCGGTGCCCGAGAGCTGGAGGCGACGCGTATGACCGGCAACCCGCTGACCGGCCACCCCGTGCGGGACCGGATCGCACTCGCCGTGGGCCTCGTCGGCCCGTTCCTCGTCGCGCTGGTGCTGGTGCCCTTCCGCACGGACCTCTCGGCCACCAACGCCGCCCTGATCCTGGTCGTGGTGGTCGTCGCCGTGGCGGCCGTCGGCAGTCGTGCGGCGGGCGCTGTCGCGGCGCTGTCGGCGGCGGCCTGGTTCGACTTCTTCCTCACCCGTCCGTACCAGCGGTTCAGCATCACCGACTCCGATGACGTCGAGACGGCGGTGCTGCTCCTGGTCGTCGGGGTGATCGTGTCGCAGCTCGCGGCCCGCGCACGCCGGCTGAAGGTGGTCACGGTGACGGACGCGGAGTACCTGGCGCGCATCCACGGGACCGCCGACCTCGCCCAGTCCACCACGTCCGCGGACGCGGTCGTCGGCCATGTGCGTGAGCAGCTGACCGAACTGCTCGGACTGCGGGCCTGCCGATTCGAGTACGGCACCCTCCTGGGGCGGCCGCCGCGCCTGGAGCAGGACGGCAACGTGGTGGTCGGCCGCAGGCGCTGGGACGTCGACAGCGGGGGCTGGCCCGACGGCGAGGTCGAACTGCGCGCGTACGGCAACGGCCAGTACCTCGGCCGCTACATGCTCACGCCCGGACCCGGCCCCGCCCCGTCGCTCCAGGCCCGCCTCGTTGCCGTGACACTCGCCGATCAGACGGGTGCGGCGCTGGACATCACACGCCCGGCGAAGGGCGCCTGAGGGCCGGGGCAGACGCTCGCGCGGTGCCGTGGGGCCGGCAGCGGCCGGCACGTCGCGACCGTCGTGGAGACGGCCGGTGAGCACGGCTCCCTGCCGCGACGTATGGAGCGCGTGAAGAGTGCTCCGGCGTCCGTATGGATCACGGCAAGAGGGCTGGGCCCTTCGCCGCACGGCACTCACGCTGGTCCTCGAATTGCTCAACCGGAGGACCGGCAACATGGCCATGCAGACAGGCGGCGCGAACACGGCGGAGGACGGCGGGGGAGTCCACGAACCGCCTGATACCGGCGGAACGGCGGCTGCCCGCGCCGGTGACCGGCACAAGCTCACCGCGCTCCAGGGGCTCGCCGCGCTGTCGCTGGACGCGATGGCGTCGGTGGCGTACGGACCGGAGTCGATCGTTCTGGTGCTGGCCGTGGCCGGTGCCTACGGAATGGGGTTCACGCTTCCCGTCACGCTGGCGATCGCCGGGCTGCTCGCGGTGCTGGTGGCCTCGTACCGCCAGGTCATCGCCGCGTTCCCGGACGGCGGCGGCTCGTACGCCGTGGCCAAGCGGCACCTGGGCCGTCGCACCGGCCTGGTCGCCGCCGCCTCCCTGATCCTCGACTACGTGCTGAACGTCGCGGTCTCCGTCACCGCCGGAGTCGCCGCACTCACCTCGGCCTTCCCACAGCTCTACGGCGAACGGACCTGGATCTGCCTCGGCGTCCTCGTCCTGGTCACGGCCATCAACCTGCGGGGCGTGGTCGACTCGGCCAGGGCGTTCCTGCTGCCGACCGCCCTGTTCGTCGGCTCGATCCTCGCGATGATCGTGGTCGGGCTCTTCCGGGACGGCCCGGTCAGCACCGCTTCGGCCGACGGCCACCCGTCCGGTCTCGGCCACAGCGCCACCACCGTGGGGGCCTTGCTCCTGCTCAAGGCGTTCGCGGCAGGCTGCTCCGCCCTCACCGGAGTGGAGGCCGTGGCCAACGCGGTGCCGTCCTTCCGCGCCCCGGCCGCCCGGCGCGCCCAGCGCACCGAGGTGGCGCTCGGCGCTCTCCTCGGCGTGATGCTGATCGGCCTTTCCGTCCTCATCGGCCGCTTCCATCTCCAGCCGGTCGAAGGCGTGACGGTCCTCGCGCAGCTCGCGGACGCCTCGTTCGGCCACGACGTGGCCTTCTACGTGGTGCAGTTCGCGACGATGGTCCTCCTCGCACTCGCCGCCAACACGTCCTTCGGCGGACTGCCCGTACTGATGAGCCTGCTGGCCCGCGACAACCACCTCCCGCATGTGTTCGCCCTCAAGGCCGACCGGCAGGTGCACCGGCACGGGGTGCTCGCGCTGGCCCTGGTCTCCGCGCTGCTGCTGGTGTTCTCCGGCGGCGACACGAACACCCTCGTCCCGCTCTTCGCGATCGGGGTGTTCATCGGCTTCACCATCTGCCAAATCGGCATGGTCCGGCACTGGTACGGCGACCGGGTCAACGGCTGGCGGGCGAAGGCCGTGCTGAACGGCTTCGGCGCCCTGCTGACCGGCGTCGCGGGAGTGGTCGTCACCGCCACCAAGTTCACCGAGGGCGCATGGCTCGTCGTCCTCGCCCTGCCGCTGCTGGTCCTCGGCTTCGAGCGGGTGCACCGCGCCTACGGCCTCATCGGCGAGCGCCTCGAACTCGGCCGTATCCCCGAACCGCCCAAGCGCACCCACTCGCTGGTCGTCGTACCCGTCTCGGGCCTGTCCAGGCTGACGTGCAAGGCGCTCACCGCGGCCCGTTCGCTGGGCGACGAGGTGCTGGCGATCACCGTCACCCATCCTGCCCCGGAGGACCGTCGCGAGGCCGAAGCGCTGTACCGCGACTGGGAGTTGTGGAACCCGGGCATCGATCTCGTCGAGCTCAGCTCACCCACGCGCGCCCTCGGCCGCCCCGTCTCCGCCTACGTACGCGAACTGTCCGCCACCCGTCCGGACTCCCAGATCACCGTACTGATCCCCGAAACCGAGTCCGCGCGCCTCTGGCAGCGCCTTCTCCAGAACCAGCGCGGCTCCGTCGTCGCGCACGCGGTGCACCGCGACACCGACGCGGTGATCTGCCGACTCCGCTTCCGTATCGACGCCGACGGGCGCTGAACGGCCATCGCTTCCCCTTCTTCAGCCCCGCTGTCAGCAAGTTGTCTTACTGTCGTAAGACAACGGGAGAAGCAGTGATCGAGTTCGTACTTGACGGCCGTTCACGGGCGGCCACCTACATGCAACTCGTGCTCCAGGTGCGCCAGGCTCTGCGGGTCGGTCTCGCCGAGCCCGGGGACCAGCTGCCCAAGGTGCGACAGGTGGCTCAGTCGCTGGCGATCAATCCGAACACCGTGCTGAAGGCGTACCGCGAGCTCGAACTCGAAGGACTGGCGGAGGGGCGCCCAGGCGTGGGCACCTTCCTCGTCGGCACCCTCGCCGGCCCGGCCCTGGCCCACCAGGCCGGGCTGCGCGAGGACCTGCTGGCTTGGCTGCACAAGGCCCGGGCCGCGGGTCTGGGCCGCGAGCACATCACCGCACTGATCGACACCACTCTGCGCACCACGCTCGACGCACCGCCGGTCGAGGACGTCTCGTGACCAGTTGGGGGATCGGACATGACGAACATGGCGCTTCGCACGCCGGGTCCTGCCGGCCATGGCGGTCACCCTCGCCGGATTCGCCGTCGTACGTATCGCCGTCGAAACGCTCGGCCGGGCCCACTACATGCCCGCCAAAACCCTGAACTACGGCCTGGCGAGCTCCCAGGGGCCGAACCCCGCGTCGAGCGACTGGATTCTCAGCCAGGGGCTGCGCGACGGCGCCGGGAAGCTCGTGAGGGAGAACGCCCAGGTGGGGTGCCCGCCCACCAACGAGGGCAAGGGCGGGGCGAGTTCGTGCCTGGACCAGATGGCTCATCAGGGACTGGGACCCGGCTCCCACAACTGGCAGCTCTACCAGCCCGGCGACAGGTTCTGGGCCTTCCAGAGCATCGAGACGGGCGTCTTCCTCGCTCTGGCGGCGCTCCTGGTCTTCCTGGCCGTGCGCCGGATCCGTCACATCGCCTGACGGGGGAGTGGGCGCTTCTTCGGGCGGGAGGGCTCTGGGCCGATGGGCCCGGTCCCTCCCGCCGGCGTCGTCAGGCCAATGTCTGCGTGAGTTCGCTTCGGGTCGACGTGTGAACGATGCGGCCGAGCGCGCCGTTGACGATGGGCATGTAAGGCGGGATGTGGCCGCATTCCAGGTCGGCGACGATCGGCACGTTCAGGGAGCCGAGTGCGTCGAGCACGGCCTCGTGCTGGGTGAGGGTGCGGCGGTCCGGTGCGTTGGTCCGGCCGACGAGGATCGCGTTCGCGTGGTCGAAGAGACCGGCGAGCTTCATGCCGTGCAGGTTCCGGCAGATGGTGAAGGCGTTGTCCTCGCACGCCTCGACGTAGACGAGGAGTCCGTCGGGGGCCTCGTCCCGGGCGAAGGCCGAGGCGTCGAGGTAGGGGGTTCCCGCGAGATCGCACAGCGTCTCGATGCAGCCCCCGATGAGCCGTCCCTCGGCCTCCACGTCACCGCTGCCGTCGAGCCGGGTCCAGGTGCCCTGGGCGTTCAGCGTGTAGTCGCGGATGTCCGGGTAGACGGCGAAGTCGTCGAAGCCGCCGGAACGGTGGCGGCCGGGCGGAGTCTGCGTGAAGCGGTGGCCCGGGGGAGCGGCGACGATGTCGAGCCACGTCAGCAGTCCCTCGGGTACGCGATAGGGCGTGTCCATGAGGTTGTTGCCGTGGACGGTCACGGTGCCGGTGAGCAGGGTCAGCGGCGTGATGAGGGTCGAGATGTCGGAGAACCCGACGAACCAGGTCGGCTCGGCGTCGCGCAGCCGGTCCCAGTCGAGCAACGGGACCAGATCGATCGCCGTCTCCCCGCCCCACGGCGGGACGACCGCCCTGATGCTGGGATCGGTCAGCATCGACATCAATTCGTCCGCACGATCGGCGGCCGAGGCACTGACGTGCCGGGACCCGTCCATGCACCGCCCGACCACCACCTCGTACCCACGGTCCTGCACCTCACGGACAGCGACCTGGAGGCGCGCACTCATCTCCTTCGGGACACCACTCGACGGAGAGGTGACACCGATACGGTCACCGGGACGCAGGGGGCGCGGATATCGAACCGACATGCGCGGATTCTGGCACGAAGCGCTGCGCGGCCGACAGGGGTTTATGAGGCGCCGAAGTCGCCCGCCACGGACGGGAAGACGGGTGTTGCGGCTGCGCGAGCTGATCGATCTCGCGCAGCGTCTCTGCGGCGGGTGACAGTCGGGGAGGGCTTGTCAGGCCAGTGTGACCTCCACGGGGAGCTTCTTGATTCCGTTGACGAAGTTGGAGCGGACGCGCGGCACCTCGCCCGTGAGGCGGATGCCGGCCAGGCGCGGGATCAGCTCCTCGAACATGATGCGGATCTCGGTGCGGGCAAGGAGGTTGCCCAGGCACAGGTGCGGGCTTCCCTTGCCGAAGGTGACGTGGTCGTTGTCCGCGCGGGCGACGTCGAAGTCGTACGGGTTGCCGAAGACCTTCTCGTCACGGTTGCCGGAGGCGTACCACATGACGACCTTGTCGCCCTCCTTGACCTGCTTCCCGCCCAGTTCGACGTCACGGGTCGCGGTGCGGCGGAAGTGGTAGACGGGGGACGCCCAGCGCAGGAACTCCTCGACCGCCGTCGGGATCAGAGAGGGGTCCTCCTGGAGGCGGGCCAGCTGCTCGGGGTGCTGGAGCAGTGCCAGCATGGAGTGCGTGATGGTGTGGCGGGTGGTCTCGTTGCCGGCGACCACGAGGAGCAGGAAGTAGTTGTCGAAGTCCTGTCCGGACAGCGGCAGTCCGTCGCGGGGGGTCTCGTTGACGAGCTTGGAGACCAGGTCGGTGCCGTTTCCGCCGCGTCGCTGACGGGCCAACTCGCGTCCGTACTCGAAGACTTCGAGGGAGGCGGGGGAACGGAACGGCAGGTGGCGGTACTTCTCGCTCTCCTCGCTGCCGAGGAGCACGTCCGCGTAGTCCGGGTCGGTGTTGCCGATGATCCGGTTGCCCCAGTCGATGAGCTGCTGGTTGTCCTCCGGCGGCACGTCCAGGAGGCGGGCCAGTACGTTGATGGGGAAGTCGGCGGAGACCTCCTTGACGAAGTCGAAGCTGCCCTTGGCGAGCGCCGTGTCCAGGGTCTTGGCGGTCAGCCCGCGCAGGAAGTCGGTGTAGCTGTTGATGACGCTCGCGCCGAACTGGCGCTGGAGCAGGCTGCGCATCGCGCGGTGACGCACTCCGTCGAGTTCCAGGATCGAGGCGCGGGTCTTGATCTGGTCGTCGTCCACCTCTTCGAGGTTGACGAATTTGGTGGAGGTGAACGTCTCGGCGTCGCGGTCGACGCGTGCGATGTCCTCGTGCCGGGTGACGGCCCAGAAGCCCGAGTTGGGGGCCTCTTCCGGCTGCCAGTGGACCGGGTCCTCGTGGCGCAGGGTGTGGAACATGCGCCAGGGGGTGACGCCGTCGGTGAAGTTGTCGAGGTCGGCGAGGTCGACGTCGGCGAGCGGCATGGGTTCGGTCGGGTCGAGGGCGTCGGTCGGGTTCGTCATGAGGGTGCTCCTGAAGGTGGTGCGGCAGGTCAGAGGTGGTAGGAGTACTCGGTGAACTCCCAGTCCGTGACGTGGTGGTTGAAGCGGTCGACCTCGTCGCGCTTGTAGGTGAGGAAGGACTCGGTGAAGTCCTTGCCGAGGACCTCGGTCAGCGCGTCGTCCGCTTCCAGGGCGTCGAGTGCGGCGGGCAGGGTCGTCGGCAGCATCTGGGACTTCTCGGGGTCGTAGCCGTAGCCCTCCAGGGGCGCCGGCGGCTCCTTGCCGTCCTGGATGCCGAGGAGCGCGGCGGCGCACAGCGCCGCGGTCGCGAGATAGGGGTTGGCGCTGGCGTCGCCGAGCCGGAGCTCCAGGCGGGCGCCGGAACCGCGCTCGGGCGGGATGCGGACCATGGCGCTGCGGTTGTCGAGGCCCCAGTCGATCAGCCACGGCGCGAGCGTGTCGGGTCCGAAGCGCTTGTACGAGTTCACGGTCGGGTTGAGCAGGGCCGCGAGCGCGGGTGCGTGGGCGAGGATGCCGGCGATGGCGTGGCGGGCGGTGTCCGACAGACCGTAGGCGCCCGAGGGGTCGTCGAAGACGTTGCCGCCCTCCTCGGCGACGGAGTCACCGGCGGCTTCGCCGGAGAAGTGGAGGTGGAAGCCGGAGCCTCCCGCGTCGTTGAAGGGCTTGGCCATGAAGGTGGCCAACTTCCCGTCCTTGCGGGCGAGTTCCTTGACGGCCGCCTTGAAGAGGAAGGCGCGGTCGGCGGCGTCCATCGCTTCTGAGTGGGTCAGGTTGATCTCGAACTGGCCCGCGTCGAACTCGTGGTTCGCGCTGATGACGCCGATGTCGAGATCGCGCAGCTTGCGCAGGGTGGGCAGCAGGTGGTTCTCGGCGTCGGCGCGCAGTCCGGCCGTGTAGACGACCCCGGCGACGCCCTGTCCGTAGCGGCGCCAGCCGGTCGGCGCGGCCGTGTCCTGTTCGAGCAGGAAGTACTCGAGCTCGGGGCCGACGACAGGTCGCAGCCCCGCCTGTGTGCAGCGGGCGAGCACCGAGCGCAGCAGATCGCGCGGGGACTCCGGGCTGGGGGAGCCGGTCGCGGGGTCGGTCGTCTCGCCCAGGCACCAGGCGACGCCCGGCTCCCAGGGCAGCCCGCGGGCGGTGGAGAGGTCGGGTCGTACGGTCACGTCGGGAAGGCCCGCGTCGAGGCCGCCCCGGACCGGGACCACGCCGCCCTGCGGGGTGGTGTGGTAGACCGCGCGGCAGAAGGCGAGGCCGTGGTCGCAGGCCGAGGGCAGATGGTCGAGCAGGACGTCACGGGCGCGGTCGGTGCCGATCAGGTCGGGGTACGTCACCCGGACCACGTCGATGCCGTCGGCGGCGAGCCGGTCCATGGCGGTGCGGACTTCTGGGGTGTCTTGAGCGCTCACCGATGTCTCCTCGGCGGATGTGAACGGGGGCGTGGTGGCCGGCAGCCGGGCGGGGTGGCCCGCCCGGCGAGGGCCCGGCGTCGGGCTGCGGACGCCAGACCGGCGTCCACCCGTTGTTTGGTGCCAAACGGTATGGACGGCCGCACCGCTCCGCAAGGGGTGCAGGGAAAGAATTTATCCATCTGGATAGCTCTTGACCAGGGTCCGTTCGCTTCTTATGTTGTTTGAAGCCAAACGAGTTGGGGAGTGCGGCCATCCGTACCCCTTTGGCAGGGGCCCGGCCACGGAGCCGGGCCCCACTTCCCTCAGTGCGCCCCGACGCCCTCACCTCCAGGAGGACCGGCCATGAAGGTCGTCGTCGACATGAACAAGTGCCAGGACCACGGACAGTGCGTCTTCTCGGCCCCCGACGTCTTCCAGCTGGACGACACCGGGCGCCTCGCCTACGTCAGCGACCCCGACGACGCGCTGCGCGACGAGGTCGAGGAAGCCGCCGACGTGTGTCCGCTGCAGGCCATCCGGATCGAGGCCTGAGATGGCCGAGACGGGACACGGCGTCCCCCGGAGTCCGGGGCGCGTCGTCGTGGCCGGTGCCTCGATGGGCGGCCTGCGCGCCGCCGAACAGCTGCGCGCAGCCGGCTGGACGGGCACGATCACGGTCATCGGCGACGAGCCCCATATGCCGTACAACCGGCCGCCGTTGAGCAAGGACGTGCTGGCCGGTACCGCATCCTTCGAGTCGCTCGCGTTCACGCCCCGCGCGAGCGCGGCGGACGTCGAGTGGCGGCTGGGCACGACCGTTGCCTCCGCCCGCCTCGACGAGCGCGTCGTCGGGCTCGACGACGGTACGGAACTCGCCTTCGACGGTCTGGTCGTCGCCACCGGAATGCGGCCGCGCAGACTGCGCTGCGACGGTCCCTCGGGTCCCGGCAGCGGCCGGCACACCGTGCGAACCCTCGCCGACGCCCGGGGCCTGCGTGACGAACTGACCCGGCCCGGCGTTCGCGTCGTCGTCATCGGTGCGGGCTTCATCGGCTGCGAGGTCGCCGCCACCGCCAAGGGCCTCGGCGTCGGCGAGGTGACGGTGGTCGACCCCGAGCCGTTGCCGATGCTCCGCCCGCTCGGCGAACTCCTGGCCCGCTCGCTGCACCGGCGCCACGAGGAACGCGGCGTGCGCTTCGCCCTCGGCGTGGGTGTCGCGGGCCTGGAGGGCGAGGACCGGGTGACCGGTGTCGTCCTGACCGACGGGACGGTGCTTCCGGCCGATGTGGTCGTGGAGTCCGTCGGCTCGGTCGCCAACACCGAATGGCTGGACGGCAACGGCCTGGATCTGTCCGACGGGGTCCTGACCGACGAGCAGCTGCGCGTCGGCGGCCACCCGAACGTCGTCGCCGTCGGCGACGTCGCCCGCTTCCCCAACGCCCGCTACGACGGCGTACCCCGCCGCGTCGAGCACTGGTCGATCCCCACCGACACCGCCAAGCACGCCGCGAAGAGCCTCGTGGCCCATCTCGTCGGCAGCGTGGCGCAGCCCGCGCCGTTCGCCCCGTTGCCCACCTTCTGGAGCGACCAGCACGAGTTCCGGCTGCAGTCCTTCGGCGCACCCGCCCTCGGCATCGCCGACGTGCGCGTCCTGGACGGCGACCCGGAAGGTGACGTCCTCGTCGGCTACCACTGCGACGACCGGCTCGTCGGGGTGGTCGCGCTCGGCGGCCCCGCCGCCACCACCGGTGCCGCCCGCTACCGCGCCCAGCTCCTCGCGCAGCCCGCCCTCATCTCGTAAGGAACCCCCAGTCATGGCCAGCGTCCGTGGATACTTCCACCCCAAGACGGCGACCGGCGACGCCTCGCTGATTCCCTCCCCGCCGTGGCACTACTCCGGCGACCTGCTCACCGTCGAGTACCGCACCGACCCCGCCCGGGTGCGTGAACTCCTGCCTGAACCCCTGGAGCCGGCCGACGACGACCCCGGCGCCGTCGCGCTGATCTGGGCCGACTGGCAGTCCTGCGCCGCGGACGGGAGCCAGCTGCTCGACCCCGTGCTCGCCCAGTACAAGGAAGCCTTCGCGGTGGTGCGCTGCCAGTACAAGGGCCGCACCTACTCACGCTGCGTGTACATCTGGGTCGACAAGGACTTCGCCGTCGCGCGCGGCCTGCACCAGGGCTACCCGAAGAAGCTCGGCTCCATCCACCAGACCCGCCCCCACCCCTACGGGCCCGCCCCGCGGATCGAAGCCGGCGCCCGCTTCGGCGCGACCCTCGCCGCGGCCGACCGCCGCCTGGCGCAGGCCGTGGTCACCCTGCGCGAACCGTCCGAGACCAACGGCTTCGTCAACAGCCACCCGATGGCCCACCACCGCTGGCTGCCCTCCGTCGAGAAGGGCAAGGGACTGGCTCTCGACGAGCTGATCGAGACCGGTGCCGCGTCCTTCGAGGCCGGTCAGGCGTGGATCGGTGACGCGGAGCTGGAGCTGTTCGAAGCGCCCACCGAGGAGCTGGCCCGACTGGAGATCAGGGAGCCGATCGCCGCCTACTACCGGCAGGTCGGCGTCGTGTGGGACGGCGGCACGCTGCTCGAGTCCGGCACCTCCGGAGCCGAGTGACTCCCGCCCACCACATGCCACTTGGAGACTGGACATGAGCGAACACACCCTCACCGTGGCCGGTGTCACCGTCGACACCCGGCACTGGATCGGCGGCGAACGCGTCGCCTCCGCCGACACCTTCGTGGACGTCTCGCCGATCGACGGGAGCGTCCTCGGCGAGATCGCCCGCGGCACGGCGGCAGAAGCGTCGGCCGCCGTCGCCGCGGCCCGCGCGGCCTTCCCCGGCTGGGCGGCCACCCCGCGCGCCGAGCGGGCCCGGATCCTGCACGCCGTCGCCGACGCCGTCGAGAAGCGCATCGAGGACCTCTCGATCGTCGAGACCCACGACAACGGCGCCCTGCTGCGCTCGCACCGGCGCGGAGTGATGCCACGCGTGGCGCACAACTTCCGCTTCTTCGCCGACTGGCTCGTGGGCCTCGGCCACGACGACTTCGACACCCGCGGCCACACCAACCACGTCAGCTGGGACCCGGCGGGCCCCTGCGTGCTGATCACCCCGTGGAACGCACCTCTGATGCTGGCCACCTGGAAGATCGCCCCGGCGCTCGCCGCCGGCAACACCGTGATCCTCAAGCCCGCCGAGTGGTCGCCCCTCACCGCCTCCGTGTTCGCCGACATCGCCGCCGAGGCGGGACTCCCCGCCGGAGTCCTCAACGTCGTGCAGGGCTACGGCGCCGAGGCCGGCAGCGCCCTCGTCACCCACCCCGACGTGCGCCGCATCAGCTTCACAGGATCGGTGCCCACCGCGAAGACCATCGCCGCCGCGGCAGCCGCCAACCTGGTGCCCGCCAGCTTCGAACTCGGCGGGAAGTCACCACTGCTGGTGTTCGCGGACGCCGACCTCGACCTCGCCGTCGACCTGGCCGTCGAGCAGTACGACAACGCCGGACAGGTGTGCCTGGCCGCGACCCGCATCCTCGTCGAGGAGACGATCGCGGAGGGGTTCACCCGACGCTTCACCGAGAAGGCCTCGGCCCTGCGGCAGGGAGACCCGCGCGACGAGACCACGGACATCGGCCCCACCATTCACACCCGCCAGCTGGAGAAGATCGACGGCTTCGTGCAGCGGGCCCTCGCCGCCGGCGCCCGCGCCGTCATCGGCGGCCGACGGGGCGAAGGCCAGTACTACGCGCCGACCCTGCTCACCGATGTCGCCCAGGACTCCGAGATCGTGCAGGAGGAGGTCTTCGGCCCCGTCCTGACCCTGCAGACGTTCACCGACGAGGACGAGGCGGTCCGCCTGGCCAACGACACCCGATTCGGGCTCGCCGCGACCGTCGCCACCGGCGACCGCGGGCGCGCCGAGCGCGTCACGGACCGGCTCGTCGCCGGCACGGTCTGGGTCAACTGCTTCTTCGTACGCGACCTCCAAGCACCCTTCGGCGGCTCCCGGCACTCCGGAGTGGGCCGCGAGGGAGGCACCTGGAGCTTCGACTTCTACTGCGACCTCAAGAACACAGTGACGGCGCCGAAGGGCTGGCGGGACCATGGGTGAGATCGTCGGGGCAGGGCTGCTCGCCCACGTGCCCACCGTCGTGCTCCCGCAGGAGACACGCCTGGAACTGAACGAGGGCAAGGAGATCACCCTCGTCACCGGCCTGCACGAACTGCGGCGCGAGGTCTTCGAGCGGGATGCCCCCCAGGAGTACGACACCGTCGTCGTCCTGGACTCGCACTGGGCCACCACCGTCGAATTCGTCGTCACCGCCCAGCAGCGCCGGGCCGGCCTCTTCACCTCCGAAGAACTGCCGCGCGGCATGTGCCGGATGCCCTACGACTTCCCGGGCGACCCGGAACTCGCCGAGAACATAGCCGGGTTCGCGGACAAGCACGGGACCTGGATCACCGCGATCGACGACCCGTACCTGCCGATCTACTACGCCACGACCAACCTGTGGAAGTTCCTCGGCGAGGGCCTGCCCGACAAGAAGTGGGTCACCATCGGCGTCTGCCAGACCGGTGACATGGAGGACCACCTGCGCCTCGGACGAGCGCTCGCCGACGGTATCGCCGCCACCCCGGGCCGCCGCGTCCTGCTCATCGCCTCGGGCGCCCTGTCGCACACCTTCTGGCCGCTGCGGCAACTGCGTGACCACGAATCGAGCGACCCCGCGCACATCTTCACCCCCGAGGCCCGCGAGGCCGACCACGAACGCATCGCCTGGTTCAAGGAAGGCCGCCACGACAAGGTCATCGACACGATGGCCGAGTTCTGGAAGTTCAAGCCCGAGGCCAAGTTCTTCCACTACCTGATGATGGCGGGCGCCCTCGGCGAGCGCGCCTGCGTCGCCAGGGCACGCCAGTACGGCGAGTACGAGAACTCGATCGGCACCGGCCAGGTCCACCTGTGGTTCGACCGCCCCGCCGGCGGCTGGACCGGCAGCGGCCTGCCCGCACGACCCGCCCCGCACAACCCCCACCGCCGCGCCTAGGAGCCCCCTCATGCCCGAGTACCGCCGCATCCTCCTGGACGGCGCGGCCGTCCAGGTCCTCCGCGAGGACGACGAACTGGTCGCCGGTGACGGCCGCCGCGTCAAGGTGGAGGACGCCCAGCACCTTCCCCCGGTCGTCCCCTCGAAGGTCGTCGCCGTCCATCTCAACCACCGCAGCCGCGTCGACGAGTTCCAGATCGAGCTGACGCCCACCCCGACGTACTTCCACAAGCCCACCTCGGCCCTCAACGCCCACAAGGGCGCGATCGTGCGCCCCGAGGGCTGCAAGTGGCTCAACTACGAGGGCGAGGTCGCCATCGTGATCGGCAGGACGGCGCGCAACATCTCGCCGGCCGACGCGGGGGAGTACATCGCGGGCTACACGGTCGCCAACGACTACGGCCTGCACGACTTCCGCGACACCGACGCGGGGTCCATGCTGCGGGTGAAGGGCTCCGACACGCTGTGCCCGCTCGGCCCGGGCCTGGTCACCGACTGGGACTTCCACGACAAGTACCTGCGCACCTACGTCAACGGAGAGGTGGTGCAGGACGGCTCGACCGCGGAGATGGAGTGGGACATGCACTACCTCGTGGCCGACATCGCCCGCACCATCACGCTGTACCCCGGCGACGTGCTGCTGTCCGGCACACCGGCGAACTCACGTCCCGTACAGCCCGGTGACATCGTCGAGGTGGAGGTGGAGGGCCTGGGGCGGCTGACCAACCACATCGTCACCGGCCCCACCGCGATCCGCTCCGACGTGGGCGCCCAGCCCACCGAGTCCGAGGAGGTCCTGTCCACCGCTCTGGGCGGCGACTGGGAGTTCCGCGGCATCCGCCCGCCCCACCGGGGCTGACGGATCACGAACCGTGCCGTGCCGGGCCGGCTCCGAAGCCGCCCGGCGCGGCGCCCGAGCGCGGTGCTGCGCGAACGACGAGCAGCCACCGCGGGCTAGGTAGGGTCCCTGACGTGACCGAATCCGCCGAAGCGCCAGACGAGAAGACGAGCCGAAGCCCTCGTGGCAGAGCGCGCAAACGGCTGGACTACGGAGCGGGCCGTGACGCGCTCCTGAACGCCGCCGTGCGGGTGGTGGCCCGCGGTGGCCTGCGCAGACTGACCTACCGCGCCGTCGCGGAGGAGGCCGGTGTCACCCACGGTCTGGTCGTGCACCACTTCGGCTCCCGCGACGCCCTCGTCGAGGCGGCGCTGGCTCACACGGTGCACACCAGCCTCCACACCAGCGCCATGGAGTCCGGCACCGGCAGGACCGCGGACTTCTCGGCAGGGCTGTCGGAGATGGTCGCCGGCAACCCGGACCTGCAGGCGTTCCAGTACGAGCTGATGCTGGAGTCCCGTCGCAGGCCGGAGCTGCTGCCGCCGCTGCGCACCCTGTACGACGAGTACTTCGACGCGGCCCAGCGCGAGTTGAACCGCATGCTTCCGAAGGATGCGAGCCCCGCGCTCATGCGGCTCGTCTTCGCCGCGCTGGACGGCCTCGTCCTGCACCAGCTGGTGCTGGGCGAACCGGAGATGACCGAGGCCGCTCTGGAGGAGCTGAGGTCCCTGCTGCGCGGGCTCGGGGCCGACTCCGAAGAAGACGCCTGACCCTTCGCCCCCGCGGGGTCGAGGGACAGGTGGAGCCCAACCGGAACACCATCCCGCAGGGCCTTGCCAAACGCCGGGTCCCATCCGACTATGGGGCAACTCGTTTGGCCTGAAACGAATCGCCCCTCCCTCATCCCCGGCAGGTGATCCGCGTGGACAGTCAGACGGTCACAAGGCAACAGACCGTGCAGGACCCGCCCACAGCAGGCAAGCTCAAGTCCAACGCCCTCGGCGTCGTGGGCATCCTCTTCTTCGTCCTCTCCGCGCAGGCGCCGCTGACCGGCATCGCAGGCGCCCTCCCCATCTCCGTCGGTCTCGGCAACGGCGCGGGCGCCCCCGCCGGATATGCCGTCGCCGGGGCGGTGATCTTCCTCTTCTCGGTCGGCTTCGTCGCCATGGGGCGCCATGTCGTGGACGCGGGCGCCTTCTATACGTACATAGGCAGGGGCCTGGGCCGGACCACAGGCACCGGCAGCGCCGGTGTCGCACTCTTCGCCTACTGCACGATCCAGGCCGCCATGTACGGGCTCTACGGGTCCATCGTGAGCGGGCTCGTGGCGCAGTACACGGGCCTCGACGCGCCCTGGTGGGTCTGGGCCGTGGTCACGATGGTGATCGTCCAGGTGCTCGGCGCCGCGGGCATCGAGATGGGCGCCAAGGTGCTCGCTGTCTTCGTCCTCGCCGAGTTCAGCATCCTGCTCGTCTTCGCCCTGGTCACCCTGGTCAAGGGCGGCGGCCCGGAAGGACTCGGCTTCGCCGAGAGCTTCTCGCCGAAGGCCGCGCTGCAGGGGGCACCGGGGGTGGCGCTGATGTTCGCGGTGGCGTCGATGTTCGGATTCGAGGCCACCGCCATCTACGGAGAGGAGGCACGTGAGCCCAAGAAGACCGTTCCGCGCGCCACCTACCTGTCCGTCGCCGTCGTCACCGGCTTCTTCGCCTTCACCTCCTGGATGCTCGTCTCCGCCTACGGGGCCTCGCACGCCACCGCGGCCGCCGGCAAGGCGCTGGCGGGCGGCGACGGCGTGGTGTTCGTCCTCTCGCCCGTCGCGGACCTGTTCGGCGGCTGGGCGGGCGACGTCCTGCCGGTCCTGCTCGCCACCTCGCTCTTCGCCGGCATCCTCGCCTTCCACAACTCCGCCAACCGCTACCTGTTCTCGCTCGGCCGCGAGGGGGTGCTCCCGCGCAGGCTCTGCACGCTCAACCGGCGCCACTCGCCCTGGGCCGCCGGCACCGTGCAGACCGCGCTCGCGCTGCTGCTCGTCGTGCCGTTCGCGCTTCTCGGCAAGGACCCCGTGCTGAGCCTCTTCTCCTGGTTCAGCGGCGTGGCCGTCCTCGCGATGATGCTGCTGTACTTCCTGACGTCGGTCTCCGTGATCGTCTTCTTCCGCCGCGAACGCCTCGACATCCGCCCCTGGAACACGCTGATCGCCCCGGCCCTCGGCGCGCTCGGGATCGGGGGCGCGATCTGGGTGATCCTGGCCAACTTCACGACACTCATCGGCGGTTCGGCCGAGACGGCGACCTGGCTCGTGCTGAGCGTCCCGGCCGTCCTCGTGCTGAGCGCCGTCGCGGCCCGGGCTGTCCGTGCGCGGCGGGGCGCGACGGCCTGACGTCGTCCGTTCCCGTCGGGGTGCGCCCGGCGTGCAGGCCGCCGGCGCACCCCGACGTGCGGACACGATTTCATTTGACCTCAAACATGTTCAGTGAGCCGGAGGCCACACCATGCTGGAACTCACCCACGACGAGTGGCTGAGCCGCGCCAAGGAGCTGGACCTGTCCGGCTTCCACCACATCGACGGCGCCGACGAACCGGGCGGCGGCGCGACCTACGCGGCCGTGTCTCCCCGTGACGGACAGGTCCTCGCACAGGTCGCGGACGGTGGTGTGGCCGAGGTCGACGCCGCGGTGGCCGCCGCGCGCCGCGCCTTCGACGCCGGCCCGTGGCCCCGCCTCGCCCCCGTTGACCGCGGCCGCGCACTGCTCCGCCTGGCCGACCTCCTGGAGGAACGGCGCGACAGCCTCGCTCTCACGGTGAGCCTGGAGATGGGCAAACCCATCACGGACGCGTACGACATCGAGCTGCGTGCCGCCGTCAACACCTTCCGCTTCTACGGGCAGTTGGCCGACAAACTCACCGACGAGTCCCCGCGCACCGCGCCCGACGCGCTCGCGCTCGTCACCCGTGAACCGGCCGGAGTCGTCGGTGCGGTCGTCCCGTGGAACTTCCCCCTGACCATTGCCTCCTGGAAGGTCGCCCCGGCGCTCGCGGCCGGCTGCACCGTCGTCCTCAAGCCCTCCGAGAACTCACCCCTGTCGGCGCTGCGACTGGGGCGGCTGGCCACCGAGGCGGGCCTGCCCCCCGGCGTCCTGAACGTCGTCACCGGCGACGGCCCCACCGCCGGGCGCGCCATCGGACTGCACCCGGACGTCGACGTCCTCGCCTTCACGGGGTCGACGGCCGTCGGACGGCACTTCCTGCACTACGCCGCGGACTCCAACCTCAAGCGCGTCTGGCTCGAACTGGGCGGCAAGTCACCCAACATCATCCTGCCCGACGCCCCCGACCTGGAGAAGGCGGCCGCGACCGCCGCCTGGGGGATCTTCTTCAACCAGGGCGAGATGTGCACCGCACCCTCCCGCCTCCTCGTCCACACCTCCGTCGCCGAACGTGTCACCGAGGCGATCGTGCGACGGGCCGGTGAACTGCGTGTCGGCGACCCCCTCGACCCCGCCACCGAGATGGGCGCCCTGGTCGGCGAGGCCCACCTCGGCCGCGTACTCGACCACATCGGCGCGGGCACGAGCGAGGGTGCGCGACTGCGCACCGGCGGCACCCGCACCCTGTCCGACACCGGCGGCAGCTTCCTGCGGCCGACCGTCTTCGACGAGGTGGACCCAGGGATGCGGCTCGCCCGAGAAGAGATCTTCGGCCCCGTCCTGTCCGTCCTCACCTTCGACGACCTCGACGAGGCCGTCGCGCTGGCCAACGCCACCGAGTACGGACTCGCCGCCGGACTGTGGACCTCCGACCTGTCCACCGCTCACCAGGTCTCCCGCGCCCTCAAGGCCGGAACGGTGTGGGTCAACTGCTACGAGGAGGGCGACCTCACCGTGCCCTTCGGCGGCATGAAGCAGTCCGGCAACGGCCGGGACAAGTCCGCCCACGCGCTGGAGAAGTACACCGAACTGAAGACCACCTGGATCCAGCTGTGACGACCCGCCCCCTCATCGCCGTACCGGCCCGCTTCGCCGACTCCACCTCAGCACTTCGATACGCCGCGGAGGTCAACGCACGCGCCCTGATCGAGGCGGTGTGGAACGCGGGCGGGGAACCGGTCACCCTCCACCCGCACGCGCCCGGCGGAACCGCCGACCCCGGCGAGGTGGCCGCCCGGCTGGCCCGCTTCGACGGCCTGCTGCTGCCCGGCGGCGGCGACATCGCACCGCACCGCTACGGAGTCGCCGCGGCACACGCCAGCGTCTACGACGTCGACGACACCCAGGACGCCTTCGACCTCGAACTCGCCCGTCAGGCCCTGGGCGCCGCGATGCCGCTGCTGGCGATCTGCCGGGGACTCCAGGTGGTCAACACCGCGCTCGGCGGCACACTGCACCAGGACATGGGCGGCCCCGAACGCGAGCACCGGCACATCGTGCACCCGGTGGCGATCGAGCGCCTGTCGCTTCTCGAACAGGCCACCGGGACCGAGAAGGTGGACGCGTCCTGCTACCACCACCAGCGGGTGGACCGGCTCGGCACCGGACTACGGGTCACCGCCCGTGCCGCCGACGGAACGGTGGAAGCGCTCGAACTCCCGGAGGTGCGCGGCTGGTTCACCGCAGTGCAGTGGCATCCGGAGGACACGGCACAGAAGGACGGCGCGCAGCAAGGCATCTTCGACGCCCTGGTCCGGGCGGCGCGCGCGCACGGCTGACGCTGCCCTCGGCGCCGGTCAGGCCTTGGGGCGGCGCCCGCTGCGGCGGGGGGCGGGCTCGGCGCCGTCCAGGAGGTCGAGCCTGCGCTCCTCGCCGTGCTCCTCGACCTGGAGCACCACCCGGCGCAGCCCGTCCGCGACGCTGCGGCACTCCTCCTCGCTGAGCTGCCCGGCGACGAAGGCCTCTTCCTCGTTGAACTTCGGGAACACCCGCCGCATCAGCTCCTCACCTTCGTCCGTGAGGCTGAGCAGCACGAGCCTGCCGTCGCTCGGGTGCCCGGCACGCCGCACCAGGTGCCGTGCCTCCAGCGTGCGGGACACCCCGGTGAGCGTGCCCTTGGAGATGCCGGCCTCCTCGGCCACGTGACGAGTCTCGGACTCACCCCAGACCCAGATCACCCAGAGCACGACGAACGAGGTCCAGGTGAGGTCGGCCTCGCGCAGGACCGAGTTCTCCAGATGCTGACGGACGGCCGAGGCGGCCCGGTAGATGTTGGCGACCACCGCCATCTGTTCATGGCGGACCGGCATTCCACCGAGCTTCGCCTCCGCCAGCTTCTCGGCTTCGGTGATGGATCGTTGGCCTGGCACGAGCACACTCCTTCGGCGCCACCGCGGCGCGTTCCCGGCAGGGTATCGTTCGGGGCCAAATTGTACGAAGTGCCGAGGTTTCCGTCTCGCGGAGAGGTGCTGTCGGTGCGGTCATGAGGTCGAGCCGGCGGTGTCGTACGTGGTGACCCAGCCGCGGCGCACCTCCCAGGTGCCGCCGTCGGCGGTGGCTCCGCGCAGGCCGTGCAAGGTGTCCGGGCCGGTGAGTGCCGGGAGGCGTGAGTCGCCGAGGGAGGCGAACGCGTAGGTGCGGGACGGGTCCCAGTCGGTGGAGTGGTGCAGGCGGCGGGCCAGTTGGGCGAATCCGAGCGGGGCCGCGGCCACCACCCATGCGTCGGGGAGTCCGGCCGTGAGCCGGGTGGCCGGTCGCAGCCAGGAGGCCGCGCTCTCGGGCCAGTCGACGATCGTGAGCACCTTGCCGCCCCGCGCCGTCCACGCGATGGCGAACGCGTCGGCGGCCGCACGGGACGCCGCGTCACGGCTGCGCCCGACGGCGACGGTCTCGATCCGCGACTTCGGGGGTGTCAACAGACGCATGAGTGCGGCGAGTTCTGCATCGGTGTGAGTCGAGGGCCGGGGCAGGTCGCCGTACGCGGCCAGCTCCGCGGGGCTGATCAGGGGCGAGCGGGACGCGTCCCGGTCGGAGAGCTCGTTCATGGCGTGACGGGTCCTCTCTCGTCGGCTCGCCGGCGGGCGTGTTCCTCGGGCAGGCAGACCGCACACGGCCGGAATCCGGCCGCGACGGCGGTGGCCTCGTCCGGGAAGAACACCCGGTGCCTGACGTAATGGCCCCGGGAGATGGCGCGCAATGCGGACGGGCAGTCCAGGCGCCCGTAGAGGCGTCCGCGGCGGTGTCCGCCGAGCGTCCCGGGAGTCGCGCTCCGATAGGGCGTGCCGTTCCGGCCGAGCAGTGTGTAGGTGCGCCCGGACTCGGACGGGGCGGGTGCGCCGTCGGGGTTCATGCCGCGTCGTGGAAGACGAGCCCGAGGGTGTGCCGCCGCCCGCTGCGCACGGTACTCACGCCGTGCCGCATGGGCGCGTTGGACCAGCCGCGCTTCGAGGCGACGGGCCGGTCGCGGGTGGTGAAGATCAGCCCGTGGCCCTGGAGCAGGGTGGTGGACGATCCCCTCGACTGTGCGCGGGCGCGCTGTTCGGTCATCAGGAACTCGCCACCGGTGAAGTCGGTTCCCGGTGCGTCGAGACCGATGACGACCTGGAGCGGGAAGAGCATGTCACCGAACACGTCGCGGTGCAGCGCGTTCCAGTCACCGGGCCCGTACCGCAGCAGAATCTGGGCCGAGCGGTCCTGCCCGGCCTCGTGGCACATCCCGATCCACTCGTCGAGCGAGTCGGGCCAAGGTGCGGGCTTGCCGAGTTTGCCGGCCCAGTCCCGGGCGATGGGGAGCAGCCTCGGGTAGAACGCCTCCCGCAACTCGCCGACGATGCCGGGCAGTTCATGGGTGAAGTAGCGGTACTGCCCGGAGCCGAAGCGGTGGCGGGCCATGTCCACGGTGGTGCGGAAGCGTTCGGTGTCGTCGTAGAGGTCCGCGATCCGCCGGCACTCCTCGGGTGTGAGGAGGGGGCCGGTAGGGGCGTTTCCGTAGGTGTTGAGCTCGTCCGCCAGGGCGCCCCATTTCTCATGGGCGACGCGGTCCGTGACCGGACCCGTCAGGCGCGTGGTGTCCAGCATGGTGTGGATCCTCGGGTCGATGATGGTGTCACCCCGGCCCGGGACGGTGCGGATGCGCATCGGGACCGGGGGAGACGGGTCGTTCAGGAGGTCTCTGGTTCAGGCGGTCCGGCGAGGGCTCTCCAGGTCCAGGAGCTGCCGCTTGCGCTCAAGGCCGCCCGCGTAACCGGTGAGGGCCCCGTCGGCGCCGATCACGCGGTGGCAGGGGCGTACGACGAGCAGCGGGTTCGCGCCGATCGCCGTACCCACGGCGCGGACGGCGGCCTTCGGGGCGCCGATGTGCGCGGCGACGTCGCCGTAGGTCTGGGTGCTGCCGTAGGGAATGGCCTCCAGGGCCTTCCACACCCGCTGCTGGAACTCCGAGCCGCCGCCGGTGTACTCGATGTCGAAGTGCGTGAGCCTGCCGTCGAAGTACGAGCGCAGCTGCGCGCTGATCTCGGCGAACGCGTCCGTGTCCTCGGTCCAGTCGTCCTGGACGACGGCGCCGTTCTTCCGGCCCGGTACGGTCAGCGCGGCAAGTGCGGTGCCGCCCTTCGCGATGGCCGACTCCTCGCCCACGAGCAGCAGTTCGCCCAGCGGGCTGTCGAGCGTCGTGTAGACGGTCATGGGTCTGTTCCTTCCGGGTCTCCTCGTGCGGTGATGTCCTGCAACCAACTCTGCGCCTTATGTACTGCTATGTCTGGCGGGATTCGGACATCACGTTGACGGGGGTCGGTGCCCTGTTGAGAGGGGTCGCGGCGGGCCGGGCGGGGGTGGTCAGCGGGCGTTGTGGAAGATGAGACCGAGAGTGTTGCGGTGGCCGGACTCGACGGCGTTCGTGCCGTGCCGCACGGCGTGACGGCGGAACCCGTTCTCGCCGCGGATCGGACGGTGGCGGACCGGGAAGATCATTGCCTGGCCGAGCCGCGGCTTGACCACCATGGCGCGGGACTGGAAGCGGGGGCGCTGCTCGACGAACACGTTCTCGCCGCCCGTGAAGTCCTCGCCGGGCCGGTTGAGCATGACGGCGAGCTGCAGCGGGAAGACGACGTCGCCGTAGATGTCCTGGTGGAGGCAGGCGTAGTCGCCCTTGCCGTACTGCAGGATCAGCGGCGTGGGGCGCTTCTGACCGTTGTCCGTGCATTCGTCGATCAGTTCGTCCAGCGTGCCGGGGAAGGTGCGCTCACCGAGTTGAGGCGCCCACTGGTTGGCCATCCACGCCATCGGCGGATAGAGCCGCTCGCGAAGGGTCTGGACGAGCGGTACGGCGGCGGGGTCGGCGTAGTACTTGTACGTGCCGCGGCCGAACTGGTAACGCTGCATGACCACGGTGGACCGGAACAGCCCGGGTTCCTCGAACGTGTCGATGATCTCCTGGCACTGTTCGCGGGAGAGCAGCGGCGGGGTGACGGCGACGCCTTCGTCGTTCAACTGCCCGTACAGGTCGGCCCAGTCGAGTTCGCCGAGTGCCGGGATCGTTGGGCTGTGGGGAATGCGGGGCGGTGCGCCGGCCGGCGTGTGGTCGCTGAAGAGTGTGTCCGGGCCGGGGGTGTGCTGGTTCAAGGCAGGGGTCTCTCGCGCGGCGGTACGGGGCGGGTCCGAGGTGCTGCCGCGCCGGGTGCGGCCGAGGCGTCACCGGACGACGTGTGACCGCAGGCAGGCACCTCCGGCGTGATCGATACTCGCCGCCCGTGCGAGCGAACGCCGGCGGCATTCGGACGTCGCGTTGGCGCGAGGCCATGTCTGCCTGGAGTGGTGCGCGCCACCGAACCCGGTCGCGTCCGTCGCGCAACCTCTCACTCAGCCGATGACGAGCGGGAGCCTCGCCGCGAAGTCGCCCAGCGCGGCCTTCTCCGCGTCGGTCGGTGCGCGGCGTCCGGTGCCCACCAACAGCGCGTCCGTGTCGGCGAACGAGGCGGGGAACGGAGTCCCGGCGATCTTCTCCAGCGTCGCGCGAACCGCAGCGAGGGTTTCGGCGGGCGGCTCGGCGGCCGACGGCAGGTGTGCGATCAGGTCGAGGTGGTGCAAGGTCCATTCGAGGACGTACGCGGACAGGAAGTCGCCGACGGTCAGGACCTCGTCGCGCGTGCTGACGCGGGCGGCGGGATCGGCGAGTTGGGCGGCGCGGCCCGCCGCGGAACCGACGTCGTCGAAGTGGAACTTGAGCCACCGAGGCTCGCCGTAGGCGGCTGCCAGCCGGGGGATCAGCGCGTCGAGCGGGTCCTCGCCGGTCGGAGGTTCGACGATGCCCCAGTACGTGACCGCGTCCACGGTCGGTTCGGAGTCCGCCGGGGTGACCAAGGTGATCAGGACGTCCTGGGCGCCGATGACCAGGTGGCACACGAGATCCCGCACGAGCCAGCCCGCACAGCCGGAGGCCCGCTCGAAGTCTTCGTCCGGTACTTCGGCGACGGCGGTGCGCAACGCCGTCCAGGAGCGTGAGAAGAGATCCACCGCTGCACGGTAATGCGGGCGGGGAAGGGCGGACAAGCCTATTCGTACCGGGGGTGCGTGTCGTCCTCGTACGGGTGCTGCGCGGGTGCCTGTTCAACCACCCACGCGCGTCGGCCAGTTCAGCCGACCGTGCGAGTACGGACCGGTCGACCACCCGCGCGCCACGCTCTAGTCGTCCGCCGCCACGAGCAGGCTGAGGGTGGCCGCGGGCCGGTCGACGAGGACCAGTTCGTGGAAGTCGATGTGGATGGGGCCGTAGTCGTGAAGGGCGTCCTCGGGAAGCTCGCCCAGTACGTATCGGCTGGTCGCCGAGCGGATCGGGGCGTAGACGTGTTCCTCCAGCCGCGCTTCGAGCTCCTGCGGCACGTCGCCGTGCCGGCCGGCCCAGGCGCGGATTCGGCCGGTTGCCGTGGAGGCGTCGATGGTCTGGTAGGTGCCGGGGGTGATGCGCTCGAGCCACCACTGCCCGTGCCGCGGCCAGTCCTGGACCCCCGCGCCGTCGTACGTGTCCCGGAACTGAGGGTGTGCGATCAGGGCGGCGAGGAGGGCGCGGTCGTCCGGTGCGTCCGGCGGCAGGCCGAAGCGCTTGGTGCTGATCCAGCGGTACCCGTGGGAGGCCCCGCCGAAGTCGAAGTCCCGGAAGTTGACGAAGGGAGTGTCGAGGTGGTGGAGAGCCGGAGCGGGATGCATCTCGATCATCGTAAGTGGCTCGGCGTTCGTGCCCCTGACCGGCCACGTCACCCTTCCGTGCCCCCGTCCACCGAGCCGATCACCGTTGTGGTGACACATCCGGCAATGAACAACATCACACGCCACCAAAACGCGCATAGCGGACATGCCAGCTCTCTCTGTGCCCGGCGGACTCCTCCGTCCCTGTAGCGTCGCCGTCATTCGGGATCCGGGTCGCTCGTCCGACAGTCGACCGCCCGGCGCGCGCGAGGAAGCGCCGCACACCGAGTGCAACGGACGGACCTCCCCGCCGACGGCGCGCAGCCGCCCCGGTTCGGGGCATCGGCGAAGCCCCGACCGTGTCGCAGGACGTCGGCCTCGCCGCCGACGGCGAGCGCCAACTGCCGATGCGATCGCAGACACAGAGCAGGACGGAACCTCCATGCCGGGAATGCACATGCCGCTGACGCGACGCGCAAAGCAGGGACTGGCCGCGGCCCTCGCCGCCGGCTCGGCGCTCACCGCCTTCGCGGCCGGCGTCCCTGCCCAGGCGGGCGCGCCGGCCGGTACGAGCAGTGTCGAAGGCTCCCCGGTCACGTGCACCTCGCACCGGCCCGGACTGGCGGACCGCCTGGAGCGCGACATAGCCACCGCGCTCCACGGGCACGGCAAGACCTCGGCGCTCGCGCTCTACGACCGGACCACGGGCACCTCGTGCACGTTCCGGGCGAGCACGGCCTTCGACTCGGCGAGCGTGGTCAAGGTCGCGATCCTTGGCGCGCTGCTGCGCCAGGCCGCGGAGGAACACCGTCTGCTGACCTCGCGCGAGGTCGACCTGACCACCGACATGATCACCAAGTCGGACAACGCCGCCACGAACGCCCTCTGGCACCAGATCGGCCACACCGGCATCCAGCACTTCCTCGACCTGGCCGGGATGCGGGACACGGTGCCCGGCCGGAAAGGCACGTGGGGGCTCACCCAGATCACGGCCGGCGACCAGGTGAAGCTCCTCCGGCTGCTGACCTCGGACAACCACGTGCTCGGCGAGCGCGCCCGTGCCTATGCCCTGCGGCTGATGAACCGAGTCGTCCCCGACCAGCGCTGGGGAACGCCGGCCGGCGCGCCGGGAACGGCGACCGTTCACGTCAAGAACGGCTGGCTGCAGCGCTCGGCCAACGGGTGGCGTGTGAACAGTGTCGGCGTGTTCACCGGCGGCGGTCACGACTACGGGATGGCTGTGCTCTCCCATGGCAGCCGCACGATGGAGGACGGCGTCACGACCGTCGAGCGCGCGGCCCGCGCCGTCAACCGCGACCTGAACCTGTCGCAGGCTTCCTAGCGGCTTCCCGCCCCGACTGCTGCGTCCGCGCCGGCCGGACTCACATCCGGCGAAGTGCCGCCTCGACGCTGTCGCCGCCGTTCGTGTTGAACGCGATCGCGGCCTGGGGCGCGTGGAGGCGGATCAGGTTCATGATCTCTTCAAAGAGCGGAAGCAGCTGCTCCGCCTTTCGGATCCCACCGCCGACGACCACCACGTCCCACGGGCGCTCCGTCAGCGCCGCCACGAGGACGGCCTCGGCGGAATCCTCGAACACGACCAGCGCCATGGCCGCATCGATGCCGTGCTCGCCGAACCGGTCCAACTCCTCGTCGAGACCCTTGCGAAGGGCTCCCGCGTCGACACCGGGAATCGCCTCCGGGTCGTAACCAACAACAAGTGCAGAGGGCATAGGGCCAAGCTACCGGGATCCGGGCGAGCGGGGCCTGCCGGACGAGGCTCGGCATCCGCCGGCGAACGGCGGGGGCCGGGCACCGCTCTCTCCTCCCTCGCTCTCACCCCCTCCCTCTTTCCTCCCCGCGATCAGGCCTTGCCCGTGATCGGCGCTCACGTCATGCGATACCTGGGCCGGACGTGCAGACTGCCTAACGGGACGCCGAGGGCAGGGCTCTCACTGCCGGCGCCCGGGCCTGGACGGCCTGTGTGGCGCGCGTCACATCTGGACTCGTCACATCGTGCCGAGCCGCTCCGTCAGAGGGATGTAACCACCGGCACGAACTAGGAGCTCGCCATGCAAGAAGCCCGCCTGAACCTCTTCGCCAACCACGTCGGGGCCAAGGTCCTGAAGCACATCAACTCGGGCGGCAAGGTGGTGACGGACTCGACGCTTCCGGCTGCCACACAGGAGCTGGTGAAGATCCGCGCCAGCCAGATCAACGGCTGCAGTTTCTGCACCGACATGCACACCAAGGACGCCACGGCGGCCGGGGAGGACCAGACGCGCCTCAACATGGTCGCGGCGTGGCGCGAGGCGAAGGTGTTCAACGATGCCGAGCGCGCAGCCCTGGAGCTCACCGAGCAGGGCACCCGTATCGCCGACGCGAGTGGCGGTGTCTCGGACGAGGCATGGGCGAACGCGGCCAAGTACTACGACGAGGACCAGCTCACCGCGCTGGTGTCCCTCATCGCCCTCATCAACGCCTACAACCGAGTGAACGTCCTCGTTCAGCAGCCCGCAGGCGACTACCAGCCCGGCCAATTCGGGTAGCCGGCGCCGGCACAGGTCGCAGGCACCGCCTGCGACCTGTGCCGACCGTGTCGCGGGCGGCGATTGTCAGTGGTGGCTGCCAGGCTGGCTCGCATCGGGATTCGTCAGTACACGAAAGGCGTGATCATGCTTTCGACGACGTACGTACCGGGCGCGCCGAACTGGCTCGACCTCGGTGTGCCGGACGTGGACGCGGCCGCCGCGTTCTACGGCGGAGTGTTCGGCTGGACCTTCCGGTCCGCCGGACCCGAGGGGGGCGGCTACGGGTTCTTCCAGCTCGACGGCAAGGACGTGGCCGCCGCCGGTCGGCTGACCGAGGAGGGTGCCTCCCCTTCCTGGACCATCTACTTCCACACCCCCGACGCGGACGGTGTCGCCAAGGCGGTGGAGGCGGCCGGAGGCACGGTCCGCGTTCCCCCGGGTGATGTCTTCACTTCGGGGCGGATGGGCGCGTTCACGGATCCGGCCGGTGCGCAGTTCGCGGTCTGGCAGCCCGGTGACGTCCAGGGTCTCGGAACGGTCATGCGGCCCAACGCCCTGTGCTGGACCGAGCTCTACACGACCGACACCGGCGCGGCCAAGGACTTCTACCGCCAGGTGTTCTCCTGGCTGTACCAGGACATGCCAATGGGCGAGGGCGCTCCCGAGTACACCGTCGTCGCCCCGGCCGGCTCCGCGGACGTGGGCGAGGCGGGGCACGGCGGCATCATGCAGCTCCAGCAGGAGAACCTCGACGCCGGTTCCGGAGCCGAGTGGCACCCGTACTTCGGCGTCGAGGACTGCGACGCGACCTACGCGGCCGCCACCGAGCGCGGTGCCACGACGCTCTTCCCGCCCATGGACGTGCCCGGTGTCGGCCGCATGGCCATGGTCAAGGACCCCGTCGGCGCCACCTTCGCCCTCATCAAGGGTGACCCGACCATGGGCTGACGGACGAGCGGACGTGATCAGCGCACGACGAGGACCAGCTTGCCGGTCGTGCGGCCGGTCTCGCCCAGCTCGTGTGCCTTGGCGGCCTCGGCGAGCGGGAAGGTGCCGGCGATCGTCGCGCGGAGCCTGCCCGTGGAGATCAGGTCGGCGATCGCGTTCATGCCGGCGTGATCGGCCTCCACGAGCATCTCCACGCCCCGCACGCCGAACCGCTCGGCCTCCTCGGCCAGCTCCGTGGTGCCGGTCGGCAGGATGGAGACCAGCAGGCCGCCCGCGCGCAGCGTGGGCAGGGACCGGGTGCGGTAGTCGCCGCCGATGGTGTCCAGGACGACGTCCACGTCGCGGACCGCCTCGCTGAAGTCGGTCGTCCGGTAGTCGATCAGCTCGTCGGCGCCCAGACCGCGCACGAAGTCGTGCTTGGCCGCGCTGGCCGTGGCGATCACGTACGCGCCGCGTGCCTTGGCGATCTGCACGGCGAGATGGCCGACGCCGCCGGCCGCGGCGTGGATCAGGACGCGCTGCCCCGGCTGCACCTGGGCGGTGTCGACCAGGGCCTGCCAGGCGGTCAGAGCGGCGAGCGGAATGGCGCCCGCCTGCACGTGGTCGACCTCGGACGGCTTGTGCGCGAAGGCGCGGGCGGGCGCGGTGACGTACTCGGCGTGCGAGCCCACGCCGTGCGGGTAGGGCAGCATGCCGAACACCTCGTCGCCCGGCTTGAACAGGGTCACGCCGAGACCCGTCTCCTCGACGACGCCGGACACGTCCCAGCCCAGGACGAACGGCGGTTCGCCGAGGAAGATGCCGAGCGCCCGGTGCTTCCAGTCGGTCGGATTGACGCCTGCGGCATGGACCCTGACGAGGATCTCGCTCAGTCCCGGTGCCGGGCGTTCGCGCTCGACCTCCTTCAGTACCTCGGGGCCGCCGAGGGTGTCCTGGCTGATGGCCCGCATGGTGGGGGCGGCGGGGGTGGTGGTTGCGGTGGGGGCGGTGTTCTCTGAAGTGCTCACGGCTCCAGCCTGCCGTGGCCGGGCGCCCGAGAAAATGGCATGACTGCCACCATTCGATAGGATCGTGCCATGAGTGGTGGCAGCGATGGCAGTAGTGGCAGCGACGTCGGTGATGCCCGCGGTCCTCGCGGTGTGCACAGGGTCGTGGTGCTCGCGCTCGACGGGGTGCACCCGTTCGAGCTGGGCATTCCGCGGCGGATCTTCGGTGCCGCGGACGGCCGGTACGAGATCCGCACCTGCAGTGTCGACGGGGGCCCGGTGCGTACGGACGCCGACTTCCTGATCACCGTCGAGCACGGCCCCGAAGCGCTGGCCGAGGCCGACACCGTGGTGATCCCGCCCGTCGACGAGTACCCGCCCAACGGGGCCGTGCTCCCGGGCCCGGTGGCCGCCGCGCTCGCGCACATCCCGCCCGGCACTCGCATCATGTCCATCTGTACCGGTGCCTTCGTCCTCGCGGCGGCCGGTCTGCTGGACGGCCGTCGAGCCACCACGCACTGGGTCCTGGCCGACCGCTTCCGGCGTCTTTTCCCGCAGGTGAAGCTCGACCCCGATGTGCTCTTCGTCGAGGACGGCGACATTCTCACCTCGGCCGGCGCGGGCGCCGGCGTGGACGTCTGCCTCCACGTCGTACGACAGGACTTCGGCGCCGAGGTGGCCAACCAGGTGGCGCGGAGGTGTGTGGTGCCGCCCTGGCGCGAAGGGGGTCAGGCGCAGTACATCGAGCAGCCCGTTCCCGAGGCGTCCGTCGCCGGCACGGCGGCCACCAGGGAGTGGGCACTCGACCACCTCGACCTGCCGCTGACGCTGGCCGAGCTCGCGGACCATGCGCAGATGAGTCTGCGGACGTTCGCCCGCCGGTTCCGGGACGAGGCCGGGATGAGCCCCGGTCGGTGGCTCACCCAGCAGCGGGTTGCGAGGGCGCGTCATCTGCTGGAGTCCAGCGATCTGCCGGTGGACCGGATCGCCGGTGAAGTGGGCTTCGCCACGGCCGCGTCACTGCGACAGCATCTGCACGCCGCGATCGGCGTCTCGCCCCTGGCGTACCGGCGCACGTTCCAGGCGACGCGCTAGGTGTACTGCCCGGGTGCGTTGATCTGACCGGCCGGGCGAGGTCTCGCGCGGCCGACGCTTTCTCGCCCAACAGGCCGACATCGTCCGCAGGTTGTTCGGCGACCGCACAGCGCTGAATGTCGTCACAGGCGGAGACCTGGCCGAGCAGCTCGCGCACGGCCACCGGCTCCCCAACGATGAGGGGTGTTTCCGTACCGGCGAACTCATGTATGCAGTAAGGGAGTTGCTTACAGGCAAGCCTGTGAGTGACGGTGCCGCTCCCGCACGCGAGGGCCACGGCCGTGACCGCCCTGCGCCGAAACCCTCGCTTCGCGGCGCTGGGCGCCGAATCCGCCGAGGTTCACGCGCAGACGGTCACGGCCTGAAGGTCCAAGCCGCTCGACGCGGAATCAGAGGTTGCGGCCCAGCAGGTCGAGGAGCGCACCCCAGTGCCGCTCCGCGGCCTCGGCGTCGAAGCGGTCCGTGTCCGCCATGGTGAAGCCGTGATGGGCGCCCGTGTAGACCTCCGAGTGGTGGCGTACGCCGGCCGCGGAGAGCGCCTTGTCAAGGCGTTCGATCTGCTCGGGCGGCATGGACGGGTCCTGGTCGGCGTGACCGAAGCAGAGCTCAGCGGTGATCCGGCCGGCGAGGAGGTGAGGGCTCGTGGGATCGTCGGTGGCCAGACCGGCGCCGTGGAAGCCGGCCGCCGCCGCGACCCTCTCGGGATGGCTGCCCGCGGTGAGCAGGGCCAGGCGGGCGCCCAGGCAGTAACCGGTGACGCCGACGGGGCCGGCGGCCACCGAGGGGCAGTCGGCCAGCCAGGACAGGCAGGCGGCGGAGTCGCGTGCCACCGCGTCCGCGGTCAGGTCGCCCATGAGCGGGACGATCTGCTCGAACAGCGCCGGCCGCTCGGCGTCGGTGATGAAGTCGGGCAGGGCCACGACCGGCGCCGGGCCATGACGGTAGAACACGTTGGGGGCGAGCACGGTGTACCCGGCCGCCGCGAGCCGGTCGGCCATCGCCCGCAGATGAGGGCGCAGCCCGAAGGCATCCATGTAGAGCAGGACGGCCGGGTGGGCGGCGTCGTCGTCGGGGTGGGCGAGGTAGGCGTCGGCGGTGCCGTCCCCGGTGGGGATCTCGACAGTTGCACTGCGTGTGGCGGTCATGATGTGCAGTCTCTCAGGCAGTCGTGTGGGGGATGTCCTCCAGGCCGAGTCGGTACCAGTCGTCGCCCGAAAGGACGTGCAAGTCCGGGCCGCGGCCGATCACTTGGGTGCGCTTCGGCAGGGGCCGGCCGTCCGGCACCACGATCCGGTACTCGTCCGTGACGCGGAGGTCTTCGCTGTCGAGGGTGCCCACGGACAGCCGGTCGTGGTGTGGTCCGTAGCCGCCGAGCAGCGCGACGCGTGCGTCCTTGACGGCGAGAGCCGTGGCTCCGGCCACGCTGTTGCGCCAGGACGTCACCACGCCGTCGCGGACGCTGACGATCGGGAAGTCCGTGTAGTAACAGGCCCAGGCGGTGTCGCCGTCGATGTTGAGTGCGTAGCAGTCGCTGATCGCTCCCCAGGGCTCGGACGTGTGCGACGGGAAGCGCCACTGCGTCTCGAGGTCGGAGGAGAAGCGGATCAGACCGTACTCTCCGATGGGCGCCGGTGTGCCCGGGTTGCCCCACCCGAGGTTGCCGTAGACACCTTCGTCGAAGTAGCCCACCCAGATGTCGCCGGTGTGTGTGGCGAAGACGTGCGAGATGCCGTCGCCGAGGGTGGCTTCCGCGACCACGTGGCCGTCGGCGTCGTAGACGATCGCGTTGCGGTCGGCGCCCTCCGGACGCCACCTGGCCCGGGCGCCCACCACAAGCACCCGGTCCCCGGGCAGCGGCTGAACGGTGACGTGGGCGAGCTTGAGGCCGGAGAGTTCGACGGAGGCCGTGCGGTGCGGCGCGTGTATCGACACGTGGGTGTCGACCGCCTTCGTCGCGCGCGGTTCAGGGAACGTAGCCCCTCCGGCGTCGGTGGTGGTGGCCGAGAGCCCGGGGAGATCACGGGGCTTCGACCACAACGCGATGACCTGCCCGTCCGGACCGACGGACGCCGCGACCTGCTTCTCCCCGGGCGCGCCCGCGATGAGGCGTGATGCCGGAGTGCCAGCGTGGGCAGCCGCAACATGGCGGCCCGGCTCTCCTTGTCTTCGTTCATCCCCACACCCCACCAGGGGGCCGCGTGCCGCGCCGGCGATTATCGAGGGGGCAGAGGCCAGGTGCCCTACCTCCGCGGAAACACCGGAGGGAAGAGTTCGTCCACCGGGCGGCGGCGGTGGTCACGCTCCGGATACGCCGCGCGCATCACGTCGAACAGCTCCTGCCCGGCGCGCCTCAGGGCGGGGAGGTCGACGCCGGGGATCGAACCGTCGCGCATGACGACCTTGCCCGCGACCATCGTCAGGACCGCGTCGCGCGCGGTGCCGTTGAGTACGAGGGTGCGCAGTGGATCCTCGGTGACGCCCATGCGGAAGTCGTCGAGGGCGAACGCCGCGAGGTCGGCGGTGGCCCCCGCGGCGAGGCGGCCGAGGTCCGGCCGGTGCAGTGCGGTCGCGCCACCGGTCCAGAGCGCTTCGAAGTAGCCCGCGAGGTGACCCTGGCCCAGGTCACCGGCCTGGATCCTGGCGACCTGGGTGCCCACGTCGATTCCCCGGACGAGGTCCGGCGGGAAGGAGTCGGTGCCGAGACACAGGTTCACTCCCTGCGCCCGGTAGCCGCCGAACGTGTGCAGGTTGTGGGCGTACCGGGCGTTGGTCAGTGGGCAGTGCACGATCGACACACCTGCGTCGGCGAGCACCGCGACATCTCCCGTGTCGGCTCCCAGCACTTCGGGGTGTACGTCCAGAACCACACCGTGCGGAACGATCAGCCGGTCCGACAACAGCCCTGACTCGGCGATGAGTTGAAGCGGAGTGCGCCCGTAGGTGTGCTGGATGAAGTCGCGCTCGGACATGCCCTGCAGGGCGTGCAGGCGTACCAGCGCGCCGCGTTCGTGTGCGGCCCGGGCGACGTCGCGCAGGAGCTCCGGGGTGAGCGTCTCGATCCGGCAGGGGAGCAGGACCCCGGTCACCAGCGGGTCGGCCAGCTGTGAGGTGTGGTCCAGGAAGCGCAGCGCGTCGGCGAGGCCGCGCCGGCCGGCCTCCTCGTCGAACTGCACCGTGCGCTTGCCGTCCGCGCCGATCACGTTGACGCCGGACCGGAACGACGGCCCGAGGAAGGCACGCAGACCCAGCTTCGTGGACACCTCGGTCATGGCGACGAAGTCCTCGTACGTCTCGGCCCAGTCGCTGTGCACCTCGGAGGCGATCGGCATGTAGCTGGTGACGCCGTGCAGGGCGAGCTGGGTCAGCGCGTACTCCCGCACCGAGCGCCGCTGCGCTGCGTCGAACACCGCGCGCGGCGCGGCGAAGTAGTCCGTCGACCAGGTGAAGCCCGAGGACACGTCGGGGGACGCCCAGGAGTCCAGGATCAGGTGATCGATGTCGGTGAGGGCGTCGAGGTCGATGAGGCCGGGAGTGATCACCGCGTCACCGAGGTCGATGTGCTCGTCGGCCTGGTGGCGGGTGAGTTCGGTGCGCGCGCCCACGTCGACGATCGTGTCGCCGTCGATCAGCACGGCTCCGTCGGCGATCTCCACGTGCGAGCTTCCGTCGTGGGCGATCACCCAGGAAGCGGTCACCAAGGTTCTCATCGACATCCCTCTCAGATTTGGTACACCAAGTAGGCGAATCAGCCGCCGGAGTCCCGGGGTGCGGGGGGCTGCGCCGCACCGTCGCGCGGGTTGCCGACGCCGGGCTCGCGCCACGCTCCGCATGACCATAACCCGCCGATGACTAGGGAAGTAAGACTGATTTGCGGCCTGCGCAACGGTGCTGCACCGGATGTCACATCACCCTGGTGGAAACCCTGATTCTTGGTATACCGTTCCGGCCACCCACACCCCCGAGCACCGAAGGATCGACGTGCCGGATCCGCATGAGTCGACGAGTCGGACGCGCCGCGCCAGCGCGCCGGAGCCCTCCGAAGGGCAGGTGGCCACCTTGCCCTCACCGGAGCCCGAGGCCGCACCAACCGAGCGCGAGCCGACCGCCGAGATCGCCACCGCGCGATCGCTGCTCGGCACGGCATGGCTTCGCATTCGGCGCAGCCGGATCGCCGTCGCCGCGCTGATCGTGGTGGCCCTGATGGTGCTGTTCGCCGTCCTGGCCCCGGTGTTGGTGTCCATCGAGGGCTCCGACCCGTTCAGCGCCCGGACCGGGCCCGAATTCCTGGACGACTTCGACACGCCGGGACTGCCGCTGTCGTACTACCGCTTCCCGTCCGGCGAGCACTGGCTCGGTCTCGAACCAGGGCTCGGGCGCGACATCTTCGCCCGCATGGCCTACGGCGCGAGGATCTCGCTCACCATCGCGCTGCTGTCGACGGTGGTGTCGGTCGTCCTCGGCACCGTGCTCGGCGCGGCCGCCGGATACTTCGGCGGCAAGGTCGACATGGTGATCAGCCGCGTGATGGACCTGTTCCTGGCCTTCCCGCACCTGCTGCTCGTCCTGTCGCTGACCCCGATCCTCCAGTCCCGGCTGCGGGGCACCTCCCTCGACTCGGGCAGCCTGGTGCCGATCGCCTCACTGGTGATCATCCTCGGCTTCTTCGGCTGGGCGTACCTGGCGAGAGTCGTGCGTGGCCAGGTGCTCTCGATCCGGCAGCAGGAGTTCGTCGAGGCCGCGCAGGCCTACGGCGCCTCCCACCGGAGCATCATCTTCCGGCAGATCATCCCGAACGTCATGGGGGTCGTGCTGGTCTACGCGACCATGATGATCCCCACCAACATCACCGCGGAGGCGGCCCTCTCGTTCCTCGGCGTCGGGGTCAAGGACCCCACGCCCTCCTGGGGCCAGATGCTCAACGCGGCCCAGTCGGGGAACTGGTACCTCTCCGACCCGTGGTTCCTGGCCGTCCCGGCCGGCGCACTGGTGATCACCGTGCTCGCCTTCAACCTGCTCGGCGACGCGGTCCGGGACGCCCTCGACCCCAAGTCCTCCCGAAGCTGATCCACCACCGCTGAGCCCTGCCCCACCTCTCATCCTTCTCCCCACCTCTCTTTCTTTGCTCCACCTCGGATCGGCCCATGACGTGCGCCGTCCCTTTCCCGTCCGCAAGGAGATGCAGTGAACAGAAGCACCAAGGCGGCGCTCGCCCTGACGGTGAGCGCCGGACTGGCCCTCACCGCCTGCGGTGGCCCCAAGCCCACACCCGGTGACAAGTCCGGCGCCAAGGCGGACGCCTACGCGCCGGTGACCGTCGGGAAGGGCTACGCCACCAAGGGCGGGAACATCAACGTCCTGATGTCCTCGGACTTCCAGACCCTGGACCCCGGCAACAGCAACTACGTCCAGACCGCCAACGTCGGGCAGCTGTACTACCGCACCCTGACCATGGCCAAGGAGACCGCCGGCCGGCCGCCGACCATCGTGCCGGATCTGGCCACCGACCTCGGCAAGGCCTCCGCCGACGGCCTCACCTGGACCTACACCCTCAAGAAGGGGCTGAAGTTCGAGGACGGCACACCGATCACCAGCAAGGCCATCAAGTACGGCGTCGAGCGCACCTACGCCCGCGACGTCTACACCCAGGCACCGCAGGAGCTGAACTCGGCCCTGGCCGACGACGGCTACAAGGGCCCCTACGCAGGCGGCGACTTCAAGGGGATCGACACCCCGGACGACCACACCGTCGTCTTCCACCTCAAGCAGCCGTTCGCCGAGTTCCCCGCGCTGGTGTCGCGGTCGAACACGGCGCCGGTGCCGAAGGACAAGGACACCAAGCTCGACTACACCAACCACCCCGTCTCCTCGGGCCCGTACAAGATCAAGTCGTACGACCGCGGACGCTCGATGAAGCTGGTGCGCAACGACCGGTGGGACCCGGCGACCGACCCCAACAGGCCGGCCCTGCCCGACACGTTCACCTTCACACTGTCCACCGCCCAGGCCACCATCAGCCAGCAGCTGCTCGCCGACTCGGACCCCACGGCGATCACGCTGGACAGCAACGGCGGACTGCAGGCGTCCGACGCGGCCAAGCTCAACGACCCCAAGGTCAAGAAGCGCACCGCGGCCGGTCTGCTCGGCTGCACGGACGTGCTCAACTTCAACACCGAGACCATCAAGGACCCCGACGTCCGCAAGGCGATGGCGCTCTCCATCGACCGCGGCTCCATCCAGGTCCAGTACGGCGGCGCACGCTTCGGCAAGGTGGCCCAGTCGTACATCAACCCCGCCCAGCGCGGTTACGTCGCCCAGCACACCGACCTGGACCCCGCGGGCAAGCCGAAGCTGGACGAGGCCAGGAAGCTCCTGAAGGGCAAGAAGGTCCCCAAGAAGCTGGTCTACGGCTACGCCGACACCAACGCCCGCTACAAGAACGTCGGCACCGTGCTCCAGCAGAACTTCAAGAAGCTCGGTATCGACCTGCAACTGCGCCCGATCCCGGCCGCCAACTACTACACCGTGCTGGCCGGTGACCAGATGCCGGACATCGCCCGCAGCGGCTGGTGCGGCGGCGCGGACAGCGGCTCGGTGCGCACCACCGTCGACCCGAACGTGGGGCCGAGCCTGGACGGCAAGACCTACGGCTTCTCCAACATCCCGCGCTTCCACGACCCGAAGATCGCCCACGACATGTACAAGCTCCGCGGCACCAACGGGACCAGTGAGGAACTGGGCAAGAAGTGGGCCACCCTCTTCGACCGGACCATGCAGGCCTACCCGCTCGTCCCGCTGGTGCGCAGCTACACCAGCAGCGTGGTCGGCTCCAAGGTCCGAGGCGCCCAGATGGGCTACTTCTTCGGGGCCATAGACCTGTCGATCGTCGGCGCCGAGCACTGACGCACGCTGCACAAGAGAGGTAGTCGAACGGTGAGTTCATCCCGAGCCGGCAGGTCGCACCCATGACCAGTTTCCTGATGCGGCGCTTCGTCGCGATGATCGTGCTCTTGTTTGTCATCAGCTTCGTGACGTTCAGTCTGTTCCAGCTCGGCCCGGCGGACCCGGCCGCGGCGGCCTGCGGTCAGGAGTGCACACCGCAGCGCATCGCCGAGGCCCGGATCGCGCTCGGGATGGACAAGCCGTTCCTCACCCAGTACTTCACCTACATGTCGGGGCTGGTGAGCAGCCACACCGTCGGCGCGCCCGGCGCCGAGACCCTGTGCAACTGGCCGTGCCTGGGCAAGTCGTTCCAGACCAACGAGGACGTCACCACGATCATCGGCCGTGCCCTGCCGTACACACTGTCGGTGGCCAGCGGTGCGATCGTGCTGTGGACCGTCGCCGGTGTCGGCCTCGGCCTGCTCGCGGCGCTCCGCAAGGGCCGGTTCGCCGACAAACTGATCGTCGGCGGCGCCTCCGTCGGCGTATCGCTGCCCATTCCGGTGACCGGCCTGTTGCTGCTGCTCCTGTTCGTCAGCACGCTGGACCTGCTGCCGTTCACCACCAACGAGATAGCCACGCCCTTCGACGCGACGGGTCCCGGCGGCTGGCTCCTCAACTACCTTCTGCCGTGGGTCGCGCTGGCCGTGCTGTTCAGCGCGCAGTACATCCGGGTCACCCGCAGCAACATGCTGGAGACCTTCGGCGAGGACTTCATGCGCACCGCCCGCGCGAAGGGACTGTCCCGCCGGAACATCGTGTTCAAGCACGGCGCGCGGGCCGGCATCACTCCGGTCGTCACCATGCTCGGCCTCGACATCGGCGGCCTGCTGGGCGGAGCCGTGCTCACCGAGCAGATCTTCTCGGTGCCGGGCGTCGGATTCACCGCGGTGCACGCCGCTCAGTCCGGTGACCTGCCGGTCACCATGGCCATCACCATGATGGCCGCGTTCTTCATCATTGTCGCCAACGTCCTGGTCGACATCGCCTACGCGGTGATCGACCCGCGAGTGAGGGTCGCCTGATGACCACGCCCGAAGCCGCGCCCATGCTGGCCATCCGCGATCTACGGGTGAGCTTCCCGACCGACGACGGAGTGGTGCACGCCGTCAACGGGATGGACCTGACCCTGGCGCGCGGGGAAACCGTCGGAATCGTCGGCGAGTCCGGCTCCGGAAAGACCGTCACGAGCCAGGCGCTGATGGGCCTGCTCAAGGACACCACAGCCGAGGTCACCGGACAGATCCTCCTCGACGGACAGGATCTCAACACGCTCACCGAGACGCAGATGCGCGCCTACCGCGGCAAGAAGATCGCGATGATCTTCCAGGACCCGCTGTCGGCCATGCACCCCTTCTACCCCGTCGGCGCCCAGATCGCCGAGGCCTACCGGGTGCACAACCACGTGTCCAAGAAGGCCGCGGCGCAGGTCGCCGTCGACATGCTCGGCCGCGTCGGGATCCCCGACCCCAAGCGCCGCTACGCCGCCTACCCGCACGAGTTCTCCGGCGGCATGCGCCAGCGCGCGATGATCGCCATGGCGCTCGTCTGCGAACCCGAGCTGCTGATCGCCGACGAACCCACCACCGCCCTCGACGTCACCGTGCAGGCCCAGATCCTCGACCTGCTCAACGAGCTGCAGGACGAGACCGGGACCTCCGTGATCCTGGTGACCCACGACCTCGGCGTGGTCGCCGAGGTGTGTCACCAGGTCGTGGTGATGTACGGCGGGGAGTGCGTGGAGCAGGCGACCGTCGCGAACCTCTTCAAGGACCCGCGGCACCCCTACACCCAGGGACTGCTGGCCTCGATGCCGTCGCTGGCGCAGCGGTCCGAACGGCTCAACCCCATCCCGGGCTTCCCGCCGTCGCTGCTGGCGCTGCCCGACGGCTGCCTCTTCGCCGACCGCTGCCCGAAGGCACACCTGGTGCCCGACGACGCCTGCGGTACGCGCCGCCCGACACTGACCGGCCTCGACGGGCACCCGTCGCGGTGCCACCTCGAGACGCTGCAACCGACCGGAGAGGTGGCCCGATGACGCCGCTGCTGGAGGTCACCGACCTGACCAAGCACTTCCCGACCCGCTCCCGCGGCTTCAGGCCCGGCGGCGGTGCGATCAAGGCCGTGGACGGCGTCAGCTTCTCCGTCGACGCCGGACAGACCCTCGGCCTGGTGGGGGAGTCCGGCTGTGGCAAGTCGACCACCGGCCGTCTGCTCATGCGCCTCCTCGACCCGACTTCCGGGAGCGTCCGGCTCGATGGCCGGGAGATCGCCGAGCTGCGTTCGTCGGAACTGCAGGAGTACCGGCGCCGGGTGCAGATGGTGTTCCAGAACCCGTCGTCGTCGCTGAACCCCCGCCAGTCCGTGGGCAGCGCGATCGCCGCACCGCTCCTCGCCCAGCGGATCACACCGGCCGGCGGCGTCAAGGCCAGGGTGCGGGACCTGATGGACCGGGTGGGGCTGCGCCCCGACCACTACAACCGCTTCCCGCACGAGTTCTCCGGCGGCCAGAAACAGCGCGTGGGCATCGCCAGGGCGCTCGCCCTGGATCCGCAACTCATCATCTGCGACGAACCGGTGTCCGCACTGGACGTGTCCGTCCAGGCGCAGGTCATCAACCTCCTCGAGGACATCCAGCGGGACACCGGGGTGGCCTACCTCTTCATCGCCCACGACCTGTCCGTGGTCCAGCACTTCGCCGACCGCATCGCGGTGATGTACCTCGGCAAGATCATGGAATACGGCGACACCGCCCGGGTCTTCGGCGCTCCGGAACATCCCTACACGCGGGCGCTGCTGTCCGCCGTGCCGCAGCCCGACCCGGCCGCTGACCGTAGTGGGCGGATCCGGCTGAAGGGCGATCTGCCCAGCCCGGCCGACCCGCCGCGCGGCTGCGTGTTCCAGTCCCGCTGCCCTGTGCACACGCAACTGGACCCGCAGCGGCGCCAGTCGTGCGCGGAGAGTGTGCCGAGCGGCGACATCGCCTGCCACCACGCCGACGTCGCGGCCGAGATGCTGGCCCTGACGACGTCCCGGTAGTCCGATCCCTGTCCACATGAACAGCAGAACCGCGCAACAGAGCACCACAAGGCACAGCAGAGAGGTGACAGCAGTGTTGATCCGTGACGTCCGTCCGTGGGGTGGCGAGCGCAGCGACGTCGTCCTGTCCGGCGACCGCATCGCGGCGGTCCGCCCGCACGACCCGGCCGCGCAGCCGTCCGGCGAAGTGGTGGAGGGCCGTGGCCGGCTGCTGCTCCCGTCGTTCAGCGACGTGCACGTGCACCTGGACTCGACCCGGATCGGCCTGCCGTTCCGGCCGCACACCGGCGGGCCGGGAGTGTGGACGATGACGATGAACGACCGGGAGAACTGGCGCTCCGCGGAGGTGCCTCTCGTGGAGCGGGTGGCCGGCACCCTGGAGCGGATGATCGCGCGCGGCACCACCCGTGTACGGTCGTACGCCCAGGTCGACGTGGACTGCAAGCTCGAGAAGTTCGAGGCGGTGGTGGCCGCGAAGGAGAAGTTCGCTGGTCAGGCCGAGGTCCAGATCACGACGTTCCCGCAGGCGGGCATCCTTCGTGAGAAGGGCACCGCCGCATACCTGGAGGCCTCGCTGAAGGCGGGCGCCGACGTGATGGGCGGCATCGATCCCTGCACCCTGGACCGGGATCCCAAGGGACACCTGGACGTCGTGTTCGGGCTCGCGGAGAAGTACCAGGTCGAGGTGGACATCCACCTGCACGAGCCCGGCGAGCTGGGCGTGTTCTCCACCGATCTGATCGTTGAGCGCACGCGGGCACTGGGCATGCAGGGCAAGGTCACGATGTCCCACGCCTATGAACTGGGCTCGGTCTCCGAGTCGGTGAGCCGCCGCATCATCGACGAATTCGCCGAGCTCGACATCGCGATGGCCACCGTGGCGCCCTCGGCCCGCGGACAGCTGTCGCTGGTGGACCTGACGGAGGCGGGCGTCCGCGTGGGCCTTGGCGAGGACGGCCAGCGCGACTACTGGAGCCCGTACGGCAACTGCGACATGCTCGACCGCACCTGGCAGCTGGCCTTCACCAACAACTTCCGCCGTGACGAGCTGATCGAGATGTCCCTGGCGGTCGCCACGATGGGCGGGGCGTCGATCATGAGCCACGACGTCGCCCGCCTTGCCGGGGTCGGTGACCGGCCCGGCCTTGCGGCCGGTGACCGTGCCGATCTGCTCCTCGTCGACGGCGAGACACCGTCGAGCGCGGTGATGGACCGTGGCACGGATCGCACCGTCCTGCACGACGGAGTGGTCGTCGCCGACCAACTGGAGCTGGTACGGGGCTGATCCGAGCCCTCGGGCCCACGGTCGAACCCGGTGCATCAGCCCTCCCCACGTCCTGACGTCGATCAGGGTCGCCGGGGGAGGGCTGATGTACGTCTCGACCTCGCGTGATCACCGACGATCCGGCATGCCCGCATCCGGGTCGAGGATCACGGAGTCCCGCACACCGCGGGCATCTGACCGCGACCGGGAGCAGGTCATGGAGATCCTCCAGGCGGCCGCGAGTGAGGAGCGGATTCCACGGAGAAGCCGGCCCCTGCGCGTCCGGCTCGCAGGACAGTCCCGCGGCGGCGACATCACCGTGCGAGCCCCGCGCCGGACGTTCTCGCCGACCTGCACCTGGGGCCGGCTGAACCGGGACGGGCCCTGCGGCTGCCGTCAGCGGCGCTTGTCGGCGATGGCGCGCCGGCTGTTCTCCAGGTGCGTGACGACGAGTTCCTCGACGCGTGCCACATCGCGGTCCGCGACAGCGGCGTAGAGGCCCTCGTGCTCCAGCGCCATGGCGAGGAGGTCGTCGTGCCTGCCCAGCAACCACCGCATCCGGCTGCGCAACGTGCCTTCGAGTTCGCTCAGCAACTCGTTGGCCGCCATGGACGTCACCGTCTCGTGGAAGTCGGCTGCCGCGCGCCGGGCGCGCACCGCGTCGCCCGCCCTGGCGGCCGCGAGTTCCTCGTCGACGTTCGAGCGGAGCCGCCCGAGGCCGGCGCGGTCACCCCGCTGCGCGGCGAGACGGAAGGTCATCACCTCAAGGGCCTCGCGGACCTCGTTCAGATCGGCGATGTCCGTAGCCGTGAACTCCCTGACGACCGCCCACGTCCGCGGTCGCGGAGTGACCAGGCCCTCGGCGACGAGCACGCGCAGGGCATCGCGGACGGGTACGCGGCTCACCCCTATCTGCGCCGCCAGCTCGCGCTCGACGAGCTTGCTGCCGGGCTTGCGCACACCGTCGAGAATGTCGTCCCGGAGCTGCCGCGTGACCCGCTCCGACTCCGGCTCGAACTCCCCTGTACCTGCCATGGCCCGAGTCTCGCACGGGAACGGAACCGTTCGGTGTGCGGCCGGGATGAGGCGGCCGGCGCATCAAGGTGTGCGGGCGAGCTCGATGAGGTGCTGTGCCGTGGCTTCGGGGTCGATGATCTGGTGGAGGTGTTCGCCCGGCAGGTGTGCCACGCGCAGGCCGCGCTCGCGCGCTTCGGCGGCGACATCCTCGTACTGCGGGGCGAAGAGCAGGTAGGAACACGGGTGGTCGTCCCACCCGTCCGGGACCGGGATGCGCTGCTCGTAGTAGGACAGCGGCAGAGCGGGCTGTTCCTCGACGACGGTCCGACGCACCGCCGGATCGGAGAACATAGGTGCCACGTCGGCCTCGTCCCACCAGTCGGTCCATCGCGGCAGGGTGCCGTTCACGGCCATCGACGTGAGGAACTCCAGCAACTCGGGTGGTGCGACGGGAGTTGGTCCGACACGGGCCGGCAGCGCGGCATCGACGAAGATCGAGCCGGTCACCGGATGGTCGAGCGCCGCGCGGATCACGGGGAGGAACAAGCCCGCGTTGCTGTGCGCCACGAGCGTGACGGGGCTGCCGTCCGGAACGTGCCGGAGGTCGTCACGGACGGCGCCGACGACGCGGGGCCAGAAGGGCGGGGCACCGGCGCCGACCTGCAGGAGTGATGGCACCCGCACCTGGTGACCCCTCGCCTTGAGGTGCTCGGCCACAGGGTGCCAGGTCGAGGGCCCCACGGAGGGACTGTGTACGAGAACGAAGACCGGCTGCTGCATGCGACGATTCTGCCGCCCGTGCGACACGGGACGTGAGGTCTTGGCCGAGAGCAGAAGATGGCATTCCCACGCGAGCGGACACGGTACGGGGCTCCGTCCTGGGGCGAAGTGATGTGCCGTCAGGCGTACGTCCAGCGCCAGGCGTTGGAGCTGTACGCGCACTTGATGCGTGTGCCGCCCTCGTTGGTGGTGGCGGCGCCGTGATCGCTGTTGCGGCAGAACTGGCCGGCCGAGTAGCAGTTGCCCGCGTTGGAGACGATCGAGCAGGTACCGGTCGTGTCCTGGCTGCCGCTGCCGGTGTCGCTGCCCGTCTCGCTTCCGGTGTCGGCGGCAGGCCGGGCGGTCTTGGTGACGGTGACCGTGGGGCGCGGCTTCGCCTTGGCCTTGATGGTCTCTGTGACGGTCGGCGCGGGCTCCGGCGTGGCGGTCACGGTGGCGGTGACGGTCGGCGCCGGCTTGGCCTCGGCGGCGACGGGCTGCTGATCGCCGTTCCCGGCGCCCACGATGAGCGCACCGGTGAGAAGCAGACCTGATCCACCCAGCCACACCCGCTTGCGCTTACGCAGAGGTCGGGTGTCAACCGGGCGCGGCGCGGGCGGCGTTGTGTACGCGTTGGTCATGTTGTCCCCCCGGGGTGTTACAGGTGGGATGACGCTATTACGTCGACGCGACTTGTGAAGGAAATATGAACAGCAGGTGATTGATTCGTGACTTCATTGTTGTGCGGCCCCCGGAGTCCCACTCTCTTACGCGTGCTGGTGGCTGCGCGGCCGCTCGTGGCAGTCACCGGCAGGCTCACTGCCATTGCCGCGCATGGGCGGCAATGGCGCCCAGTACCTCCGGCATGTCCTGTTCCGGTGCGCCTATCAGTACCTGCGAGCCACGGCCCGGGCCGTCGAGGACTTCGCAGACGGCGACGAGGGGGTAGGTCGGTTCGGCCTGCTGCGCGCGGGGTGTGTACCAGCGCTGCCGCTCCGCTCTCCGCGCGCGTGCCTCTTCGTCCAGGTAGGGATGGATCGAGTAGCGGCGTACTGCGCGCGGGTCGCTGCGGTACGGCGGCCGTACGGTGATCACGCGCAGCGGGCCCGGCAGCGGCTTCAGCGCCACCTTCGCGGCCGGGTCGGGGGTCGTGCCGATGACGTCCGGCCCTACGTACAGCGGGCCCTTGATGCCGAGTTTCCATGGGCCGGTGCCGGAGACGCCGCCGTCCACCGGGTGCACTTCGGCCGGCTGAGCCGGCTCCATGTCGCACTTGCGCGGCAGCCGGGTCCGCGTCCATCGGCGCAGCCAGAGCAGAGCGGGTACCAGGAGGGCCGCGGCCGCCACCGCGAAGCTCTCCACCACCGCTCGGGGCCGGGGTTCGGTCAGTGCCGCCAGTGCGCCGACGCCGCCCGCGGTGGCCAGGGCCAGTACGGGTGCCAGCCACTGCCACGCCATGGTCAGCGGGTTGCGCCGGCCGCACAGCAGCAGCCACACCGCCGCCCACAGCGGCCCGAGTCCGAGTCCCCACAGGACGGAGGCCAGGGCCGCGGGCGCGGTGAAGAGCCGTCCCGGGTAGTGGCTGGTCCGCACGACGGACCTGTCGTCGCCGCTGTCCTTCCCGGCCTGGATCATGCGTACCGAGCCGCGCCACCAGAACAGCGTCACCGGCTCTTCGGCCTGTGCCCGCCCGTACACCGAGTCCCGCTCGTCATGGGAACGGTGGTCGCTGTAGGCGAGCTCCATCGTGCGTCGGTGGTCGGCCCGAGTCAGCTCCAGCGTGTACCTGGTGCTGGAGCGTTTGAGCGTGTAGGCGGAGTCCCGCACGGTGACGCGTTCGCGCTGCATGCAGTCCGGCTTGCGGTAGCGGTCTCCGCACACCTTCAGCCGGCCGGTTCGGTGACCGTTCTCGACGATGGCCACCTTCGAGAAGCCGACGTCGTCCTGACGTGCCTGTTGCGCGGTCTGCCACAGCGGCCAGGCCGCCCCGAGGAACACGAGGGAAAGAAGCAGACACACCCCCGCGCGGACGAAGTCCCCGATCCCGGTTCTCATGTGCCCCTCGCTGCCCGAAGTCCTGCCCTGTGCCTCACCCTTCGGGGTGGGGTGCGGGGCATCCTACTCAGCGGGATCCCGGGTCCGGCAGGTGGACGAGGCCGTCGTGCCCGGGCCCGTGTCGACTCACTGCGAAGGCGTCCGTGGACTGAGCGCTGACGACTCCCCGGCGTGGTTCGTGGATTCTTTTCCTGAGGCGTACCTTCGGTCGCATGGCAGACGAGGGATTCGAGCATCCACGGCTCGCCGCGGTGTACGACGCGCTTGATCCTGACCGCAGCGATCTCGACGCGTACGTGGGTATGGCGGAGGAGTTCGGAGCGCGTCGGGTGCTGGACATCGGCTGCGGGACGGGGGTGTTCGCGCTGCTGCTCTCCGGTCGGGGGATCGAAGTCGTGGGGGTCGACCCCGCGCGGGCGTCCGTCGATGTGGCCCGGGGCAAGCCCGGCAGCGAGCGGGTGCGCTGGATCTGTGGCGACGCGACAGCGCTCCCGCCCCTGCGGACGGATCTGGCGACCATGACGGCGAACGTCGCGCAGGCCATCGTCGACCCGGTCGTCTGGCGTCGGACGCTGCAAGGGGCGTACGAGGCACTGCGGCCCGGCGGGCGCCTGGTGTTCGAGACGCGGGACCCGGCCGGACGTGCCTGGGAGGAGTGGAACCGCGAGGAGTCGTACGCGACGACGCGGATCCCGGGAGTCGGCGCGGTCGAGAGCTGGGTCGAGGTGACCGATGTGAGGGGGCCGCTGGTGACGTTTCGGTGGACGTACGTGTTCGCCGAGGACGGTGAGGTGCTGACCTCCGATTCGACCTTGCGGTTCCGTGAACGGACCGAGATCGAGGCACAGTTGGTCGCGCGAGGCTTCGTGGTCGACGAGGTGCGTGACGCCGCCGACCGTCCCGGCCGGGAGTTCGTCTTCGTGGCGCGGCGTCCGCGGGGCCGGGGCTGAGTGCGGTGCCGTACGGCCGCACGGTTCGCGCGCGTGGCCCCCGGCCCGCGATCGGCGCCGGGTTCACGCCGGGTCGAGCCACTCCGCGGCGGCGTCGAGCAGATGCGTGACCCCGTTGCGCAGCGCCGGATCCGCCACCGGGGCGAAGAACGGGGAGTGGTTGCCGTGCACGGTGGACGGCTGCTCGCCCGCCGGATCGGCCCCCTCCCAGCTGCCGGGCTCCGTACCGCCGAAGAACCAGAAGACGGACGGGCACCCGGCCGCGGTGGCGAGCAGGCCGAAGTCCTCGCTGCCCGACAGCGGGGATCGCATGGTGTGCACCTGGGTGCCGCCCGCCGCGATCGCCCGGACGGTGCGTTCCGTGGCGCCGTCCGAATTCACTGTCAGGGGGAAGGAGTTGAGCTCGCTGAACTCCGGTGGGTGGGGCGCGCCGGAGGTCGCCGCCTCCCCTTCGACCGTACGGCGCACCGCGGCGAGCACCCGCTCCCGCACGGCGGCGTCGAACGTCCTGATGTTGATCTTGAGTTCGGCCTCCTCGGGGATGATGTTCTCCTTGGTGCCGGCACGCAGGGAGCCCACCGTGACGACCGCCGACTCCGTCGGCGAGACCTCGCGGGCCACGATCCCCTGCAACCGCATGACGGTCGCCGCCGCCATGACCACCGGGTCGACCGTGGTGTGCGGAGCCGAACCGTGCCCGCCCCGCCCGAGCAGACGTGCCCTGAGGCTGTCCGCGGCGGCCATCAGCACACCGGTGCGCGTGGCCACCGAACCCAGGGGGAGCGGCCCGACATGCTGGCCGAGCACCACGTCGGGCCGCGGGAACCGCTCCAGGAGACCGTCGGCCAGCATGGCCCTGGCCCCGGCGGCTGTTTCCTCCCCGGGCTGGAAGACGGCCAGCAGCGTGCCGCGCCAGAGTTCGCGGTGCGCCGCGAGCTGGGCGGTGGCACCGAGCAGAGCCGCCGTGTGCAGGTCGTGGCCGCAGGCGTGCATGAGCGGAACCGGCTCGCCGTCCGGCGACAGCGCGGTGTCCGTGGACGCGTAGTCGAGTCCCGTCGCCTCGCGTACGGGCAGCCCGTCCATGTCGGCCCGCAGCGCGACCACCGGTCCTTCGCCGTTGCGCAGCAGCCCGACCACTCCCGTGCCGCCGACGCCCTCGGTGACATCCCAGCCCTGTTCGCGCAGCTCCGCGGCGACGATCCCGGCCGTGCGGTTCTCCTGCATGGACAGCTCGGGATGGGAGTGCAGATCGCGGTAGAGCAGCCCGAGGCCGGGCAGCCGGGCGTCGAGGCCGTCGCGCAGGGCAACACCCTCGCGCGGCGCGGCAGCGGTCAGGGATCCGTCGGTCTCCATGTCAGTCCTCCCAGGTCTCCGGCGGGGTCGGGGGTCGACACCGGGGCCGAAGTGAGTCCAGGATGGAGATCGCTGATCACTTGCCCGTGATAACGCAGGAATTCGACGGAGATCCATGAGCCATGCCCGATAGCAGCCCAGAAGCCTTGTCCGGACACCGGGATGCGGCGACCGGTTCGCTTCAGGAGCCGGACCTGGCGTTGATCGAGGCTCTCCAGCACAGCCCGCGAGCGCCCTGGTCACAGATCGGGCCCGCGCTCGGCGTGGACGCCACCTCCGCGGCCCGCCGCTGGCACCGGCTGGTCGGCCAGGGGCTCGCCTGGCTGACGGCCTACCCATCCGCGAGCAGGACGAGCTTCGCCTACGTTGACGTGCGCTGCCGGCCGAACACCGTCGACGAAGTGACGCGTCAGCTGTGTGCGCTGCCCCAAGTCCTCAGCGTCGAGGAGGTCACGGGTGACTTCGATCTGTTCCTGACGGTGGCGGCCCCGACGCCGGCCGCCCTCGCCGCGCTCGTACGCCGGGATCTGCCCACCGCGCCCGGTGTGGAGGCGACGGCCATCCACCTCGGCCTGCGCCTCTACCAAGAGGGGAGCGGCTGGCGCATGCGCGCCCTGGACCGGCAGCAACGCTCGCTCCTGGTGCCACCGCAGCAACCTCCGCGCCGCTCCCTGACCGGGGCCACAGCCGACGCGGCACTCATGGCCGCGCTCGGCCAGGACGGGCGGCGAAGCCATCAGGAACTGGCCCGGGACCTGGGTGTCAGCGAGGCGACGGTGCGCCGCAGGCTCCAGCGGCTGATGGAGACGCGATCGGTCCACTTCCGCTGCGACTTCGCCCAGGCCGCCGCCGGCTGGCCGCTCACCGCCACCTACCGCATCGACCTCCCCGCCGACCGACTGACCGCGGCAGCGCGCACGCTCGGCCTCATGCCCGAGGTCCGGCTGTGCAGCGCCGTGAGCGGGACAGCCGACTTCCTGGTCATCGCCTGGCTCCGCACGGCGGAGGACGTCACGGGTTTCGAGGCCCATATGTGTGAGCAGCTACCGGATCTGCGCGTGCTCGACCGCACGGTCACGCTCATCACGGCCAAGCGTATGGGCCGAGTCCTCGACCCCCATGGCCGTGCGGTCGGTCACGTCCCATGGGACGACCTGTCCACCACCCTCTGAGGGAAGGCGGTGCTGTGTTTCCTGCATCAGGATGTGCGGTCAAGGAGGGGCGGCGGTGAGCGCCGCGCGGGTGCTCGTCGTCGAGCACGAGGACGGCACCGGTCCGGCCCAGGTCGGTGAACGCCTGGCGGAGCAAGGGCTGTTGACCCAGATGTGCCGCCCCTGGGCGGGAGACGCACTGCCCCGAAATCTGGACGACCACGACGCGCTGCTCGTCCTCGGCGGTTCGATGGGCCCGCGCGACGATGAGCGCGCGCCCTGGCTGCCTGCCGTTCGTGAACTGCTGCGCCAGGCCGTGGCTCGCGACCTGCCCACGCTGGCGATCTGCCTGGGCATGGAACTGCTGACGGTGGCGTGTGGCGGCGAAGTCCGGCGCGCCGCGCTTCCGGAGGTCGGCCTCTGCGAACTGATGCCGCTTCAGGAGGCCGTGGAGGACCGAATGTTCGGTCCCCTCACCCATACCGGTGGACGGTTGCGCGCGGTGCAATGGCACTGGGAGGAATCCGGCACTCTCCCCGACGGGGCAGTTCCACTCGTCACCAGCGAACGCTGCGCCCACCAGTCCTACCGGATCGGCACATCGGTGTGGGGAGTGCAGTTCCACCCCGAGGTCCTGGCGGACGACATCCGCACCTGGGGTACGTCGGACGTCGGCCCGCTGCTCGCCCTCGGGCTCGAACCCGCCGGTGTCGTGGCCGAGGTGGCTCGGGCGGAGACAGAGTTGCGCGTGTTGTGGGGTGCGTTCGCCGAGCAGTGGGCCGCGATCGTGACCGATCCGGCTACGGCCGTGCCGGCCGCGCCGACGCCCGGGCGGCGATGACGTTCCCGCCCCGCCCCGCCCCGCCGGTGCCGGTGATGGTGATGCCACCACGACCCCCAGGTGGCGCCACATGGCGTTGCCGCGCGTCGCGCCGCGTGTGCCGCCGGAATCCGTATCGTGAAACGTCGTCCCGTTCGTGCGGTGGTCGGTCACCGCCCGGCGCAGAAAGGCGTCTCATGGAACTGAAGCTGCAGGGCAGAACCGCGGTGGTGACCGGTGCGAGCAAGGGCATCGGCCTGGCCATCACCAAGGCGCTTGTGGCGGAAGGGGTCCGCGTGACGGCCGGGGCGCGCCACATGGGCGGTGAACTGGCCGACCTCGCCCGGACAGGGTCCGTACGGGCCGTCGAGGTGGATCTGGGGACTCCGGAAGGGCCCGCCGCGCTCGTCGAGGCGGCGGCTTCCGCCTTCGGGCTGCCCGACATCCTGGTCAACAACGTCGGTGCCGTCCGGCCACGCACCGAGGGGTTCTCGTCCGTCACCGACCAGGACTGGACGACCACCCTGGACATCAATTTCCTCGCCTCCGTGCGTGCCACCCGCGAGGTCCTGCCGCTGATGCTCCAGCGCGACGCCGGCTCGATCATCACGGTGGCGTCCGTCAACGCGCGCCTGCCCGACCCGCTCGTGATCGACTACTCCGCGGCGAAGGCGGCCCTGCTGAGCTTCAGCAAGTCGCTGTCCAAGGAGCTGGGACCGCGCGGCATCCGCGTCAACACGGTCAGTCCGGGGCCGGTCGCCACGGACCTGTGGCTGGGGAAGGACGGTGTGGCGGCAACGGTCGGTCGGGCCGGGGGACTTGAGGCCGACGCGGTCACCGAACAGGTCGCTCGCGGCGCCGCGACCGGCCGCTTCACCCGCCCCCAGGAGGTCGCCGACCTCGTACTGCTCCTGGCCTCCGACCGAACCGCCAACGTGACCGGCTCCGATTTCGTGATCGACGGAGGCCTGATCACCACGGTGTGATGCGACCCGCGCATCGGGCTTCGGTTCGCCATGAGCGGCGCCGGCGGTCTCAGGGGGCGATCCCCACGCCGTCGATCCGGCTCCAGGCCTTCTCCTGGGTGGCGGTCATGGCCGGCCAACGCAGGCCGCCCGGGCGGGGGTTGACCCGTGACGCGTAGGGACCGGGGGAGAAGCCCGGGTCGTAGAGGCAACCGGTGCCGTACTTGTGGTCGAACGCGGAGCACGAGGCCGCGATCGCAGGCGGTGTCGGCTTCTTCCCGGTCCGCACCCAGGCGTCCAGCGCGGAGAGGGAGTTGGCGTACTCGGAGTTGCTCAGCTCGCTGTGTTCGCTCTCCCGAGTGAACGTCTGCACCAGGTTCCGTTCCCTGTGGGCGCCTTGGAGACCGGCCCGGTAGGCGGCCTCGTGCTCCACGAACGCGGTCGGGTCGCCGATCGCGTGCAGGGTGAGAACGGGGATGGCCACTCTGCCGGTGAGGTCGCTGTCGTAGGAGAGGTCGCGTACGGCGCTCGGGTCGGCCGAGAACCGCTCGACGCCTGCGTTGAGCGCCTGGTCGTCGTGGGAACCGGAATACCGTACGCCCTGGTTGCTGAACGGATTGCGGCCGCCGAGCCGGCTGTGCACGATGTCGCGGAACGTGAACGTCGCGAACCGCAGGTGTGACTCGAGAGTGCGCTCGGGGATCTTCGTGACCGCGAGGATGTCGTCGAGGTTGCGCTGCTGCGCCGCGGTCCGCTCCTCGGGCTCGGAGGCATACCCGGTGCATTCCTGAAGGCGCGCCCGCAACCCCGTGGCCGTCATGGTCGAGCCGGCGCGCAGCCCTTCCCACAGCGGGTACTGAGGCTCACTGGGCCGGGGATGATTGCGGCAGTAGTACTGATAGACCACGCGCAGGTCGACCCGGTAGTCGTAGCCGCGTGAACCGCCGCCGAGTACACCACTGGTGAGCAGGGCTCCGTCGTACGGGCCGTGCTTCGCCGCGCCGTAGGTCTCGACGACCTTGGCGGCGACATTGCCGCCCCAGGACTGGCCGTGCACATAGGTCCGCCTCGGCTTGCCGAACTCTGTCACGAACAGGCGACGCAGATTCTCGGTGTCGGCGGCGGCCATCCGTGTCCCGTAGCCGCCACGCCGATACGACGAACCGGCCCAGGCGTAACCCTCGTCCACCATCACCGCCCAGCGGTTCAGGTCGTCGACGCTGCGGGCGGGATCGGAGCCCGTGCCGAGGTCGGGGCCGCCGTGGGCGTGCACCACGAGCGAGCCGTTCCATGTCTTCGGGACGGCGATCGCGTAGGAGGCGCCGTTCGCGTCCTGGCCGGTGTAACAGGTGGCCTTTCCGGTCAGATTCGCGGGACAGGCGGTGGACGCGGGCCCGCTCCGGGCCGCGGCCGATGCGGCGGAAGCCGTCGAACCCGAAGCCGGCAGGGGGAGCGCGCAGGCGACGAGGCCCGCGATGCCGGCAACCACCGCCGCGCGCCGGTGATGCCGACGGATCCCGGACCTCCTGCGGAAACCCGATGCGATGCGTCTGGTCCTACCCATGGGCCTCTCCTCGTCCTCCGGCGCGCACCGTTGCGCGGCGGGGGAGATGCTAGGTACGGCGGAGCCGAAATCCCATGACGTGATCAGTAGCGTTCATATTGTTCGCTGCCGGAGGGCGAACGCCCGAACAGCGCTCGCGCGGGAGGCAGACTGGCCCCATGACCCCTTCGGATCCGAAAACCGACCTGCACTTCTATCTGCAGTCCGCTCGCGACGCCCTGCTGTGGAAGCTCGACGGACTCTCCGAGTACGACGTCCGGCGCCCGCTGACGCCGACCGGTACGAACCTGCTGGGTCTCGTGAAGCACGTGGCAAGCGTGGAGTTGGGATATCTCGGCGCCACCTTCGGACGGCCGTCCGGTGAGCCGTTGCCCTGGGTGGAAGAGGGAGCCGAGCCCAACGCGGACATGTGGGTCACCGCGGACGAGTCGCGTGAGTTCATCGTGGCGCTGTACCGGCGGGCGTGGGCGCATGCCGACGCGACGATCGACGCGCTGCCGCTGGACACCGTCGGCAAGGTGCCGTGGTGGCCCGGTGGCAGGGACGAGGTGACGTTGAATCATGCCGTCGTACGCGTCATCGCCGACACGCACCGCCACGCCGGGCACGCCGACATCGTCCGCGAACTCCTGGACGGTGCCGTGGGGATGAACAAGGGCAATGACAGCATGCCGTCCGACGACCCGGCGTGGTGGGAGGACCATCGCGGCCGACTGGAACGTGCGGCGCGGGAGGCCGACCGTGACGCGTAGACGCGGTGGGCTTGTTCTGTATGGCGAGCGAGCCCGTGGCGCCTCTAGTGGACCGAGAATCCGCCGTCGACGAAGATCGACTGCCCGGTGACGTAGGCGGACGCGCGGCCGGCCAGGAACACCGCGGCTCCGGCGAAGTCCTCGGCCAGGCCGTTGCGCCCGACCATCGTGCGGGCGGCCAGCGCCGCCACCTTCTCCGGGTCGGACGACAGACGCGCATTGAGCGGCGTCATGACGAAGCCCGGAACGAGTGTGTTGCAGGTGACGCCGTGGGGCGACCACGCCTCGGCCTGCGAGCGGGCCAGCGCCTCCAGGGCGCCCTTGGAGACCCCGTACGCGCCGCTCTGGACGAACGCCCGGTGCGCCTGCTGGGACGTGATGTGGATGATCCGTCCGAAGCCCCGCTCGGCCATGCCGGGCCCGAACCGCCGGCCCAGGAGATGGGGTGCCTCCAGGTTCACCGCCATGGTGGTGTCCCACACCTTGTCGCCGAGCTCACTCATCGGCGGCCGAAGGTTGATCCCGGCGCTGTTGACCAGGATGTCGGGCTCGCCGAACACCCCGGCGGCCTGCTCCGCCGCCGCGCGTACGCCGTCGCGGGTGCTCAGGTCCGCGCTCACCCACGCTGCCCGGCAGCCGTCCGCCGTCAACTCGTCGACAGTGGCGGCGAGTTCCGCCTCCTTGCGTGCCACGATCACCACGCTCGCCCCCGCGCGGGCGAGCGCCCCGGCGATGGCCTTGCCGATGCCGGAGCTGCCGCCGGTCACCACGGCGGTCCGGCCGTCGAGTGAGAACAGTTCGGAGAGGTAGTTCTGCGAGGTCATGATCGCACCCTAGACGGCGCCTTCAGGGGGACCGTACAGGGGCCGTTCCACAGACGATTCAGGCCGTCCCGCAGAGGATGACCTGAGCTGGGCGGCGATGGTCCGCGCGCATTGCAGGGACTCCGTGTGGGTGGTGTCCACCTCCAGGTCATAGACAACACCGCGGTGGACCGTCTCCGCTTGCGACGCGGCCATCCCCTGGGCTCGGTCCCCACGGACGATCTCGCGGCCCGAGGCGATCTCGCTGTCGCATCTGACCCCCACCCACAGCACGTTCAGCCCGCCCAGAGCCTTCTGCCACCGCTGTTGGGACTCGGCTCCACCGAGGAAGACGTCATCGATGACGATCCGGGCGCCCGCACCGGCCGTCGCGGCGACCCCCTGCATCCACGCCGCCTCCAGCTCCCGGAAGGCCGCTCCGACATCGACTCCGCCGTCTTCGGCGATTTCGAGCCCGTCGCCCGATTCCCGCAGGGACGCGGGCATGGCCTCGATCAGCGAGTCGATCCCGAAGGCGAGCCACGGATCCGGCAGCAACGCCTGCAGACACCGGGCGATCCCGGACTTGCCCGAACTGGACCCACCGTTCAACACGATCACCTGAGTCGTCACCGGGTCAGGGTAGGCGCACGCGGCACGGCGCCCGAAGCGAGTTTCGGCGAGCCGTGCTCCTGACGGCTGCCCTGGACCGGAGGTCCACGTCTGCCCGGATCCGCCGGGCGGCAATGCTCGAGACCACATCAACTGTCCGCATGCACCGGGTGTTTGCTCAGGATCGAGACGCGGTTGAATGCGTTGATCGTTATCGCGACCCAGATCACGGCGGAGATCTGGTCCTCGGTGAGTGCGGCCCGGGCGGCGGTGTAGGCGGATTCCTGCGCGGTGGCGTCGGCGGGCTCCGTCGTCGCCTCGGCGAGTCCCAGCGCCGCTCGTTCGCTGGGGCTGAAGAGTTCCGTGTCCCGCCAGGCCGGCAGCACGCCCAGCCGCTGTGTCGTCTCGCCGGCGCGCAGGGCCGCCCGCGTGTGCACGTGGAGACAGTAGGCGCAGCCGTTGATCTGCGACACGCGGAGGTTGACCAGTTCCACCAGCGTGCGGTCGAGGCCCGCGTCCGCGGCCGCCGCGCGCACCGCCTCCGACGTCTGCACCAGCGCGTGGTACGCCTTGGGGCTCTGCTTGTCGATGAAGATCCGCCTGGGTGCGGATCCCGCCGCCGGTCGGTTCAACGTGGACTCCTCCGGGCCGCTCGCGGCGCCCTTGCTCCGATGTGTACGCGGGGCCGTTACGTGTTCTAAGATCGGCCAAGTTGTTGAACATAAAACTATCATGCTTGGAGGAGGTGACCGCGATGAGTGACGCGGAAGTTGATCAGGCCGGAGGGCGTGGCGGATCCGGGGCGGCAGGCGAACGGCCGGCCACGGGTCCACGGATCGACGTACTCGCCCCGCGCGATGTCCCGCTCGGCGGGCCGCGGGCGATGACCGTGCGACGTACGCTCCCGCAGCGATCCCGGACCCTCATCGGTGCCTGGTGTTTCGCCGACCACTACGGCCCCGACGATGTCGGCCGCACGGGCGGCATGGATGTCGCACCGCATCCTCATACCGGACTGCAGACGGTGAGCTGGCTGTTCAGCGGGGAGATCGAGCACCGCGACAGCCTCGGCAGCCACGCCTACGTACGGCCCGGCGAGCTCAACCTCATGACGGGCGGCCACGGCATCAGCCACACCGAGGTCTCCACCCCACGCACCACGACCCTGCACGGCGTCCAGCTGTGGGTGGCGCTGCCCGAGGAACACCGGCACACCGGGCGGGACTTCCAGCACCATGTGCCCGAGCCGGTGCGAAGGGAGGGCGCCGAGATCAGGGTCTTCCTGGGTGCTCTCGCCGGCTCCGCCTCCCCCGTGCCGACCTTCACGCCCCTGCTCGGCGCCGAGATCACGCTCGCGCCGCGTGCGTCGCTCATGCTCGCCGTGGACGCCGACTTCGAGCACGGTCTACTCGTGGACCACGGGGACGTCCGGGTGGCCGGCACCCTGCTGCGCCCCGCGGACCTGGGATATGTCCACCCCGGCGTCGACACCCTGTCCCTCGTCAACGAGTCGTACGAGACGGCTCGGACCGTCCTCCTCGGTGGACCGCCGTTCGAGGAGGAAATCGTGATGTGGTGGAACTTCATCGGCCGCAGCCACGAGGACATCGTCCGGGCGCGAGAGGAATGGGAGAGCGCCTCGGAGCGTTTCGGCGCAGTCGAGGGCTACCCCGGAGACCGTCTCCCCGCTCCCGCTCTGCCTCATGCCACCATCGCGCCGCGCAAGAACCCTCCGCGTCGCTGACCCCTTCGAAAGGAACCCGATGACCCAGCCTTTCCCCGTTCCCTCCGTCGAGCGGAACGACGAGCGGCATCGCTACGAGATACGGGTCGACGGCGTACGTGCCGGCCTGACCGCCTTCCGCGACCACGGCGTGCAACGCGTCTTCTTCCACACGGAAGTCGGCGAGGCGTATGCCGGACAGGGCCTGGCCGGCCGGCTTGTCCAGGAGGCACTCACCGACGTGCGCAAGCTCGGGAAGAGGATCGTCCCCGTCTGCCCCTACGTGGCCAAGTTCCTCAAGAGCCATGAGGAGTTCGCCGACATCACCGACCCGGTCACCCCCGACGTCCTGCAATGGTTGGAGGCCGAACTGGCCTGATCCGCCAGGTCGGAAGTGTCCCGACGCCACCAACTCCCCTTGCTCCGACAGGGCAAGGAACGTGCGCGGTTGACCTTCACCTTGGGGGAGGCCGCAGCATCGGTGGGGCCGGGCGACGTGCTCGGCACGAGGAGGAGAGTGAGCATGGGGCTGCTGACCATCGGCGCGTTCGCGAAGGCGTCCCGGCTGTCGCCGAAGGCGCTTCGTCTGTACGACGAGCTCGGTCTGCTGAACCCCGCTCGTGTCGACCCGGTGACCGGCTACCGCCTCTACGCACGGGACCAGCTCGACCAGGCCCGGCTCGTCGCCTGGCTCCGGCGTCTGGGAATGCCCCTGGCCCGCATCCAGCACGTCTGCACGCTGGATGCGGCCGGGGCGGCACAGGAGATCCGCGCGTTCTGGGCTCAGGTCGAAGCCGACACCGCCGCACGGCGGGACCTCGCCACCTTCCTCATCGACCATCTGTCCTGGAAGGACCCCGCCATGTCTCCGACCACCAAGCCCCTGGGAATCCGTTACGCCGCACTCTCCGACACGGGCCTCGTCCGTGAGAGCAACCAGGACACCGCGTACGCCGGGGCCCGACTGCTCGCCGTCGCCGATGGCTACGGCAGCGAGGGAGCCACCGCGAGCGCCGCGGCTGTCGACGTACTCAAGCGCCTCGAGACCGACCGCGTCCCCGCAGGCGATCTCCTCAACGTCCTCGAAGACGCCGTCGAAGAAGCCAAGAACGCCGTACACGGCGTTCCGTCGAGCGGCTCCTCGTCCGACGAGGCCTCCCGGGCAGAGGCCGGGACGACACTGACCGCGATGCTCTGGACCGGCGCGCAACTGGCCCTCGTACACATCGGTGACTCCCGCGTCTATCTCCTGCGCGCCGGGGAGCTGTTCCAGATCACGCACGATCACACGCTCGTCCAGTCGATGGTCGACGAAGGGCGCATCACCCCTGAAGAGGCCCTCTCCCACCCCCAGCGGTCGCTCCTGACGCGGGCCCTTGGGCAAGGAGCCGACGGGACCCCGGACCTGCGCCTGCACGACGCGCAGCACGGAGACCGGTACCTGCTCTGCTCCGACGGACTGTCGACCGTCGTGCCGGGCGAAGACATCCTGCGCGTGCTCGCCGAGACCAGGGAGCCCGACGAGACGGTCCGCGCCCTGGTGGCCCTCGCCAACGGCATCGGCGGCCCCGACAACGTGGGCTGCGTGGTGGCGGACGTCATGGAGCTTCAGGAGTAGAGCCGGACCGACGCCATGGAGGAGCTCCCGTGGTAGAGCGCATCTGCCTCGGGAGCTGCCCCGAGCAGGGGCGCGAGAGTATGCGTCTGTAACAGGCATGTATTAGAGGGTGGTTGAACGGAACGGTGTCCGCGCCGTCAGGGTCTCAATGATCAGAAGATGATCAACTAGCGATCGGCAACCGATCTTCAATCGATCTGCGACCGATCGGCAAGCGATCAGTACGACTCGCTCGAGACGAGTGAGCGGACACACCCTGAAAGGGATCCCCCCATGCGCGTCCAGAAGTTCTCCCTCCTCGCCGTCGCCGTAGCAGCGGGCCTCTCGCTCACCGCCTGCCAGAGCGGCGACGACTCCTCGGCCGGGTCGGACGACTCCTCCTCTTCCGCCCAGAGCTCCGGTTCCCAGGACTCCGGCGGCAGCAGCGCGTCCACCGGCAAGGGCGCCGGCACGGCGGGATCCGACGCGAGCGCCGAGGGTGCTTCCGGCGCGGCCTCAGGAACGGCCACGGGTGCCTGCCGGACCTCCCAGCTCGCCTTCAGCAGCTCCGGCGGGATGGCCGAGGGCACGCTCATCGTGAACCTCAAGAACACCGGTACCGCCACCTGCACCCTCAAGGGGTTCCCCGGAGCCGACCTCAAGGGCAAGGACGGCACGGTCAGCGCCGAGCGTAGCAAGCTCGCCCCGCCGAGCGTCAGCGTCAAGGCGGGCGAGGAGACCCGCTTCACGCTCCACTACCCGTCGAACGACTCCGGCGGCTCCGGCGTCACCTTCACCAGCCTCGTCGTCACCCCGCCCAACGAGACGCACTCCCACACCCTGCCCGTGAGCATCAACGTTCCCGTCTCCGACGGCTCCGGCCCTGCCATCACCGTCGACCCCGTCGGCACCGGCAAGTGAGCGGCGGGCGCGAGGGATCCGTCACGTGAGGACGCGCCGCCCAGCCACTGCGCGGCGAGCGGCGCGGCGCGGACGTCGAAGTCGTCGCGCAGGCTGTGGGCGCCGTGTGGCAGCAGCACCGTCGCCTGCTGCATCCGGTACCGGACGGAGTGGCGGTGCAGACTCATCGCCTGGGGCGCGGCCGCGTAGCCGTGGTGGTGGGTGCGGACCGTAGCGTCTCGTGCAGGGGTGGCTCCGCGCAGCCCGGCCTGCGCCGGCTACGCCAGTGTGGCCGCCACGATCGCGTACGGCCGGGAGGATTCCGGCCATCGGGCGGCAGGTCGTCCGGTTCACCGGCAGACTCAGATGTATGAGGTCCACGACGCCGCCCTCGGCCTGCTGGAACGCGGTCACGTCAAGGTGCGCGACACGGTGACCCGGCAGCCCTGGCCCACCGACGGCCCGGACCACCCGGGCTACGTGGTGTGGTCCCCGCACCCGCTGCGGCCTGTGCCCGACGCGGCCGGCTCCGTCGAGGGTCCGTCGCCCATGGACACGGCGTCATGACGTCCGCCGTCATCGTCGGCGGCGGGCCCAACGGGCTCGCCGCCGCGGCCCTGCTCGCGAAGGCGGGACTCGAGGTCACACTCCTCGAAGCCGCGGACGAGGTCGGCGGCGGCACCCGCAGCCACGAGGCCATCCTGCCCGGCCTCCTGCACGACCTCTGCTCGGCCATCCATCCCATGGCCGTCACCTCGCCGGCGCTTCGCTCACTGGACCTCGAACGGCACGGCCTGCGCTGGAAGTCGGCGGACATCGACTGCGTACACCCGCTGGACGACGGCAGCGCGGGGGTGCTGATGCGGTCCGTCGAGGAAACCGCCCGCATACTGGGCGCCGACGCCGGACGGTATCGGGCACTCTTCGAAACGCCGGTGCGGCACTGGGACGCGCTGGCCCAGGACGTCATGCGCCCCCTGCTGCGGATCCCGACGCACCCGCTGCTGCTCGCCCGCTTCGGCCTGCCGACCCCGCTGCCCGCCACCCTCCTCGCACGGCTCTTCAGAACCCCCCAGGCACAAGCCCTGTGGGCCGGCGTCGCGGCGCACGCGTTCCGCCCGCTGACCCGCCCGTTCACCTCGGCGATCGGCCTGGGCATCCTCACCGCCGGTCACGCCGCCGGATGGGCCGTCGCCGAGGGCGGGTCACAGTCCATCGCCCGCAGCCTCGAGAAGGTACTGGGTGAGTACGGCGGCACGATCCACACCGGCGTGCGCATCACCCGCTCCTCGCAGATCCCGCCCGCCGACGTGACCCTCCTCGACCTCGACCCCGGCCAGATCGCCCGCATCTACGGAGACCGGCTTCCCGCCCGTGTGCGATCCGCCTACCGGCACTTCCGCCGCGGCCCCGGCGCCTTCAAGATCGACCTGGCCGTCGAGGGCGGCGTGCCCTGGACGAACGCGGACGCACGACGCTCCGGCACGGTCCACCTCGGCGGGCCGCTCGCCGACGTGGCACGTGGGGAGCGGGACGTCGGGGCCGGACGGATGCCCGAGCGCCCCTTCGTCCTGGTCGGCCAGCAGTACCTGGCCGACCCCTCCCGCTCGGTCGGAGACGTCCACCCCGTCTGGGCCTACGCCCACGTCCCGTACGGCTACGACGCGGACGCCACCGAGGCGATCCTCCGCGCCAGTTCGAGCGCTTCGCCCCCGGCGTACGTGAACGCATCGTGGGCCGGCACGTCACCCGGCCCGCCGACTTCGCCGCGGCCAACCCCAACGTCGTCGGGGGCGACATCCTCACGGGAGCCAAGACGGTCCCGCACCTTCTCCTCGGCCCGCGCCCCGCTCTCGACCCCTACGGCACCGGCCTGCCCGGCGTGTTCATCTGTTCCGCCGCCACCCCGCCCGGCCCGGGCGCGCACGGCATGTGCGGTGCCGGCGCGGCGAGGTCCGCGCTGCGCCACCTCGGAGTCCGGCAAGACGTCTGACGCAGCGTCACGAGGTGAGGGCCGACGGACACCGCTCCCGTCGGCCCTTCCGCTGCCGCCGAACGCGGCGGAGCCCCGGCCGGTCGTCAGCCCGGCCGGGGCCCCGCCTTCGCCCGTCTCCCGCTCAGGTGGCCGCTTCGATGGTCACCTTGACGTGCTTCATGATCGGCTGGTCGCTCTGCGTGCTGTAGTCGACGAGTGCGCACAGCACGTTCATCTCGGGCATGTACCCGGCCGCGCAGCCGCGCGGGATGTCGTACGGGATGGCGAGATAGCCGTTGAGGTAGCGGTGGCTGCCGTCCCTGGCGGTGCTGGTGATGTCGACGGGGTCGAACTCGGAGATGCCGCGCTCGCGCATGTCATCCTCGTTCATGAAGACGAGCTCGCGCAGGTTCTTGACGCCGCGGTAGCGGTCGTTGTCCGAGTAGATGGTGGTGTTCCACTGGTCGTGGGAGCGCATGGTGCCCAGTGCCAGGGTGCCGGGCGCCGGTACCACGTCGGGCAGGGCGGCGTCGGAGAACTCCGCGCCGCCGGACGGGGTGAGGAAGACCAGTTCGCGGGCGGGCTGCTTGAGGCGGAAGCCCAGAGGCAGGCGCACGCGGCGGTTGAAGTCCTCGAACCCGTCGAGGGCCTGGGACATGGTGTCGCGGATCCGGTCGTAGTCCTCGATGTACCACTCCCACGGCGTGGGGCTGGCGGGCAGGGCCGCGCGGGCCATGCCGGCGACGATCGCGGGCTCGGACAGCAGGTGCGGCGACGCGGGGCGCTTCATGCCGACGGACAGGTGCACCATGCTCATCGAGTCCTCGACGGACGTGCTCTGGATGCCCTTGCGCTGGTGGTCCTTCTCGGTGCGGCCGAGGCACGGCAGGATCAGCGCCCGGCGGCCGTGCACGAGGTGGCTGCGGTTGAGCTTGGTGCTGACCTGGACCGTGAGGTCGCAGTTGCGCAGGGCCTCGTAGGTGATCGCCGAGTCCGGTGCGGCGAGCGCGAAGTTGCCGCCCATGCCGACGAAGACCTTCACATCGCCCCGGCGCATGGCCTGGATGGTGCCGACGGTGTCCAGGCCGTGCTCACGCGGCGGGTCGATCTTGCAGTACTCGGCGAGGCGGTCGAGGAACGCGTCGTCGGGCCGGTGATCGATGCCGCAGGTGCGGTTCCCCTGGACGTTGCTGTGACCGCGGACAGGGGAGGGGCCCGCTCCTTCGCGTCCCAGGTTGCCACGCAGCAGAAGGAGGTTGATGATCTCGCGGACGGTGTCGACGCCGTGCTCGTGCTGGGTCACGCCCAGACACCAGCTGACGATGCTGCGGTCGGCGTCGCAGTACACGCGCGCCGCTTTGAGGATTTCGTCGCGGCTGACCCCGGACTGCCTCTCCAGCTCCTCCCAGGACGTGTTCTCGCACAACTCCCGGTACGCGTCGAAGCCGGTGGTGTGGCGGTCGATGAACTCCTGGTCCAGTGCCTTGGGATCCAGCCTGGCTTCCTCCAGCACCGCCTTGGCCATGCCGCGCAGGAGCGCCAGGTCGCCGCCGATCCGCACCTGGAGGTTCAGGGTGCTGGTCTTCGTCGTCTTGAAGAGCGCCATGTCCATGAAGTCGTGCGGGACGATGGTGCGTGTGGCGGCCGCCTCGACGAGCGGGTTGATGTGCACGATCTGCGCGCCGCGGTGGTACGCCTCGGCGAGCGCGGTGAGCATCCTGGGCGCGTTGGAGGCGGCGTTGACGCCCATGATGAACAGCGCGTCGGCGCTCTCCCAGTCCTTGAGGTCGACGGTTCCCTTGCCGGTTCCCAGGGACGCCTCCATGGCGCGACCGCTGGCCTCGTGGCACATGTTCGAGCAGTCGGGCAGGTTGTTCGTGCCCAGCTCGCGGGCCATCAGCTGGTAGAGGAACGTGGCCTCGTTGCCGAGCCTGCCGGATGTGTAGAAGGAGGCCTGGTTCGGGTTCTCCAGGCCACGCAGTGTGCTGCCGACGAGTTCGAACGCTTCCTTCCAGCTGATCGGGACGTAATGGTCCGTGTCGGGGTCGTAGACCATCGGCTCGGTCAGCCGGCCCTGGTCCTCCAGCTCGAAGTCGCCCCACTCGAACAGCTCGGTGACCGTGTGGGCGGCGAAGAACTCCGGCTCGACGCGCTTGCGCGTCATCTCCCACGTGACGTGCTTGATGCCGTTCTCGCAGATGTCGAGCTTCAAGCCCTTGGTGTCGTCCGGCCACGCGCAACCGGGACAGTCGAAGCCCGTGTTCTCGTGGTTCATCTTCATGATCGCGCGTGGGCCGTCCACCAGCTCACGCTCGCGCACGAGGAACTGGGTCACGCTCTTCGCGGCACCCCAGCCGGCGGCCGGGTGGTGGTACGGGTGATACTCCGGATCCTCCTTGGCGATGGGCCCCACCCGGGGTTCCAGTTCTTCCGGCGCCTCACTGTCGATACTCAAGACACTCAACCCTTCGACCATGCGATGACGGGCATAAGGCCGACAAAATGGCACTTTCAGCCAGGCTATGCCGGTCGATCAATGGGCGCTACCCGCCCGCTGGCACCGTCGCCCGCGGCAACCAGGGCGTCCGCCCGCCGCTCGCGCAGCCGCAGGTCACGGAGCCGTCCGCCCGGCCGCCCGGCCCGGTCCGGCTGCCGCGCTCGGCGATCCGGAGGTCGAGGATCAGGATCCCCTCGGCGGCGGCACTCCGGAGCCGGCACCGCGGTGGGTGACCAGCGGGGTCGTACGGAACCTGTCGAAGACATGAGCGTCCTTCGCGCACAGCCCGGTCACCCTGGGTACGTCGTCCGAGGCGACTGCCCGGGGACCGGCACCGGCCCGGGGACCGCACCCGAGGTCTGGTCGAGGAAGCGCAGCTGGATCAGGGCGAGGGTGGTCTTCCCCGAGCCGGACGGGCCGGCCACGGCGATTCGTCTGCCGCGGGCGAGGTCCGGATTGATGCCTCGCAGAGCGTCCCGCAGCGCACCCGGCCGGCGAGCGGACGGCCTCGGCCGGGCCACGAGCGCCCGCCCCGCCCGAGGGCCTGGGGCACCGGACCGAGCAGCGGCTCGGTCAGCTCGTACGTGTGCCCCTTGAACGCCCGCACCACGATGTCGGCGGTGACCGGGCCACGAGGAGGGTCGCGCCCCCACCGAGGAAGGCGCGGGCGGTGCGGGCGTACGCCGACAGCCGGGGGCCGACCGGTCGCACGGTCAGTGGCCCGCCGGAATGTGCTGGACGCCGATCCGGCGGCGGAAGACCCAGTATGTCCAGCTCTGGTAGATCAGCACGATCGGCGTGAACACCGCCGCGACGATCGTCATCACCTTCAGCGTGTACGACGACGAAGCGGCGCTGGAGACCGTCAGTGACCAGCCGGGGTCGAGCGTCGACGGCATGACGTCCGGATACAGGGCCAGGAACAGGGTCGCGAACGCGGCCACGACGGTCAGCCCCGACAGTGTGAACGCCCAGCCGTCACGGCCGAGCCGGGTCATGACGAGGGCTCCGGCCAGGGCCACGAACGCCACGATCATCACGCCCAGGCTCCACCCGTTGCCCGAGTCCGCCTGCGTCCAGATCAGGAAGGCGATCAGCGACAGGCCTGCCATGGCACCCACTTGGATTGCCCGGGCCCTGGCACGGTCGCGGATCTCGCCGAGCGTCTTCAGCGCCGCGAAGACCGCGCCGTGGAAGACGAACAGCACCAGCGTCATGAAGCCGCCGAGGATCGCGTAACCGTCGAACAGATCCCCGAGGCCGCCCACGTACGACTTGTCCGCGTCGATCGCGAGGCCGCGGACCATGTTCGCGAAGATCACGCCCCAGAAGAAGGGCGGCAGCAAGGAGGTCCAGAAGGTGGCCTCCTCCCAGTTGCGCTGCCAGCGCGCACCGGACTGCTTGGCGCGGTACTCGAAGGCCACGCCCCGGACGATCAGGCAGAACAGGATGATCAGCAGCGGAATGTAGAAGCCGCTGAACATCGTGGCGTACCAGTCGGGGAAGGCCGCGAAGGTCGCACCGGCGGCCGTGATCACCCAGACCTCGTTGCCGTCCCACACCGGGCCGATGGTGTTGATCAGGACCCGGCGCTCGGTGCCGTTGCGGGCCAGCAGCTTGGTGAGGACACCGACGCCGAAGTCGAAGCCCTCGAGGAAGAAGTAGCCGATCCACAGGACGGCGATCAGGATGAACCAGAGATCGTGGAGGTGCATGACGATCCGTCCTCAGTACGCGTGGGCAAGGGGCTGGTCCGCGTCCTTCGCGGAGGGCCCGCGCAGGGTCGGGTCCTTGGTCGGCGGCTGTTCACCGGAGTCCGGGCCGGCCATGCCGTACTTGGCCATGAGCTTCACCCAGATCACCGCGAGTACCGCGTAGAGCACGGTGAACGCGGTCATCGAGCCGATCACCGTGCCGTTGGCGACGTTGGGGGAGTCGGCCTCGGCGGTGCGCATCAACTGGTAGACCACCCAGGGCTGGCGGCCCATCTCGGTGAAGATCCAGCCGAAGCTGTTGGCGACCAGCGGGAAGGCCATGGTGAGGATGCCGACCCGCCAGCTCCACCTGGTGAAGAAGGCGTTCATCTCGACCTTGTCGGTGAGCATCAGCATCGGCGGCTCGTCGTCGTCCGTCTTGTGCGGCTGGGTGAGCCAGAACTTCCGGCGTGTGGTCCACAGCCCGATCAGACCCACGACGAAGCTGGTCATCCCGAAGAAGATCATGAGGCGGAATCCCCAGTACGTCATGAAGATGTTCGGGATGAAGTCCTCCGGTTCACCGCCGAACTGGGCCGCCTCCTCACGGGCCCTGTCGTTGATGCCGGGGACGGGGGAGTGGAAGTTGTCCTTGGCGAGGAACGACAGCAGGCCCGGGATCTCCAGCGCGACGGTGTTGTGACCCTCGGAGACGTCGCCGATCGAGAAGATCGAGAAGGGAGCGGGACCCTGCGTGTCCCAGAGCGCCTCGGCGGCGGCCATCTTCATCGGCTGCTGCTCGAACATGACCTTGCCCAGCCGGTCCCCGCTGATCGCGGTGCCGAGCCCAGCGACGACCGCGATGATCAGGCCGACCCGCAGTGAGGTCCGCATCGGCGCGATGTTGCGGCGGTTGGTCTCCCTGCCGCGCTTGGCGCGCAGCAGGTGGTACGAGGAGAGACCGATCACCAGCGCGGAGCCGGTGAGGAACGCGGCGGTGACGGTGTGGAACATCTGTACCTGCGTGGTGTTCTGGAACAACACCCGGCCGATGTCGGTGAGCTGGGCCCGACCGGACTCCTTGTCGATCCGGTAGCCGACGGGGTGCTGCATGAAGGAGTTGGCCGCCAGAATGAAGTAGGCGGAGAGCAGGGTGCCGATGGCGACCAGCCAGATGCACGCGCAGTGCAGCTTCTTGGGAAGTCTGTCCCAGCCGAAGATCCACAGGCCGATGAATGTGGACTCGAAGAAGAAGGCGATCAGCGCCTCCATCGCCAGCGGTGCGCCGAAGACGTCGCCGACGAAGCGCGAGTAGTCGGACCAGTTCATGCCGAACTGGAACTCCTGGACGATGCCGGTGACGACGCCCATCGCGATATTGATGAGAAAGAGCCTGCCCCAGAACTTCGTGGCGTGAAAATACTTCGCGTTGCCCGTGCGCACCCAGGCCGTCTCGAAGCCCGCCACGATGGAGGCCAGACTGATCGTCAGCGGCACGAAGAGGAAGTGGTAGACGATGGTGATGCCGAACTGCCATCGCGCCATGGTCTCTTGAGCGATCGCTAGTACCACTGCACCTTCTCTCGACCGGATTTCCCCACATTCGGGCAAAAGCTATCTTTAGCACAAACCGGCGTCGAGCCCGGTGGAGCTGGGGCCAGGTGCAGGTGAGCAGTTTCCGCTCCGCTTGCGGATCGGCAACCATCGGGATTGAGTGGAATCAATGCCCCACATCAGAGGCGTCGGAAGCTGTCAGCATCAGAGGCTGATCACATGGAAGCCAAGAAGGGCGATTATCTGACCCTGCACGGCGTCAAGGGTGACCCGACCGTGAGGGTCGAGGAGATCATCTCCGGTACGAATCGGGATCTCTACCAGGTGAGCTTCGCGGACGGCCGTACCGCTGTCGTCGCGCCGGGCCCGAGGGTGGAAATGACACGCGGCAAGCGCGATACACACGTGATTGATGTTTCCGGTTCGCCGTATCTCTAGATTGCGCGAGGACAGAGCGAGAGACGGGACCCCAGTGGGGTCCCGTCTCTCGCGCTTTCGCCGGTGGGGATCAGTACCGCAGAAGCGCCGCCACGCCGCCGGCCTCCTGGAGCGTCCCGTCGGGCACGAACAGAACCCGGGCGTCGGCCGCGATCGCGTTGTCCACGAGTCGCTCGACGATGTCGGTGGCCACACCAAGTGCGTGCGCCGGCGGTTCCATGTCCTTCTTCGGGTCCGGCAGCGTCACCGGCTTCGGTACGTCCACGAGCTCCAGGACGCGGTCGGCCTCGGTGATGCGGCCCGCCAGCATCAGTCCCTCTTCCACCACCAGGCGGCGCACGCGCTTGTCCGCGACCGAGGTCCACACCTCGGGAGCGCCGCCGACGTACTTGCCCTGTCCACGCGCTTCGCCCAGCTCGGAGACTGCTTCGGCGACCTGCTGCGCGTAGAAGTCGGCGAGTACCGGCTGGAGCCGCTTCTCCAGGTCCTGAGCCGATTCCTTGTCCATGCCTGTGAGCGGCAATGTCCCGGCGATCAGATTCCCGTAGCGGGTGATGCTCTTGAACGTGGCGAGGATCTTGTCGCCGCCGATGACGAACAGCGGCAGTCCGTCGTGCTCCTCGAAGGACTGCCCCAGCCGCTTGTCCACGGTCCGCAGGTACTGCTCGACCCGCTCCTCATGTCCCTCGTACGGCGTGGAGTGGGGGATGGACCCGGGAATTGCATCCTCGGGCGACGGGATCTGCGGCTTGTCCGGCCACCCGTTCGTCTCCACTTCCTGCAGCCTTCGTACAGACCCGTGGTACAGACGGCACATTTCCTGGTCGAGGACAAGAACCAGGTACGGGCGGGAACGCTGCTCGGCGGCAACGAGGTAGCGCGTCAGGAATGTCGTGGCGAATTCCACGCGGGGTTCCACCGGTGCGAGCGATGTCATCCGCCATACCTGCACGGGCTCGTTCACGGCCACATAGACGACCATGGCGTCGTCCGGGTGGAAGGGATCGGTCGCGTGCTCGATCGCCGCGGGATCCAGCAGTTGATCCCGCAGTTCCAACCTCGTCTCCCGCTCCACGTCCGGGTCGTCCGCCAGCCGTCGCTTGGCCTCGGTGACCAGGTCGCGGATGAGGATTCGGTCCTTGTCGCTGAAGGGGAAATCCGGATCGGTCGGCGTGACCAACGTGATCGCGGGATACGGCCGCTTCTTGCTCAGGGCGGCACGGATTTCAGGAGTCAGCTCGGAGGTATGCACGATTTCAGCGTCGCATTGATCACCCGGAGACGCAGGGCGGAGACGCCCGACCGACGGGTAACGTGCTCGTGCCCCGCGGGGTGGGTTCGGCGCGCTCCTCCGTCACCGTCTCGACCCGCCGTCGTCGTCGGCAGCGGCGTACCGTGAAATCTACGGAATGCGCGACCGGAGAGCTCCGGGCCCGCGAAGCCGACGTGAGATGGCGAGGTGCCGAGTCATGAGCAAGAACTCACCGGCGAAAGGCCACCACGGAATAGGCGCCCGAGGGCAGGGAAAGCTGCTGTACTTCCACTCGCAGATCCCGCAGGCAGCCGTCAAGCAGGCGAAGGACCAGCTGCCCGGTAAGTCCCAGCAGCCCCACGATCACCGCAAGGCCAACGGCCGCTGGGCCCAGTGACGAGGTCCGGCCGCCCAGGCAAGTGGAGGGTTCACACAGGCGTGTGGCCCTCCAGGTAGTCGCGGACGACTCCGGGCGGCGTGATGCCGACCGCCTCAGCGACCGGAACCCAGTGGATCTGCTCCGGCGCGAGCCGCGCTCCGTCCGAGGGGTCCTCGGTCAGCAGCTGGCACAGAACAGCCGGCCCCGAATCTGCCCCAGCCGCCTGCGGTTCGAGCGTCGACGAACCGTCGACGAGGTAGCCGGTGAGCTCGTACACGAGGCGTGCGGCGGTGGCCTCCGCCGACTCGGCGGGCTCGGGAACACCGAACGGCAGTGCGCTGCCGTCCGGCTGTTCCACCAGGAGCAGGCGTCCGTTGTGGACGACGACCGCCTGAACCACTCCTTGGGTCGCCTGCTCCAGCGCCATCATCCGACCGCCCTCTCCCGGTTCCGCGTGATCCGTGTGCCCGTTGCGCGGGCCTTGCCTTCCTACCCCGCGAACGTCAATTCACGCTGACGGCACCGGATCGCGGCTCAGGGAGGGGCCGGAGTCCGACACGGGCGGCAGCGATCATCAGGTACGGGAAACTGCCGTTCCTGTACGCGGTGAGGAACGTGTCCTCGATGCCGGTGACCAGATGGTCGGCCTGCTCGCGCAGTTCCCGGTAGGGCAGCGCGGCCTCGGTGAGGTCCTCGACGTGCACGGGGACCGGGCGGTTGCGGGCCGTGGCGCGGAAGTAACTCCGACCGCGGGTGGATGTCGCAGATGTAGCTGGCGTTGATCAGGGACACCTCACGCGACGCCTGGCCGCAACTGCCGTTGCAACAGCCGGTGATGACCACGTAGCGGCCGCCGCGACGCAGCGCCGGGCGTGTTCGGCGAAGAGCAGCTCCAGCTCGACGCATGTGTGACGCGGAGGGGGCGATTTCGCGTCCTGGAAGTGGAAACCTGACGCATGCGGCACGCGGCCGGGCGGAACATGGTCGCGCGCCGTCCCGCACCACGGGAAGGTGTGCGCGGGACGCGTAGGGCATCGGGGGCGCGCAGTGTTGTGGGCCGCGGAGCGGGCCAACGTGTCGTAGGTGAGGGCTGCCGCGAAGCGGTGTGGTTGCCTTCCGGCGGGGCTGGACAGGGCCTGGGGCACAGGCGAACGCGTGAGATCGGAGAAGGGCCCTGCTCGGTGTCGGCGCTTACGTGATCACAAGAAGGCGTCGGTGATCAGTATGGATCTTCTCTCTGTTCGGTATCACCGCGCCGGTATGGTTTGCGTTCATGCAGCTGAGGTACAGCTTTCGCTTGTACCCGTCCCGCGGCCAACGGGCCGCTCTGGACCGGGCGTTCGGCTGCGCTCGCGTCGTCTACAACGACGCGGTACGCGCCCGGCGTGCCGCCCGCGAGAACAAGCTGCCCTTCCCGAAGATCGGCGCCCTGTCCCGCATCCTGATCACCGAGGCGAAGAAGACCCCGGAGCGGGCTTGGCTGGGCGAGGTCTCTTCGGTGGTGCTGCAGCAGTCCCTGCGCGACGCGGAGAGTGCGTACAGCAACTTCTTCGCCTCCCTCAGGAGCGAGCGCAAGGGCCCCAGGCTCGGGGAGCCGTCGTTCAAGTCCCGCAAGGACACCCGCCAGGCCATCCGGTTCACCGCGAACGCCCGCTGGAAACTCACCGACGCCGGACACCTCCTGCTCCCCAAGATCGGTGAGGTGAAGGTGCGGTGGTCGCGCACCCTGCCCATGGTGCCCTCGTCGGTCACGGTCATCAAGGACAGTGCCGAGCGGTACTTCGCCAGCTTTGACATCGACACCGACGCCGAAACCGACCAAGCCCGCTTCGAACCCGCTGACCCGGACCACCAGATCGGCATTGACCTGGGCCTGAAGCACTTCGCGATCCTCTCCGACGGCACAAAGATCGAAAACCCGCGGTTTCTGCGCCGGGCGGAGAAGAAGCTGAAGAAGGCGCAGCGGGAGCTGTCACGTAAGCAGAAGGGGTCGAGGAACCGGGCCAAGGCCCGCCTCAAGCTGGCCCGCACCCACGCGGCCGTCGCCGATGCCCGCCGCGAGTTCCACCACCAGCTCTCCACGCAGCTGATCCGCGAGAATCAAGCGATCGGTGTGGAAGACCTGGCGGTCAGGGCGGCGCGCACCCGGATGGCCAAGAGCGTGCACGATGCGGGCTGGTCCCAGTTCGTGACCATGCTCCATTACAAGGCGCAGCGGTACGGACGCACGCTGATCAAGATCGGACGGTTTGTGCCGACCTCTCAGACCTGTCACGTCTGCGACCGCATCGACGGCCCCAAGCCCCTGCACATTCGCGAGTGGACCTGTCCCGGCTGCCACACGGTGCACGACCGGGACATCAACTCGGCAATCAACGTGAAGAAGGCCGCCGGACTCGGTGGTCACAGCCTGTGGAGCGCAGGTAAGGCCACGGCCCCGGTCGTGGCACAGCGCAGCGAAACAGGAAGCCACGGACTCCCCGATGTCGCCCGCGTCGCGTAGCGGCGCAGCAACATCAGGGAAGGCCAGAATCCTCGGGCTTCAGCCCGAGGAGCAAGTCAATGGGGCAGCCGTTCCGGGCGGGGCGGCGCGGCGCCGCGGTGTCGTGGTTACCGGGTGCGCCATTCAGGGGCGAGAACCGCCCAGACCTGCTTGTCGTGGCGCGTTCCCTTGTAGGGCCAGGACTCGCGTCGCACACCCTCGAGTGTCATGCCGAGCCGCTTGGCCACCGCGGCGCTGCGCTCGTTGTCGGCCCGGCAGATCCACTCGGCGCGGTGCAGGCCCCGTGTGGTGAAGGCCCAGTCCAGCAAGGCGCCGCACGCCGGTGTGATGAGGCCATGGCCCTCGGCGCCGGGCTCCAGCCAGCAGCCGATCTCGCAGGAACCGGAGGCGGCGTCGAAGTCCACGAACATCACGCCGCCGACGAGCGTGCCGTCGAGCCAGATGCCGTAGAGGCGGCCGCCGTCCGCGGCCTGGCGCTCGGCGTACCGGCGCAGTGTGGCGCGCGCCCCGTCGACGTCGACGGTGACGAAGCCCGCCCCGACCCACGGCCGGATGTGCTCGCGGGCCCGGTCCAGGTGGGCGGCGAACTCCTCGGCGTGCCATATCTCGAGCGGGGCGAGACGGGCGTCGTCCCGCAGGGGGAGAGAGAACATGTGGGACCTCATTCACACAACAAGCGTTTTGGCTATGTACCGTAGCAGCATGCCACGTACCAAGGGGGACCATGAGGCCCGTCGCCGTGACGTCTCCGAAGCGGTCTGGCGGGTGCTGGTCGCGCACGGATTCGGCGGCCTGACCATGCGCGCGGTCGCCGCCGAACTCGACGCGTCCACCGGCCTGCTCACCCACTACTTCCCGGCCAAGCGCGACCTGGTCGCGTACGCCCTCGACCTGCTCGAGCAGCGGACCGTCTCGCGTCCCCGGCCTCCCGCGGGGGAGGGACTTGCCGCGCTGAAGACCGCCCTGATGGGCATCCTGCCGCTGACCGGCGAGGCCACCGACAGCAACCGGATCTGGGTGTCCTCCTGGGACACCGCGCTCGCGGACCCCGGGCTGAGCGAGGACTACGCGGGCAAGTACGCGCGAAGCCGCGCCAAGCTCCGCGACCTGGTCGTGGCCGCTCAGGAGGCGGGCGAGCTGCCCGACGGGGACCCGGCGCGCATCGCGGCCGGTGCCCAGGCCTTCGTGCTCGGCCTGGTGGTGCAGGCCCTGTTCGACCCCGAGGCGTTCCCGCCCCGTCGCCAGGCCGGGCTTCTGGAGGACTACCTGGACGCGCTGGCCCGCACAGCGTGAAGGGGCGCCGGGACTACCGGAGTGCCGGCGTCGCGGGCGGGGCCGTCGACGCGCGCAGGACCGGCCGGGCCGGCAGGCGGGAGGTGACCGTGACGTGGTGGCCCGCGAGCAGGTCGATGAGGCGCGTGACGGCGAGTGCGCCCACCTCCTCCACCGGGACGTCGAGTGCGGTCACGGGAGGTGTCGTGGACCTGAGGCTGCTCAGGTCGTCGGCCGCGGCCAGGCTGACGTCCTCGGGCACCCGGCGATTCGCCGCCGCGAGTCCGTGCAGCAGGCCGAGCGTCAGATAGCTGTTGTAGGCGAGCACGGCCGTGGCGTCGCGGGGAAGGGCGCGGGCGGCCTCTGTCCCCGCGTCGAACGTGGGGGGCAGGGGGCCCAAGACATGCAGCCGGGCCTTCGCCTGCTCCGCGCGCTGCGTCAGGATCGCGGACCGCTGCCCGTCGGCCCAGGAACCGGCGGGGCCGGAGACGTAGGCGATGTCCCGGTGTCCCTGGTCGAGGAGGTGGTCCATGAGCTGGGCCAGACCCGTCGCCGTGTCGGCGACGACTGCGGGCAGCCGGCCCACCTGGCGGTCGACCAGCACCAGGGGGAAGCGTCGCGAGCGTTCCCGCAGCGCGGCGTCGGTGCCCACCGGCGTGACCATGATCAGCCCGTCGGCCTGCTCCGCGAGGCGGTCGGCGAGCTCGGCCTCTCGCGTGGGGTCGTACTCCGAGACGGCGATCAGGAGGTGATGGTCGGTCTTCTCGGCGGTCTGCTGGGCGCCCATCACGAGCGGCGCGAAGAACGGGTTGGAGAGTGTCGGCACGACCAGGCCGACCAGTCCCGTCCGCCCGGTGGTCAGCGCGCGGGCGGCGGCGTTCGGGTGGAAGCCGAGGCGCTGCGCGGCGTCCAGCACGCGCAGGCGCGTGGGTTCCGCGACCAGCTCGGGGCGCTGCAGGGCCCTTGAGGCCGTGGCCTTGGACACCCCCGCCGCGCGCGCCACATCCATCAGCGTCGCCATCGCCGCCCCCTGTCTGACGTGCCCGCCGGGTGTGCGCGGGGCCCTGTGTTCACATTCGCTTTACGGCATGTCATCATACCTGCAACCGGTCTCTGCAACCGGTTACAGAACCCGGTTGCAGAGACCTGGCCCAAGCCGGGTGCCCCCACCTCCCGCGAGCCCTCCCCGCGCCGACGCCGCCGCAGGCCGTCCTGCCCGACCCTCATCCCCGCCGAGGTTTCGTATGCCACCCACCGCTCCGACCACCGGCGAGCAGACCGCCGTCACGACCGAGCCACCCGTCTCGCGCGTCGAACGGCTCTTCAGCGTTCGCGGCCGCGGCAGCACCCACCGCACCGAACTCGTGGCGGGCGCCTCGATGTTCATGGCCGCCGCCTACGCCGTGGTCGTCGTGCCCGGCCAGCTGGCCGGCGCCGGTGTGCCGCACGGCGCCGCCACCACCGCCGTCATCATCGCGATAGCCCTGGCCACCCTGGCGATGGGCCTGATAGCCAACCTGCCCTTCGTCGTCGCCCCAGGCCTCGGCGGAGTGGCGCTCGTCGCCTTCACCATCGTCGGCCAGGACCACGTCCCCTGGGACACGGCGCTCGGCATGGTGTTCTGGTCCGGTGCGGCCTTCCTGGTGCTCACCCTCCTCGGCATCCGCGACCTCGTCACGCGTCTGATGCCGATGCACCTCAAGTACGCCGTCAGCGGCGGCCTCGGCCTCTACATCGCCCTCATCGGATTCCGGGACGCGGACCTCGTCGTCGGCAACGCCGACAAGGCGGCCCTCGCCGTCGGTGACCTGTCCAAGCCCGCGGGGCTACTGGCCCTGGCCGGGCTGCTGCTGCTCACCGCGCTCGCGTCGCGCAAGGTGCCCGGCGCGTTCCTCATCACCATCGCGGCGGTGACGGTCGCCGGCATCCCGCTGGGCGTGACCGAGGTCCCCGGCAGCCTCTTCTCGGCGCCGGACTCGCCCGGCCCGCTGGTCTTCCACATCGACATCCTCGGAGCCCTCAAGCCCGAGTACTTCCCGTACATCTTCGCCTTCTTCGTGTCGGAGTTCTTCTCCATGACCGGGACGCTGCTGGCCGTGGCCGGACGGGCCGGGCTCCTCGACAAGGACGGCAACATTCCCGGCTCCCGCCGACCGTTCCTCGTCGACTCCGTCTCCGTGATGGGCGGGGCCGCCGTCGGCGCGCCCTCGATGACGGCCTACCTGGAATCGTCGGCCGGCGCCGACTCGGGAGGCAGGACCGGCCTCGCGTCGGTGTGGGCGGCGTGCGGCTTCGGCCTCCTGCTGCTGGTCACCCCGTTCGCGACGCTGATCCCGTCCGCGGCCACGGCGCCCGTCCTCATGTACATCGGGCTGAACATGCTCGGCGCGCTCAAGAACGTCGACTTCAAGGACCCGACGCACGCCGTTCCCGCGGCGCTGACCGTCGCGACCACCTTGTTCTTCGGCAACTTCGGCACCGGCATCGCGACGGGCCTGGCCGCGCACGTCCTGGTCAAGACTGTCAGCGGACGGATCCGCGAGGTGGCCTGGCCGCTGTGGATCGTGATGATCCCGCTCGGCTACTACTTCTACACCCTCGTCCCGTGACGGCACCGTCCACGAAGGAGCACGACGACATGAGTGAACAGCACGACCTCCGGATCTTCGGCGGGAGCGTGGTGTCCACCTTCACCGGCGAGGAGTTCCCCGCGGACGTACTGGTCCGGGGGAGCGAGATCAGCGCCGTGCTGCCGCCGGGCACGCCCGCCGAGGCGCGCGAGGAGATCGACGCCACCGGCATGCGGATCGTCCCCGGTTTCGTGGACGCCCACATGCACATCGAGAGCGCCTTCCTCACACCGCAGCAGTTCGCCGCCGTGACGCTGGCCCGAGGCACCACCACCGTCCTCGCCGACCCGCACGAGATCGTCAACGTCGCGGGCCGGGACGCCATGCGGTGGATGATCGACGCCGGAGACCGGACGCCGCAGACCCAGCTGTGGGGCGTGCCCTCGTGCGTACCCGCGCTGGAAGGCCTTGAGCATGCCGGTGCTGCGCTGTCCGCCGACGACATCGCGGAGATGCTGCGCTGGCCGGGCGTGGTGGCGCTGGGCGAGGTCATGGACTACCGGGCGGTCGTGGCCGGTGATCCGCGGATGGCCGCGGTCACCGCCGCCGCCCGGGACCGGGGAACGATCCTGGACGGCCACTGCCCCAACCTCAGCGGCGCCGAACTCAGCGCCTACCTGGCCACGGGCGTGGACTCCGACCACACCAAGAACCGCACCGAAGTGGTCCTGGAGAAGGCCCGTCTGGGCATGACGATGATGCTCCAGGAGAAGTGCCTCGACGAGGACGTCGCGAAGGCACTGCTCGCGCTGCCCCAGCTGCCGCCGCTGTGTCTCGTGACCGACGACCTGGCGGCCGACCACATCGTCACCGAGGGACACCTCGACCACATCGCCCGCGTGGCGGTCGCGGCCGGCTTCCCGCCGCACGTCGTCCTGCGCGCGCTGACCTGGACCCCGGCCCAGCGGTTGCGGCTGTACGACCGGGGCGTCGTCTCGCCGGGCAAGCGCGCCGACCTGGTCCTCCTGCGCGGCGAACTCGCCGCGTTCGACCCGGCCGTCGTGCTGGCCGGCGGCCAGGTCGTGGGCAGGGACGGAACCGCGGTCTACGAGGCACGGTCCGGGGAGGCCGGCGCCCTGGGGGGCCGGGTCGACGTGGAGGCGCAGGATGAGGACGGGTTCCGCTGGCGCGTCGACCTGCCCGACGGGACGCACCGGTTCCGGGCCATGCGCGTGAACCCGCGGGACACCTACACCGAGGCAGCCGAGATCGAACTCCCCGTGTCCGGCGGCGAAGTGGCGTGGGAGGGCAGGACCGTACTGGTCCGCGTCCGCAATCGCCACGGCCGTGACGGAGTCGTCTTCGCGCCGCTGCTCGGCCGGGACCTGGCCGAGGGCGCCGTGGCCACCACGTACGCCCACGACAGCCACAACCTGGTGACGATCGGTACGTCCCGTGCGGCGATGGCCGCGGCGTCGGCGACCGTTGTGGCCGACGGAGGCGGCGTGGCCGTCGTCCGGGGCGCCGCCGGCGAGAACGTGGCGGCGCGGATGCCGCTGCCGGTGGGCGGCGTGCTGTCGGCCCGGCCGGCCGCGCGGGTCGCCGAGGAGGCGGGCGCCGTGCGGGCCGCCCTGGAGACGTGGGGTTGGGAACACCTCAACCCGTTCATGAGCGTGTCCACGCTCACGCTCGCCGTGTCCCCCGCGCTGAAGATCACTGACCGGTCACTGGTGGACGTCGTGCGGCGCGCGCCGGTGGGGGCGACGGTCGGTTCCTGAAGGGGACCGGGGGAGCGGCGGCCTGTGTCGGCGACGTCCGGCCGCCCCTCCCCCTCACGACGCTCAGGCCGGTTGCCTCCGAGCCGGCTTCCAGCCCGGGCGCGGGACCGCCGCGCGCAGTGCCCGGGTGTACTCCTCCTGGGGGTCGCGCAGCAGGTCGCGGGTGTCCCCGCGCTCGACGATCCGGCCGCCGGACATCACGACCGCGAAGTCGCTGATCTGGTGGACCACGGCGAGGTCGTGCGAGATGAACACGTAGCTGATGCCGCTGCGTTCGCGGATGTCGGCGAGCAGATTGAGGATCTGCGCCTGGATGGACACGTCGAGCGCGGCCACCGCCTCGTCCAGTACGAGCACCTCCGGTTCGACGGCGATGGCGCGGGCGATGGCGACGCGCTGCCGCTGCCCGCCGGACAGCTGGCGGGGGAGCATGGCCGCATGCCGCTCGGCCAGTCCGACCGCTTCGAGCAACTCCAGGGCCCGCCTGCGCCGTTCGGCGGGAGTCAGCGGGAAATGAAGGGCGAGGCTGGTCTCCACGACGTCGCCGATCCGCTGGAGCTTGTCGAGTGACGAGTAGGGGTCCTGGAACACGATCTGGATCTCCCGGGCGCGCCTGCGGCGTTCCGCCGACGACACCCGCCCGCCGCGACGCGGCCGGCCGCACACGCTGATCGATCCGCCGGAGGGGGTCTCCAGGCCGACCAGCATCCGCGCGACCGTCGTCTTGCCGGAGCCGGACTCGCCGACCACTGCCAGCGACTGGCCGCGCGAGAGCGTGAAGGAGACGTCGTCGACGGCGACCGCCTGCCCGAACTCCTTGCGCAGACCGGCCGCCTCGATCACGTAGTCGCTCATGACTCTCCCTGCAAGGTGAGTTCGCCGGCCCGCGTGCACGCCACGCGCGCCCCCTCCAGTTCCACCACGGCCGGGCGCCCGTCCGCACAGTACGGCCGCGCATGCGCGCAGCGCGGCGCGAACGCGCAGCCGTCGTCCGCCTCGAACGCGGCAAGCGGCCTGCCGGGGATGACCGGCAGCCGGTGGACGACCTCGTCGATGCTCGGCCGCGAGAGCATCAGCCCGGAGGTGTACGGGTGCCGCGGCGTCGCCGTCAGCGCGCCGGCGGCCTGGGTCTCCACGATCCGGCCCGCGTACATGACGGCCAGCCGGTCGCAGGTGGCCGCCGCCAGCTCCAGGTCATGGGTGATCAGCAGCATGGCCATGCCGCGCTCCCGCCGCAGCTCGTCGAGGATGGCCATGACCTCGGACTGCGTGGTCACGTCCAGAGCGGTGGTCGGCTCGTCCGCCAGCACCAGATCGGGCTCGACGGCGAGGACCGACGCGATCATGACGCGTTGCAGAAGCCCGCCGGACAGCTCGTGCGGGTACTGGCGCATCCGCCGCTCGCCGTCTGCGATGCCGACGTCCGACATGAGCCGCACCGCCCGAGCTGTCGCCTCCGGGACGGGAACGTCCAGGTTGGCGATCATGGCTTCGGTGAGGAAATCGCCGATGCTGCGCACCGGATTGATGTGCGCCCGCGGATCCTGGAAGACCATCGCGATGCGCCGGGCCCGCAGACCGCGCAGCGCCCGCCGGTCCATGCCGGTCACCCGGATCCCGTCGAAGACGATGTCACCGGTGACGCGCGCTCCCGGCGGTGTCAGCCCGAGGATCGTCCGGGCCGTCATGGACTTGCCCGAGCCGGACTCGCCGACCAGGCCCACGGCTTCACCCCGGCCGATCGAGAGGTCGACCTCCTCGACGAGCGGCCGCCAGTCCCGGCCGGCCGGGACCGCGAGCCCAAGCCCTCGCAGATCGAGCAGATCGCCCCCGGTCAGAGCCTTGTCCTCCTGGCCCTTCTCCGGGTGACTCTTCTCCGGCCGGTCCCTCTCGCGCTTCAGGAGATTCACCGCTGGTCACCTTCCTTGCCGAGACGGTCGCCGAGCACGATCACCGCGGCGACCACCAGCACGATCAACAGGCCCGCGCCCAGCGCCTCCAGCGGCTGTCCGCGCGTCGCGCTGTCGAGTCCGCTCTTGACCATGAGCCCCCAGTCGGCGGTCGGCGGCTGCACACCGAGCCCCAGGAAGGAGATCGCCGCGAGGTCGATGACCGCGAAGCCCAGGGCGGACACCGACTGGGCGACGATGATCGGCCGCAGATTGGGCAGCAGGTGGCGTACGCAGATCGCGAACGCGGACCGGCCCTGGACCCAGGCCGCCGCCACATAGGGCATGTTGCGCTCCCGCAGCGCCGCACTGCGCACCACCCGCGCCACGTAAGGGGTGTAGGCGACGGCGAGGCCGAGGACGACGCCGGTGACGCCGGGGCCGAGTACGGCCACGGTGATCAGGGCGAACACGATGCCCGGGACCGCGAACAGCACGTCCAGCAGGCGCGAGACGACCGCGTCCACCTTGCCGCCCGCCCACGCCGCGGTGACCGCCAGCGCGGTGCCGACGACGGTCGACAGGCAGATGATGAGGACCGGACCGCTCAACGTCGTGCGGGCGCCCCACATCAGCCGTGACAGCACGTCCCGGCCGAGGGCGTCACCGCCCAGGGGATGGGCGGCGGAGGAACCGCCCAGCGAGTTGAACAGGTCCGGCTGGTCGGGGTCGTAGGGAGCGAGGACGGGCGCGAGCAGCGTGACCGTCAGTACCACGGCGAGCAGTGCCGCCGCGGCGACGCCGGGCACGCCCAGTGTCCGCACCGCACGGGACGGGCTGAACCTGTCGAGTGTCCCGCGGACGCGGGTGGCCACGGCGGTCATCGGGACATCCGCGGGTCGAGGGCTTTGTAGCACAGGTCCACCACGAGGTTGATGAGGACGAAGGCGGCGACGAGAACGAGGACGACGGCCTGTACGACCGCGAAGTCGCGCTGCAGGATCGCCCGTACGAACAGGGAGCCGAGGCCGTCGAGGGCGAACACGTTCTCCACGACGACCGAGCCGGCGATGAGACTGGCCACGGTCAGACCGGTGACGGTGATGACTGGGATCGACGCGTTGCGCAGCACGTGCCGGCGGATGACGAGTGCTTCGGCGATGCCGCGGCTGCGGGCGGTCTCCACGTGCTCCCGCCCCAGCTCCTCGCGGACCGAGGCGCGGGTGATGCGGGCGAGGAAGGCGGCGCTGCCGAGGCTGAGGGTGATCGCCGGGAGCGTCAGGTGATACAGCCGGCCGAACAGGCCTTCCCCCGGCCCGAACACCGGGAACCAGCCCAGGCCCAGGGCGAACACGATCACGAGGAGCACACCGATCACGAACGTCGGAGTGGCGAGGAACGCCGAGGAGACCGCGCTGATGACGGCGTCCACCCGGCCCCGGCGCAGACCGGCCAGCACACCGCCCGCCACACCGACCACGACGATCAGGACGGTGGAGTAGCCGACCAGGAACGTGGTGGTCGCCGCGCGGGCGGCCATCAGGCCCGAGACGTGCTGCCGGTACACGAGGGAGCTGCCGAAGTCGCCGCGCACGGCGTCACCGAGCCACGCCGCGTAGCGGACCAGGAAGGGGTCGTCGAGCCGGTACTGGGCCCGGATGGCTGCGATCTGCTCGGGCGTGCCGCTGCGGTTGCCGAGCAGGAACGCCATCGGTCCACCGGGTACGAGGTAGAGCAGTCCGTAGACGAGGAACGAGGCGACGACCAGGACCACGGCCAGCGCGATCAACTTCCGTAGCAGGTAGGTGGTCATCTGGCCCCCAGCCCTGCGGCCCACGGGTAGTACAGGTAGGGGAAGGACGGCACGGCGCCGGTGACCCGCTTGTTCATGTAGAGGATCACGGGGAGGTTGTTCAGCGGCATCCACACCACGTCGCGGGTCACCTTCTCCTGGATCCCGGTGACGAGCGACGCCCGCGCCGCCGGATCGCCCTCGGCCCGCGCCTTGGCGATGGCGCCGTCAACTGCCTTGTAGTCGCTGAAGTTCGTCCGCCCGCCCTTGCGGAACACGGTGTAGATGTCCAGTGGATCGGGCACGTTGCCGTACCAGGTGCTGAGGAAGGCGTCGATGCCCTTGCGGGCCTTGGGATCGCTGTAGAGGTTGCCGTACTGCTCGACCGGGACGACCCTGATCTCGATGTCGAGGCCGAGCGCTTCGCCGGTGGCCTTCAGCAGGTTGGCTGTCTGCTCGTGCACGGCCGAACTGCCCTGGACACCGATCACGATGGGCTTCGTGGGCGAGCCGGCCTGGACGAGAAGCTCCTTGGCCTTCGCGAGATCGGTGGTCTCGGGCGGCAGGGCCTCGTACGCCTTCTGGTACGTCTTGCGCTCGTAGCCCCAGTAGTCGCTCCCCGTCAGCGCTCGCTGGGGGGAGGCCGTGCCCTGGAAGACGACCTTGGAGATCGCCGCGCGGTCCAGCGCGAGCGACAGGGCCTGGCGCACCCTCGGGTCGGCGTAGGGGCCCGACTTCGCCGAGCCCAGCAGCGCCCAGAAGGTGAGGGAACGGCCCAGGGTCACCGAGCCGGTGGTGGACTTCTGGAGCTGACCGAGTCCCGCCGGCGGCAGATAGAAGTACTGCCCGTCGACCTCGCCGGAGCGCAGGGCGTTGACGGCGGTCGTCTCGTCGGCGATGAACCGCAGGACCAGGGACTCGGACTTGGCCCTGAGCGCCTTGTCCCAGTAGTGGTCGTTGCGGGTGAGCGTCATCGAGTCGCCCGACTTCCAGTCATGGAACTCGAACGGCCCGGTGCACATCACGCCGCTGGACGGCGAGCCGAGCGACTTGCCGGCCTGGTCGAGGAACTTCTTCTGCACGACGGCGCCGGCGCCGGTGGCCATCGCCTGGTTGAACAGGGCGTCAGGCTGCTTGAGGGTCACCGTGACCTGCATGGAGCCGGTGGCACGCACCGACTTGACGGTGTTGAAGTAGTCGCCCCACCAGGTGCCGAGCTTCGGGTCGAGGTGCCGGCGCAGGCTCGCCGCGACGTCGTCGGCGGTCAGCGGATCGGCGTTCCAGAACGTCACGCCCTTGCGGATCGTGTACACCCAGGTGGTGGGGGTCGGGTTGGCGGCCTTGACGGCCAGACCCGGCTTGATCTTGAAGTCCGGGGTCAGCCGCAGCAGGCTCTCGCACATGTTGGCGAGCGCGGTGTTCTCCGCGTAGTTGAAAGAGCGGATCGGGTCCAGGGTCTGCGGCTCGTAGGGGAGGTTCCACGTCACCTTGCCGAGCCCCTTGGCGGCGGCGGGGGTGGTGGTCTTGAGGTCGAGCTTCGCCGGGGCGGCGTCCTGCTGCGGTTGTTGAGCTCCGGAGGTGCAGGCGGCGAGCGTCAGGACGAGGCCGATCACGGGGAGAGCGCGGCGCATCATCGGGAGGCCCCCTCGACGAGTCGGTCGCCTGCGGCGCGCTGCTGCCCGCCGACGGCCAGCTGCCCGTCGCGGGCGATCACACGGCCCGCGCGGACGACGAGGGACGGGACGGGCCGGTCCACGACGACCTGCGCCACGGAGTCGCCGGGAAGCAGGACGAAGTCGGCGGGGTCACCGACGCGCAGCTCCGTCCGCTCAAGGCCCAGGAGCGCGGCGCCCCCGTGGGCCACGACGGCGTAGCACGCGGCGAGTTCGGCGTCCGTGCGCGCGTCGGTGCGGTACGCGAGGAGATGGGCCCGCGTGATCATGTCGCCGTCGCCGAACGGTGTCCATGGGTCGCGTACGCCGTCGGAGCCCGCGGCGACCAGCACTCCGAGCTCGCCCAGCGGACCGAAGGGGACGACGGGATCGGCGCCCAGGGCGCAGGTCGTCAGGGACACGCCCGCCTCGGCGAGGATCTCGCCGACCCGCGTCAGCTCGTCGCCGGCGAGGTCGGCGACGCAGAAGGCGTGGCTGACCGTGACGCGTCCCTGCATGCCGTGCGTCACCGTACGGCGGGCGATCTCGGTGACCTGTTCGATACCGGACGGACCGCCGTCGTGCAGGTGGATGTCCAGCGGGACGGCCGCCCTCTCGGACAGGCCGAACAGGACGTCCAACTGCCCGTGCATGTCCCCGTCCACGCCCACGGGATCCAGTCCGCCGAGCACGTCGGCACCCTCGGACAGGGCCTTCTCGAGAAGCTCGGCCGTCCCCGGCTCGGTGAGCAGGCCGAGCTGGGGGAAGGCCACCACCTGCACGTCGAGCAGGTCGGCGCGCGAGGTCGCGGCGGCACGGACGCCGTGCACATTGGACAGCCCATGGACGGGCGCGACGTCGACATGCGCTCGCATCGCGCGGGTGCCGCGGGTGATGGCACGGTCCATGAGCGCACCGGCTCGGTCCTCGGCCGGCGCCGGCATGGCGGCTCGCGCGGCCACATCGCCGTCGATCAGTTCCCGCAGGCTCGACGCGGGAGTGCGGCTGAGCCAGGTCTGGCCCCAGGTGGTCTTGTCGGGATGGATATGCGCGTCGACCGGCGAAGGCAGGGCCAAGGCGCCGCCGCCGTCCACGACTTCGTACTCTTCAGGCAGAGCGGGAGGGGTGATGGCGGCGATACGCCCGTCGGCGACCAGAACGTCGCGGGGCTGCCCGCCGTCCAGACGTATTGCGGTGAACAAGATGTGCGTCATGACGGCATTACTCCTTCGTTGGAGACGACCGACCGTTAGAGTTATCAGGTCATCAGATGACTAGAGAAGGGGTTGGGATGAAAAACGTGGAACGGGCTCCGTCGCTCGTCGACACCGTGATCGCCGCGCTGCGACAGGAGATCGCGACAGGGGCCTGGCAGCTCGGCGACAAGATCCCGTCCGAGAGCCGGCTCGCCGAGACGCTGGGCGTCAGCCGCCTGTCGGTGCGCGAGGCCGTGCGCGTCCTGGTGCACTCAGGTCTGCTGATGACCCGTCAGGGCAACGGGACCTTCGTGACGGCCACCGACGAGGCCGAGGTCGCGCTGCGCCGCCAGCTCGAGCGCGCCGCCGCCCAGGACATCATCGACGTACGCCGTGGCCTGGACATCGTCGCCGCCCGGCTCGCCGCGACGAGGCGCACGGCGGACGATCTCCAGCAGATGCAGAAGGCCCTGGACGACCGGGCCGACGCGAGCCGGAACGCCGACGGGGACGCCTTCGCGGACGCCGACGTCGACTTCCACCTCCGCATCGCGGAGGCCTCACACAACCCCGTGCTGCAGAACCTCTACCGGGGCATGAGCGAAGCCCTGCGCGACAGCGTCAAGGCCGACCAGTGCATGAAGCGCACCCTCAGCGGCGACGACACGTCGCACGAGGATCTGCACCGGGCCGTCGAGGACGGGGACGCAGGCGCCGCGGCGGCCATCGCCGTGGCCATCCTCGACCAGCAGGAGACCGGCTCCGGTGCCCAGGCCGGCTGACCGTGGCCCGGACGCCTGTCCCGTGCCTCCCGCCGAGGGTGGGGCAGGGCCGAATGACCTGCGACGCGGTGCGAGAATAGGGGTCATGGCAGGGGATGACACTTTTGAACCCGAGTCGGAACGGGTCACGCGCACGCTGCGCGATCAGATTCTCGACGGTGTGCGGGCGCCGGGCAGCAAGCTCGTGGAGCGGGAACTGGCGGCCGAACTCGGGGTGAGCCGCCTGCCCGTCCGTGACGCCCTCAAGGACCTGGTGAACGAGGGTCTTGTCACCCCGCGCCCGCGGAGCTGGGCGGTGGTGCGTGAGTTCACCGCCTCCGACGTCGAGGACCTCGACGAGGTCAAGGCCGCCCTGGAGATGCTGGCGTTCCGTCTCGCCGCCCAGCGGCGCACCCGCGCGGGACTCGCGCGGCTGCGGGCCGATCTGGACGCCGAGCTGAGGGCGGCGGCCAAGGGCGATGCCGTACCCGCGCGGCGGGCCGCCGCCGACTTCCACGAGACGGTGACAGCGCTCGCCGACAACGAGCTCCTGAACGAGCTCGGCCGCACCCTGAGCAGCCGCATGCGATGGCTGCTCGGCCAGCACGACGACATCTCCGGCGTCGCCAAGGAGCACGAGGAGCTGTACGAGGCGATCGAGGCCCGGGACGTGCCGCGCGTCGAGGAGCTGGCCCTCAAGCACCTCGCGACCGGCCGCAGCGAGGCCGCCGCGCACCGCAGGCGCACCCCGGAGCAGTAGCCGCACACCCGCGTCCGCCATCACGCGCCCCGGCTTCGTGCGGGCATCCCCTCCAGCACGGCGTAGGCGACCAGGGCGACGAGCAGGCCGGTGACGGCGTCGGAGAACTGCGGCGCGTACCAGTGCACGAGCCCCCCGGCGGCCGCTCCGGCGGCCCACGCGGCGAACGCCGTGGGACGCACCGCGGCCTCGGCCCGCCCGTCGAGCCGGCGGCGCAGCAGCACCTGGTCGGCGATCAGGACGCCGCCGAGCGGTGGGACGAACACGCTGAGGACGACCAGCCAGTCGAGGAAGTGGTCCCACACACCGGCCAGCGCGGCAACCGTGCCGACGGCCCCCAGGACGATCGTCATCACCCGCATCCTCGTACGGGTCAGATGCGACCAGCTGAGCGCGCCGTTGTAGAGGCAGTGGCTGCAGACGGAGCCGAGGTTGACGAAGACGAACACCGCGGCCAGTACGTCGAGGGTGACCCCGCGACCGCCGGTGAGGATCGGGAGGAAGTTGCCGCCGACCGTGCCCGCCGAGGCCACGGCGCCGGCCGCCACGACGATGCCTCCGGTTACCTGGGCGACGAGACTCGCCACGGGGAACGCGGTGGCCGTCGCGATGACGGCCTGCCTGCCGTTCCGTGACCAGCGGGTGAAGTCGGCCGTCATCGTGCCGGAGTCCGCGAACGTCGCCATGATGAGGGAGACGGCGGCGCCGAAGGTGAGGGCGCTGTTCCCGCCGACACCCTTGTAGTCGAGGACGCTCCCGAGGTCGTGGTCCCTGGAGACGATCACCAGGGCTATCAGCCCGACGAGGATGAACAGCGGGGCGGCCACCGCGCCCAGCCAGGACAGGGCGCGGATGCCGAGGAACGTGATCGCGACGAAGGCCACCCCGGCGACGGCGGCGACGAGTTGTTCGTGCCAGCCGAACGCCTGGTGCAGGGTGGCCCCCGTCGCGCCGGTGTTGAAGGCGAACCACCCGACGACGACCGTCGCGAGGAATCCGGACGCGACGACGTAGCCGACCCTGCCGAACGTCTTGGTCGCCTGGAGCGAGAAGCTCTCGCCCGTGCTGCCCGCCCGGTGACTGAGCAGTCCGACGTAGACCAGCATCACGAGGTTCGCGGCGACGATCGCGGCCAGACCGCGCCAGAAGCCCATGAGCGCGACGACGATCCCGCCGGGGACGGCGTTGGTCAGGATCATCGGGAACCCGAACCACACGGCCGACACGGTGAGAAGGGACTTGCGGCTCTCCGTAGGAACGGGAGTGTGCTCGTACTCCGGGTCCAGCTCGAGGCCCGCGTGGGCCGTTTCCGCCGGGGCGGGATCGCTTCTGTTCATGTGGGTCTCCGTGGATTGGCCGGCGCGCCGTCAGGCGACCGTGCGGGCGAGAGCTCTGGCGGCCTGCTCGAAGACTGCGGCGGGCGGGTGCGTGATGCCGGCGCCGATCATCCCGATGCCCGCTTCCCTGTGGGCGATCGCGGTGTTGATGACCGGCAGGATCCCGGTGGCCAGGACCTTGCGGACGTCGATGCCGGTGGGGATGCCCTCGAAACCCAGGGCGGGGATGGTGACGTTCGGGTTCTGCGTCGTCGTGATCTCGCCCATGTCCCGGGTGAAGGCGACGGCCTCCTGCACGGTTCCGCCGACGAGCGCGACGATGGCGGGTGCGGTCGCCATGGCGAACCCGCCGAAGCCGTACGTCTCACTGATCGCGCTGTCACCGATGTCCAGGCCGGCGTCCTCGGGCTTGAACCCGGCGAACATCGGCCCGATCACCGGCTGGGCCGGGCCCGTGAGCCACTGGTTCCCGGGCAGGCCGCTGACGCGGAGGCCGAACTCGACGCCGTTGCGGGCCATCGTCGTCACGATCGTCGAACCCTCGATGCCGTGGGCGGCGTCCATGGCGGCCTTGGCCATGGCGAGCCACGTGGGTCCGGAGAAGTAGTCCGAGCCGGCGATGAAGTCGAAGACCTCCTTCTTCTGCTCGGTGGTGAAGCTCGTCTGCAGCAGGGCGGGGGTGAGTGCCTGCGTGAGGAGCAGGGTGCCCGCGATGTTGCGGTTGTGGCACTCGTCGCCCATGTGCAGCGCCTGGGAGAGCAGGAGGCGCAGGTCGACGGGGCCGCCGATCTCCATGGCCTCCTTGAGCATGGGGCCGAGGACGTCCCGCATCCACACGAGGCGCTCGATGACGCTCTCGTCGTTCGCCCCCATGCGAAGGATCTTCGCCATCTGTTCGGAGAGGTTGGTGAAGGCGGTGTTGCCGTGGGTCTCGTTGCGGACGACGTGCATGTACATCGACGCGGACGTGACTCCGGCCATCGAACCGACGCAGTCGTGTTCGTGGCAGGGCGAGAACGTGATCTCGCCGGACGCCGCGAGCCGTTCGGCGTCGTCGAGATCACGCGCCAGGCCCTCGAACACGAGGGCGCCGGTGACGGCCCCCTTCATGGCGCCCGCCATACGGTCCCAGGTGATCGGCGGTCCGGCGTGCAGGATCGTGGTCGGGGTCATCCCGGGCACGACGTCGATGGCCCGGCCGAAGCCGACCAGCATCGGCCGTGCGCCGATGATGCGGTCGACGGCTTCGGCATTGGCCGCGTCGGTCCGCTCGGCGACGCGCGGGTCCTCCAGTGCGTCGAGAGCCGCGAGGACCTCGGGGCTGCCGCCGCCGGGCGGAGTCCAGTCGAGGGTCGTGACCTGCGCGCCCTGGGCGGTGAGATCCCGGTCGAACATGGCCAGTCCGACGTTGACGACGCTGAGGTCGCTGGTGAAGAGGCTGGTGGCCTGAGTGCTCATGCGCGGTGTGCCTTCCGGGCGGTCTCACGGGCGAAGCGGCCCGTCTCGGTGCTGCTGCGGGTGACGGTGACTCCGGCGGCCTCCAGGGCCGCGACCTGCGCGGCGAGGTCCGGGGTGTCGAGGTCGGTGCCCAGGACGTAGCCCACGATCTCCAGGTGACGGCCCGCGTCGGAGGCGATCTTCCTGGCCTGGGCGATGGCGGGGAGCGTGACCCCGACCGGGTCCTCGTGGGCTCCGAACCCGAGGACGAAGTCCATGAGGATGACGGCGACCTGAGGGTCCTCGGCCTCCTGCACAAGGCGCGCCAGGCGCAGCGACGGGTCGATCATCGGGTGCGGGCGGCCGTTGGTGAAGTCGTCGTCGCCGAAGTCGAGGAAGGTGTGCCCGACGCTGGGACTGCCGGCCGTCAGGCGGCGCCCGGGGTCCTTCTGGATGTTGCTCCACACGTTGTCGCTGACTTCGAGCAGCGCGTACATCGACTCGTCGCACAGGGTTCCGCCGCAGAACAGGCCACGCACATAACGCTGTTCGGGTGCGAGGCGGGCGCAGACCTCGTCCACCTGCTTGGCGGCCAGTTCGTCGACGGCCGCGTGGGCGTCGACCCCGAGGCGTACGGCCTGGAGCGCCGCGTCCTGGGTGCTCGCGGCGAAATGCCCGCCGGCCGCGGTCACGGCCGCCTCGGATCCGCCGACGAAGTAGACGACCACGGGCTTGCCCGCGCCCGCGATCTCGGCCAGCACCTTGTCCTGCACCGCCGGAGCCGGCGGCTTGGACACGAGGACGATCACACTGGTCCCGGGATCGTCGGCCAGCGCCCGGATCCCGTCGATCATCATGATGCCGCCGACCTGCTCGCTGAGATCGCGGCCGCCCGTGCCGATGAGCTGGGAGACACCCGCACCCAGCGCGTGGATACGGACGCTGACCTCCTGCGCGCCGGTACCGGACGCCGCGACGACACCGACGGTGCCGGGCCGCACGGCGTTGCCGAAGCACAGCGCGACATTGTTGATGATCGCGGTGCCGCAGTCGGGCCCCATCATGAACAGGCCCTTGCTGTGCGCCAGTTGTTTGAGGCGGACCTCTTCCTCGATGGGGACGTTGTCGCTGAAGACCATCACGTGCAGGCCGTTCTCCAGCGCCTTGCGGGCTTCCCGGCCCGCGTAGGCGCCGTTGACCGCGACGATCGCGAGGTTCGCCTCGGGGACGGCGCGCGCGGCGCCGTCGATCGTGCGGTACGTGACCGTGTCCGCACCACCCCTCGCGCTGGGCGCCTTCTGCACGAGGAGGTCCTCGATCTCCGCCAGCAGCGCTGTGTGGTCGGCTTCCTCGCCGGCCTCCACGACGATCACGAGATCCCCGGTGCCTGCGGCGCCGAGATCCGGCGTGAGGAGGCCGAGGTTGCTCAGCACGCCCTTGTTCATCTCGGTGCCCATGGCGACGAACGCCTGCTCCACGCCGGGCAGTTGGTTCGCCCGGGTCGAGATGGACATCAGGGACACCGAGTCGAAGTAGGTGTTCTTCTTGACGACTGCTGTGATGCTCACAGCGAACCTCGCAGTTCTTTCTCCAGGCGAAGCCCGGTCACGAGACCGGACAAGATGTCGGTGCCGGACGTGTGACCGATGGCCAGCACGTGTCGGACCGGGGTGCGGATGGATTCGGCCGCCCGCGTGTCGCTCCACCCGGAGGGGCGGGCCAGAGCGCGCAGGACGTCGAGCAGTGAGGCGCGGGCTCGTCCCGCCAGGGCCTCGTCGAGCGTGGTGACGCTCAACCGTGTGGTGCGGCCGGGGTGTTCGAGCAGGACGTCCTGAAGCGCCCGCCCGAACGGGCCGAGCCGGCTGCCGTGGAGCGAGGACAGCAGGGCCAGGGCGGTCAGGAAGTCGTCACCCGCGGGCGTCAGTCCCGGGCCGAGCCCGAGAAGTGCCAGGACGCCGCGGCGCATGCCGGCGTCGTCCGCGGACGTGATCGCGCGTACGAGGGCGTCGCGCCCGTCGGCGAGTGCCCGGGTGACGGCTGCCTCCATCGACGATGCGGTGGGAGTCGGGCCGAGCATGCCGCCGCGTGAGCCGTGCGCCCGTACCAGCCGGTCGAGCGCCGCGGCGGCGGCCGCGAGGTCGCCCGGGCCGAGCGCCGTGAGCGACGGAAGAATGGGATGCCATTCATCTGCGCCTTCCGTATGCACCCGCAGGGGTGCGTCCGCCGTGCGGACGGTGATGACGCCCGGCGCGAACTCCACGGCCTGACCCGCCGAGATGCCCCTCTCCGCCCAGGCGTCCGCGTCGGTGACGAGGGTCAGGGGAGCGTCGTCCCCGCCTCGGACGGCGAGGGCGACGAGCCTCTCACCAGGCGTCAGCAGGTTGAGAGTCCGCTGGAAGACACTTTCGACGACGCCCTGCCCGCGGAGCGCGCGCAGGTACGCGATCAGTGCGGCGTCGCCGGACACGACGCGCAGCTCGGTGGCCGTGCACAGAGAAGTCACTTCACCCTCCTCGCCCTCACCGTGCCCGTCGGGCGTGATGGGTTCCCTTCAACATTCGCTCACTGGTATACCATTTGACAATGGGGAAGCGAACAAGTCTGTGGAGGGAATCCATGCGCATCGTCGTGGCTCTCGGAGGCAACGCGCTGGCCCGTCGGGGGGAGCCGATGACGGCCGACCATCTGCGGGCGAACGTGAGGTCCACCTGCGAGGCGCTTGCCGGCCTCGCCCGTCAGCACGAGCTCGTGATCACTCACGGGAACGGACCCCAGGTGGGTCTTCTGGCTCTGCAGAACCTCGCCTACCAGGATGTGGCGGCGTACCCGCTGGACATCCTCGGCGCGGAGACGCAGGGCATGATCGGTTACGTCATCCAGCAGGAGCTCTCCAACGCTCTCGCCGGGGAGCGCGAGGTGGCGGCGATCGTCACGACCACCGAGGTCGACGAGGCGGACCCGGCCTTCGAGCGCCCGACGAAGCTGATCGGTCCCCAGTACTCCGCGCAGGACGCCGCCGAGGCGGCGGCCGAGTACCGGTGGACCATCGCGCGCGACGGTGCGGCGTTCCGGCGCGTGGTGCCGTCCCCCGCCCCGCGGCGCATCGTCCAGGCACCGCTCGTGCGCATGCTCCTGGAGAACGGCCGGCTCGTCGTGTGCGTCGGCGGTGGAGGCGTACCCGTGAAGATCGACGGCAAGGGCCGCCAGACCGGCATGCAGGCCGTGGTGGACAAGGACCTCGCCAGCGCGGCACTCGCGGCCGAGCTCAAGGCGGACATGCTGGTCATGCTCACGGACGGGGACTACGTCAGTGAGAACTGGGGGACTCCCGAGCAGCGGGACATCCTGACCGCGTCCCCGGAAGCGATCGCCGAACTGTCCTTCGCCGAAGGGTCCATGAAGCCGAAGGTCGATGCCGCGGTGCGGGTCGCGAAGGCCGGGGGACGCGCACTCATAGGACCGCTCGAACGGATCGACGACCTGCTGGAGCGCCGGGTGGGCACGGAGATCCGGGCCGACGTGCCGGAGGGAATCGTCTTCGTCTGAGCCGAGGCCGAGGCCGAGGCTGAGGCTGACGTCGAGGTCGAGGTCGAGGTCGAGGCTGAGGTCGAGGCAGCCTCTTCAGGAAGGATCTTCCTGCCGCGGGAAGGCCCTACGAGGCCCCGCGGCAGGAATGCACTCCGTTTACGGACTGTGTGGTCCGGCTCCCATCCGGGGAGCCGGACCACACCTCCGCATTTCCTCGATCTCACCTCGTCAAGCGCCGCGACTTCCACTTCCCTGCCCATTTTTTGCTTCACTCGAATAACGAGGAGAAGTATTTGCGCGCGCATATACGCGGGTAGATTGGTGGCCGACCAGTGTGGCCGTCGCGACCGCTGCCAGCAGGAGCAGGGCGAGGGGGATCCAGACGGCCGAGGTGAAGCCGTGCAGGGTGGCGGCCCGCGGGCTCCCGTGGAAGGCCGCTGCCGCGCTCGCGGCCACGGTGTTGAACACGGCGGACCCGATGGAGCCGCCCATCTGCTGCGCGGAGTTGACTGTCGCCGAGGCGATGCCCGAGTCCTGTGCGGGTACGTCCGAGGTGGCGCCGGTCATGATGGCCAGGAAGCTGCCGCCCATGCCGACGCTGAAGGTGATCAGCGCGGGCAGGACGTTTGCGGCGTAGGTGGAATCCGGATCCAGGAGCGTGAGCTGGAACAGTCCGCACGCGGAGACGCACAGGCCGGCCGTCATCATCACGCGCGGGCCGAACCGGGGCAGGAGGCGTGTGCCGAGCTGGGTGGCGGTCGCGGTGGTGACGAGGCTGATGGGCAGGAAGCCCAGGCCGCTGGCCAGCGCGGACCAGTCCAGCACGGTCTGCAGGTAGTACGTGAGGTACAGCGAGACGGACAGCTGGCCCGCCATCAGCGCGCCACCGGCCAGCAGTGAGGCGACGCGGCGGCGGTCGCGCATGAGCCGCGGGGGCAGGAGCGGGGCGGCGGCCCGGGTCTGCCACCAGGCGAACGCCGTCAGCAGAGCGGCCCCGGCCAGCAGCACGCCGAGTACGCCGGGAGACGTCCACCCCTGAGCCTCCGCCCGGCTGCACGCGTACACCAGCGCGGTCAGGCCGCCGCACCCGAGTACCGCGCCCGCGACATCGATACGGCCGGTGAGGCGCTGGGTGCGATCGCGCGGAGTCCACAGCGTGCCGAGCAGTGCGAGGAGGGCGATGGGCACGTTCACCAGCAGGCACCAGCGCCAGCCGAACCACTGGGTGAGCAGCCCGCCGAGGACGACTCCGAGGGAGGCTCCGGCTCCGCCGAGAGCGCCGAAGACGGCGATGGCCTTCCGGCGCTCGCGCAGGTCGGTGAAGGTCGTGGCCACCAGAGCAAGGGCCGAGGCCGCCAGCAGGGCGGCGAAGGCTCCCTGTACGGCGCGGGCGGCGAACAGTGCCTGCGCCGTGGGGGCTGCCCCTGCCGCCGCCGAGGCGACCGCGAAACCGAGCAGACCCGAGGCGAAGACGCGCTTGCGCCCCATGTGGTCGGCGATGCGGCCGGCGAGCAGGAGCAGCCCGCCGAACGCGACCGTGTAAGAGGTGACGACCCACGGGCGGTCACCGTCAGCCATGCCCAACTCCGTCTGCAGGGACGGCAGGGCCACGTTCACGATGGTGCTGTCCAGCAGGATCATCAGCTGGGCCAGACCGAGGACGCACAGCGCCCACCAGCGGCGGGGATCCGGGAGCTGCTCCTGAGGGGTGCTGGGTGACGGCGGAGGAGCTTGCATCCACGTTTTGTATACCAAAAGATGGCTGAACGTAAAGGCCACACGTGTTGATCAGGCCCGACCGCTTCATTGGTATGCAGAATCGCCCCTCGCGGGCGCGTGAGGGGCCGGCGGGCGGGTCGAGAGGCCTGTGGTGCCCGCAAACAATTTGCTCACGCAATCTTCACCGCGTGAGAGTTGTCACGGCAGGGTGTTGCGCGGTGTCGCATAAATTCTGGGCAGCGACCTATTGACCGCCCCTACCGCCCCCCGTAATCTCCCGTTCCGAAACAAGGAAAAGTAATTCCGCTATACGGAAACGCCGGGAGTGTGTCATGGCCGCCGTGCACGAGAAGCCACCCACCGCTGCGGTCGACGGGGAACCCCGGACGAGCCCCGGGCTGTACAGCCCCGACCTCGCCCCCACGAAGAAGGAAGGGCGCCGCTGGGGCGCCTACAGCGTCTTCACCCTCTGGGGCAACGACGTACACAGCCTCGGCAACTACGCTTTCGCGATAGGCCTGTTCGCCCTGGGGATGAGCGTCTGGAACATCCTGGTCGCCTTCGCGGTCGCGTCGGCACTGCTCTTCCTGCTCCTGACCCTCTCGGGTTACATGGGCAACAAGACGGGTGTCCCGTTCCCCGTCATGAGCCGCATCGCCTTCGGCGTCAAGGGAGCGCAGATCCCGGCCATCGTCCGCGGCGTCGTGGCCATCGCATGGTTCGGCATCCAGACGTACCTGGCGGCGTCCGTGCTGGGCGCGCTCGTCAAGGTGCTCTTCCCCGGGCTGCGCTCGCTCGACGAGAACTCGATCCTCGGACTCTCCACCCTGGGCTGGGCGACGTTCCTGACCCTGTGGGTCATTCAGGTCGTCATCGTCAGCTACGGCATGGAACTCATCCGCAAGTACATGGCGTTCGCGGCACCGACGATCCTCATCACTATGTCCGCCCTGGCGATCTGGATGTTCATCCGCGCCGACGGCTCCATCTCCATGTCGACCGGGCACGCGCCGCACGGCCTCGACATGTGGCGCCAGATCTTCGAGAGCGCCGCCCTCTGGGTCGTCATCTACGGCACCTTCGTGCTCAACTTCTGCGACTTCACACGCTCCGCCAAGAGCCGCCGGGCGATCGTGCGCGGCAACCTCGTCGGCATCCCGGTCAACATGCTGTTCTTCGCCGGCATCGTGGTCGTGCTCAGCGGGGCCCAGTTCAAGCTGAACGGCGAGGTCATCACCGGGCCCGAGGACATCGTGCGCTCGATCCCCAACACGTTCCTGATGGCCGCGGCGTCACTCGCGTTCATCACGCTGACGATCGCGGTGAACCTCATGGCGAACTTCGTGGCGCCGATCTACGCCCTCGTCAACCTGTTCCCACGCACGCTCGACTTCCGTCGCAGCGGCGTGGTGAGCGCCGTCATCGGCCTGGTCATCCTGCCGTGGAACCTCTACGACAACCCCACCGTGGTGAACTACTTCCTCGGCGGCCTCGGAGCACTGCTCGGCCCCATCTTCGGCGTCGTCATGGCGGACTACTGGCTGGTCCGCAAAACCCGCGTGAACGTCCCCGACCTCTACACCGACGACCAGCAGGGCGACTACTTCTACCAGCGCGGGTTCCACATGAAGGCCATCGCCGCCTTCGTGCCCGCCGCGGCCGTCGCCGTCGTCATCGCGCTGGTCCCCGCCTTCAAGTCCGCCTCCGGGTTCTCCTGGTTCATCGGCGCGATCCTCTCCGCCGTCGTCTACCTGGTCCTCGCCGACCGCAAGAAGGCGACCCGGGATGTCGACGGTGAGGCCATCGCGGTCGACGCCGCCTGACTGCTCCGCACCACCCTCGTACCGCCTCCGGCCCAGGCCGGACCCGGCAAAGAAAGCCCAGAAATGCGCATCCTCGTCGTCAACGTCAACACCACCGCCTCGATGACCGAGAGCATCGGCGCCCAGGCCGCCGCCGTCGCCTCACCGGGAACGGAGATCGTGCCCCTCACTCCGCCGTTCGGCGCGGAGTCGGTGGAAGGCAACTACGAGAGCTACCTCGCGGCCGTCGCGGTGATGGAGGCGGTCCGCTCCTACCCGCACCCCTTCGACGCCGTCATCCAGGCCGGGTACGGCGAGCACGGACGGGAGGGGCTCCAGGAACTCCTCGACGTCCCGGTCGTCGACATCACGGAAGCCGCCGCGAGCACCGCGCAGTTCCTGGGCCACCGCTACTCCGTGGTCACCACGCTCGACCGGACCGTGCCGCTCATCGAGGACCGGCTCAAGCTCGCCGGTCTCTCGGACCGCTGCGCGTCGGTGCGGGCCAGCGGAATGGCCGTACTGGACCTGGAGAGCGACGAGGAAGCCGCCGTCGAGGCCATCGTGGAACAGGCTGCCCAGGCCGTCGAACGCGACCGGGCCGAGGTGATCTGCCTCGGTTGCGGCGGCATGGCCGGCCTCACCGAGCGAGTCGTCAAGCGCACCGGTGTCCCCGTCGTGGACGGCGTCGCGGCGGCCGTCACCATCGCCGAGTCCCTCGTCCGCCTCGGCCTCTCCACCTCGAAGGTACGCACGTACGCGGCGCCCCGCCCCAAGACCATCAAGAACTGGCCGCCGCGGGCCGCGTGAACAAGAGGCCACGGCCGCTTCACGTTCCACTGAGGGCGCTCACGTCGGGGCGCGGATGATCAGGGCCCACGGCCACGCGCGTGTGCGCTTGCAGCAAGGGCCCTGATGGGAAGCCTCAGTCGGGGTCCCTGATCGAGGACCCTGATTGAGGGTCGCTGATCGGAGCGGGCGTCCTGTGCGGTCCCGCGCCGTCAGCGGACGACGTCGAACACCTGCTTCTGCAGGCCGTTGGCGTACGCCTCGGACTCGACGAGCCTGAGCTTCTGGGTGTCCTTGTCCGTGTCGCTGAACAGGCGCTTGCCCGCGCCGAGCAGCAGCGGGAAGACAAGCAGGTGGTAGCGGTCGATGAGGCCGGCGTCGGAGAGGCTCCGGTTGAGGGCGGCGCTGCCGTGGATGATGATCGGCCCGCCCTCGGTCTCCTTGAGCGCGGCGACCTCGTCGAGGGAGCGCAGGATCGTGGTCTCGCCCCAGTCCGAGACGAGCTCGTCCTCGGTGAGGGTGGTGGAGACGACGTATTTGGGCATGGCCTTGTACTGGGCGAATTCCTCCATGCCGGGCCAGACGGGGCTGAACGCCTCGTAGCTGACGCGGCCCATCATCATGGCGGCGGCCTCCTGCTGCTCGCGGCCCTTGATCTCGAACGCCTCCGGGAGGAATTCGACGTCCTTGAAGGTCCACCCGGAGTTCCGGTAGCCGGGCTCGCCACCCGGGGCCTCGACGACGCCGTCGAGCGAGACGAAGGCGGTGCTGATCAGAGTGCGCATCTCAAGGTCTCCTGGTGTGTTTCGTACCGTTCGGCAGGTGATTGGCAGGTGGTCCGGTCTTCCGGTCGTTCGGCCGGTGGCCCGTACGGCTACTCGCCCGCGGATCACCACGATCACTGAATGATGACTGCGGCGCCCGAGCAAAATCATCGGCGCGCACCGGGTCACTCGCTTCGCCCAGTCCCGTCTCGCCCGTCGGCATGCTCAATCATGCTTGCTGCACTGCATATTGACGCATAATTACGCACCGTCGATGATGTGGTCCTGCCAGGTCCGAGTGCCCGAGTGCCCGAGAGTCCAGCCTTCTGCCGCAGCACCTCGAAGGGGCCCGCATGATGTCACGCCCGGCTCGCCACCCACGTATCCGGCTGGCCTCCCTGCTCGTCCCTGTCGTCGCGGGTGTGCTGCTCGGCGCCACACTCGGCGCGCCCGCCGCCCATGCCGTGGGGGCCAACCCTGCCCCCGTGACGGTCCCGTCGCTGCGCTCCTGGCAAGGCGGGCAGGGGAGTTGGGAACTGACACCGCACACGCGCATCGTCATCGCCCCTTCCGCGGTGGCTGAACTCCGGACCACCGCGGAGCTCCTGGCGGGGGAGTTGGACGCGCAGGAGGGGGTGCGTCCGCCCATCGTGTCCGGAACCCCGAGTACGCACGACATCGGGCTGGCGGTCGGCGACGTGCCGGGTGCGGCGGGCAGGGAGGCGTACCGTCTCACCCTCGAAAGCGCCGCCCGCCTGACCGGTGCATCGCGGGAAGGCGTCATTCATGGCACCCGCACCCTCCTCCAGGCGCTGCGCACCTCGCCCAGGGCGCACTCCGTCGACCGGGGGACGGCGACCGACTGGCCACTGTTCGGCGATCGCGGGCAGATGCTCGACGTCGGCCGCAAATACTTCCCCGTCGACTATCTGAAGCAGCAGATCCGCCAGAGCGCGTGGTACAAGCTCAACACCTTCCACCTCCACCTCTCGGACTGGAACGGCTACCGCATCGAGAGTGCGAAGTATCCGGAGATCGTCGCCGAACAGCACTACACCAAAAGGGAATTGAGAGATCTGGAGGACTACGCCGAGCGGTACGGGGTGACCGTCGTCCCGGAGATCGACCTGCCCGGACACTCCGTGGCCATCGGCAACGCCAAGCCCGAACTCGCCTTCTCCTGCGCGTCGATGGCCCGCCCCGGCATCAGCTGGGAGGGCTCGGACCTGGGCCACTGGACCCTTGACTACACCAAGCCCGCCACCCGCGCCTTCGCCCGCGACCTCGTCGCGCCTTCGCCCGCGACCTCGTCGCGGAGGTCGCCGACATCTTCAGGAAGAGCCCCTACATCCACATCGGCACGGATGAAGTACCGCCGGAGGCGGCACAGAAGGCGTGCCCCGAACTCGTCGCCTACCAGAAGGCCAAGGGGTACCCCTACGTCGGCGACGCGCTCGTCGAATTCATCAACGACCTCGACCGGACCGTACGTGACCACGGAAAGACCACCCAGGTCTGGCAGTGGTGGGACTACCAGCAGCCCACCAGTATCACCCCCGACGAACGGATCGTGGTCAACGAGTGGCTGTCGAGCCCTGAAGGCCGGGCCGCGAAGGGGTACCGGACCATCGGCACCCAGGACGGACCCCTGTACGTGAGCCCGGGATTCGGTGCCACGCCCGGCAGTTACGGCTTCTTCGACATCCGCACCACCTACCGCGACTACGCGTTCGTGCAGCGGGACGGCATCCTGGGCTACCGCGTCGCCCGCTGGTCGGACCACACCCAGACCTTCTCGCTCGGCTGGGTCGACTACTTCGCCCGGCGGCCCCTGGCCGTCGTCGCCGAGCGGACCTGGGCCACCCCGGCGGGCTCCGACGTACGTCCCTTCCTGGACTGCTACGACCAGGTCGGCGACGCCCTGCCCCTGCCCGTCACCGGGGACATCGGCGAGAACCCGGGCATGCTGAGTCAAGACGGCTGGACGGCGACCGCCACGAGCCAGGAGACCACCGGCGAACCCGGCCAGGCCTCACGAGCCGTCGACAACGACCCGTACACGCACTGGCACAGTGACTACAGCGCCGGACTTCCCCAGCAACTCTCCATCGACCTCGGCCGCGAGCAACATCTCTCCGGCATCCGCTACATGCCACGTCAGGACGGCGGCACGAACGGCCGGGTGAAGGCGTACGAGGTGTTGGTGTCCGACGACGGAGCCACCTGGCGGAAGGTGGCGACCGGCACCTTCCCGAACGACCGCACCGAGTACGTCGTCCCGGTGGCCCCGGTCACCGCGCGCCATGTCGCCCTGCGGGCACTGAGCGAACACGGCGACCAGAACCGGTTCGCGGCGGTGGCGGAACTGGATGTGGTGCGGGCGCGCTGAGGGCCGGCGGTCTTCCAGCCCCTAGTCATCCACAGCCGGTTGCGGCAGCAGGGCCAGGAGCTGTCGGGTGTGGCCGGGCAGTTCCACGTCCGCCAGGCCCGCGATGAGGTCCCTGAGCGGGAGGGGCTGATTGACCAGGACCTTGTCGTGGGACAGCAGCAAGGCGGGCACCGGCGTGGCGAGTTCGGTCGCGCTCAGCATCGGGCCGCCGAGAGCGCAGAGAGCGTCCGCCTGGAGGCGGATACGCTCCCGGAGCCCCGCGTTGCCGCCGGCGAGCTCGATGACGTGCTCGATGGTCCAGATGTCGTGCGCCGTGCGGGTGTCGTACGTCGTGGGTGCTCCCGCGGACGCGGCGGAGACGGTGGCGATGGTGGTGGCGTTGACGAGGGCGACGTGGGCCAGGATCTGATCGGCGTTCCACTCGCCCGTGGGCGGGACGGGGCGCGTCTCCCCGGAGCCGGCCACTGTGGAGGCGGCGTCCAGCAGCGTGCGGTAGGCGTCCCGAAGAGAAGCGGTGTCCACCATGTCTTCTTCCTTGAGTTCTGGGCGGAGTGGCTGTGGGCAGGAGGCGGTCGTTCCTGCCGCTTCAGGCATGCGAGCTCGACATGCTCCACGGCGCCTGCGGGAGCACCTCGCCGGTCTCGAGCAGCGACTTGAGGTTCGCGAGTACGGCCGGCCATCCCTGTGAAATGCCGTTCAGCATTTCCGAGTTGGGAAGGTTCTCGTGGGTCACGGTGAGCCGGACGATGTCTTCGTGCGGCTCGACGAGGAAGGTGACCACGGACGGGTCGCGCGGCGGCTGGGCGTCCGGGGCGTCCTCGAACGTGATGACCAGACGTGTCGGCGGCTCGGCCTTGAGGACCTGACCGACGACGTCGACGGCCCCCGATCCGTCGACGCGTCGGTGCTCCCAGTCCGAGCCCGGCTGCCAGTCGGAGACGTTGGCGTGTCCCCAATAGCGCGCCGTCAGGTCTGCGTCCGTCAGGGCCTGCCACACCTGCTCCGCGCGGGCCCGGATGTAGGTGACGTAGACGTAGGACGGTACGGATGCTGATCCGCTGGTCATGGCGTACTCCTCTGCCTGGTTCCTGATGGCGCTGAGAGCTTGCAGACGGGGCTTGTCGAACTCGGAGATCCAGCGTTCCTCGATCTCGTGGATCGGGGCCGGATTGAGGTAGTGAAGCCGTTCGCGTCCGCGCCGGACGACGGTCACGAGGCCGGCGCGCTCCAAGATGTCGAGATGCTGGGTGGCCGACTGGCGCGCCATGTCCAGGCGGTCGCACAGCTCGCGCAACGTCTGGCCGTTGTGCTCGCGCAGACGGTCGAGCAGCCGCCGCCGGGTGGGATCGGCCAGCGCTTTGAAGACCTGGTCCATCGCTGTTGCTTCGTGGCTCACACTTCGATTATGCAGGTATTCACCTGCATAACGCCAGCGGTCGTGAGGAGTGAGTTCATGGCGGCCGGATGTGCCCTGGTCGTCTCCCGTGTCAGAGGTCGGCGGGGGACGGCGCTTCCGCGGGTGTGACGGTGGGCTCGGGGGTGACGGCCGGACGCACCGGAACCCCGCGTCGCCCGGCCATCCGGCACCCGAGGCAGTCGGCGTGCCCGTTGCGTGCGGCGCGGTCCCGGCCCCTGAGATCCGAAGCCCGCGGGCCGGGCGGCTTGCCCCAGCCCGCGAGGTGCAGACCCCATGTGACCAGCGCTGCCGAAGCCAGGACGCAGATCCCCAGCCAGATCCCGGGTCGCCGGCCGCAGATGCCGAGGCCGGTGATGATCGCTCCGCCGGTGGCAACGGCGAAGCCGGCCCACCCGGCGACGGTGTGCCCCTCGTCGTGCCGATGCGCGTTCAGCTGTTCGCCCGGACGCCTCTCTGCCTGTTCGCCCGCAGGCCTCTTCGCCTGACCGGCCGGTTGCGTGTCCAGATGTCCGTTCATGGGGCGAGAGGCCTCCTTGGGTCGCGCCATTTGTTGAGTGACTGCTCAAGAATGGACCGTAGCATGAGTTTTTGAGCGAGCGCTCTAGAATGGTGGGCATGAGCAAGGCACGCGGGCGACCGCGCACGTTCGACCGGGACGCGGCGCTGGAGGCGGCCATTCGGCTGTTCTGGGAGCGCGGATTCGAGGCGACCTCGCTGGGCGAACTGACGGAGGCGATGGGCATCCGCCCGGGCAGTCTGTACGCGGCGTTCGGCGACAAGAAGGCGCTCTTCAGGGAGGCTGTCGAGGTGTACGGGCGGTCGCCGGTGGGGTCGTTCCCGGCGCGTGCCCTGGCCGAGGAGCCCACGGCTCGCGGCGCCGTGTCCCGGATCCTGCATGAGGCGGCGGTGGTCTATGCGGATCCGTCGCACCCGGCGGGCTGCCTGGCCATCAGCGCGGCCACGAACGTCACCGTGCAGGACGAGGAGATCGCCAAGTTCCTGCGCGACGTGCGTAACGCGGGCCTGGCCGCCATCGAGCAGCGCCTGCGCCAGGCCAAGGAAGAAGGGGAGCTGCCGGCCGGGGTCGACGCGTCGGCACTGGCCTCCTACTTCGCCACCATCGTGCAGGGACTTTCGCAGCGCGCGCGGGACGGAGCCGACGCGGACGAGCTGTCCCAGGTGGCCGAGCTGGCGCTGGCGGCGTGGCCTGGCGGCGACTGACGGCCACATCGGGACCCTTCCGTCGTCGGCGAACCGGCCCGTGAGAGCGTCGGACGCGCCGTCGGCGACGCGCTGGGCATCGCGCTCTAACTGGGACGCACGCCCACCGCATCCGGCTCGTCCCGGCCTCCACGCCGACGCCCGTCACCGTTCGGCCCACCCGAACCACTGCCCCTGACTTCGCGTGCCCGGCGCTCAAGACCGCGCCGGACGCGTGGGGCTCAGTTCCCGCGCAGCTGCTCGCGCAACAGCGTGCTCAGGGAGGTGGGTTCGCGTCCGATCAGGGTGGCGAGCGTCGGGTCGACTGTCGCGAATTCACCGGCGCGGCCGGCGGTGAAGACACCGAGCAACTGATCGGCCGTCCCGGCGGCAACGCCGTGGCCCACGAGCTGCTCGCGGAACGCGTCATCAGTTGACGTGATCCTCTTGACGCTGCGGCCGCCGACTTCGGTGGCGAGGTTCGCGATGTCGTCGAAGGTCAGCGCCTGCGCGGCGGTGAGCGGTGGGGTCGGGCCGTCGAAGAGGCCCTCGTCGGCGAGGACGGCACCCGCCGCTTCGGCGAGGTCGGCGTGCGCGGTCCAGCTCACCGGCCCGTCCGCGGGGAGTTCGACTTCTCCGGACTCCAGCCCGTGTCCCAGGAACTGCAGCGCACTCGTGGCGTAGAAGCCGTTGCGCAGCGAGGTGAACGGCACACCGCAGGCCCTCAGAGCCTCTTCCGTGGAGGCATGGTCACGGCAGGGCTCGAAATGCGACGTGGGGCTCGCGCCCATGTGGCTGGTGTAGAGGATGCGCCGGGCGCCCGCCGCGACCGCCCCGTCTATCGCGGCGCGGTGCTGCCGCACGGCCTCCTCGCCCATCTTGTCGACGGAGACGATCAGCACTTGTGAGGCGCCCTCGAAGGCGTGCGCGAGGCCGGCGGCGTCGCTGAAGCTGCCTTGCCGCACGCGCACCCCTCGGTCGGCGAGGTCCTGGGCCTTCTGCGGGTCACGGACGCTGACGCCTACCCGGTCCGCGGGCACGTGTGCCAGCAGGCTCTCGACGATCTGACGCCCGAGCTGTCCGGTCGCTCCGGTCACGATGATCATGGTTCGCTCCAACGCATGGTTCCAGTGGAATCGCTTTCACCGTAACACTGATATTAACGATGGTAACGCCCGTGTTGTATCGTCGATATATGCCATCACGTTCACGAGGGAGTCGCGGCGAGGCCGCCGCCGCGTCCGAGACCGCACCCACGGAGCGTGAGCCCCGGCAGCGGGTGATCGAGGCCGCCGCCGAGCTGTTGGCGCGCGAGGGCCGTGACGCGGTCACGACGCGCGCCGTGGCGGTCGCCGCGGGCCTGCAACCGCCCGCCATCTACCGGTTGTTCGGCGACAAGGACGGCTTGCTCGAGGCCGTGGCGGAGCACGGTTTCGCCAAGTTCCTCGCGAGCAAGACCGTTGTCCCCCATCCGCAGGACCCGATCGAGGACCTCCGGGCCGGCTGGGACCTGGCCGTCGAGTTCGGGCTCGACAACCCCGCGCTGTACACGCTGATGTACAGCGAACCCACGACCACCTCGTCGGCCGCGTTCGAGGCGGGCATGAAGATCCTCATGGGGCGCATCCGGCGGCTCGCCGCCGGCGGATGGCTCAGGGTCGACGAGGAGCTGGCCGCCATGATCATCCATGCCACGGCGCGCGGCGCGGTCCTCACCTGGCTGTCACTGCCCGAAGACCAGCGCAATCCGGCCCTGTTGACGACGCTCCGGGAGTCCATGGTCGCCACCGTCACCAACCAGGAACCGGCCGTGCAGGCCGCGGGCCCGGCCGGCGCCGCGCGCGCCCTGCGTGCCGCGCTGCCCGAACAGACAGTCCTCAGTGGGGCGGAACAACGCCTGCTGACCGAGTGGCTGGGGCGCCTCGCCGCCGACGGCTGAGCCCAGGGCCTCTCCTGCGGATCCAGGCTGGGCTCGCGGGGCCCGGCACGCTCGTCCGCGCGTTGTCTGATCCGATCGGAACGCCCTAGCCCGCCGGTGGCAATGTGCCGCGCGCCCGCTCGTGCCTGCCGTCACTTCACCCGTACCTGGCAGCACAATCGCCCCTGTCAGGACGCACGGGCGTGTGTGAGCGGCACACGGCACAGAGGGGAACGACCGATGGACGCAGCAGAGTCTCCGAAACGCAGGGTTCTGCTCGCCGGCGCACTTGCGAGTGCCACGGTCGCGCTCGCGGCGTGCACACCGACCCGCGCCGTCACCGCACCGACCGGCGCCGTCACCACACCGTCCAGCCCCTCCCCGACGCCGCCGCCGACCACGCCCGCGGCGGCATTCGCGAGGCTGATGGAGGGCAACAAGCGCTGGGTGAGCGGGGACCTTCAGCACCCCGACAGGGATCCGGACCGTCGTGAGCTGGTGGCTCAGGAGCAGGAGCCGTACGGGTCGGTCCTCTCGTGCATCGACTCCCGCGTACCGCCTGAACTCCTCTTCGACACCGGGCTCGGCGACCTCTACGTGATGCGCACGGGCGGGGAGGCGATCGGGCCGGTCGTCACCGGTTCCGTCGAATACGGGCCCATGACGAGTGGCACCCCGCTCATCGTGGTCCTCGGCCATCAGCGGTGCGGCGCTGTCAAGGCGGCGTACGAGTCCCTGCGTGACGACAAACCGCTGCCGGGCAACCTGCAGGCGATCGTCAAGGCTCTGGAACCGGCTTATCGACAGGCGGTCCGCAAGGGTGGAGGGGACCCCGTCGAGACCATGGCCCGCGCGCAGGTCACCTTGACCGCAACAGATCTGCGCACCAACGGCGACCTTTCCCCACTCGTGGGAAAGGGCGACCTCGCCGTCGTGGGCGCCTACTACTCTCTCGACACCGGCAAGGTGGAAGTCCTGACCGGCGCCCCGTCCTGAGCCGGCCCCGCGCGGCCGGTCGTCTCAGCCGGTGAGGAAGTCGATGAGGCTGTGCGGTGCCCGTTCGTCGAGGCAGAGCGCCATGAGCCGGTGCGCATCCACGGCTTCCGACTCGCTGCGCGGGAACATCGCCTCTTCATAGGTGGTGAGTGCCGCTTCGAGGTCGTCGGGGTGCGCGGCGATCGCCTGCCCGAGCTCGGCGCCGTCGAGCATCGCCAGGTTCGCGCCCTCGCCGGACGGCGGCATGAGGTGGGCGGCGTCACCGAGGAGCGTCACCCCGGGAACGCGGTCCCACCGGTGGCGGTCCGGGAGCGTGTGGATGGTGCGCGGTACCGGTGCGGTTTCGCCGTCGGTGATCAGCGCGGTGAGTTCCGGCGCCCACCCGTCGAACTCGGCCGCGACCCGAGCGGTCGCCGCGGCGGCGTCCGTGAAGTCGATGCCGGCGATCCACTCGGCGGGGCAGTTCAGTTGCACGTACGTGTGCAGGATGTTCCCCGCCTCGCGGTGGGTGGAGATGCCCTTTCCCGGGGCGAGAGCGAACATCGCGCCGCCGCCGACCGCCTCGGCCGCCGCGGAGTGCCGCTCGTCGGCGTCGTACAGGTAGGTCTCGATGAACGTCGTGCCGACGTACTCGGGCTCGGCGTCGGAGAGCAGCGGCCTGACCTTTGACCAGGCGCCGTCAGCGCCTACGAGGAGTTCGGTGCGCACGGTGGATCCGTCCATGAACGTCAGTTCGTGCAGCCCGTCGCCGAGGGCCGTGACGCCGGTGAGCTTCTTTCCCCACTGGACCGTCCCCGCGGGCACGGAGTCGAAGAGGATGCGCCGCAGGTCTCCGCGGAGTACCTCGGGCCGCCCGCCGTTGCCGTCGTCGGGTTCGTCGAGGAGCACCTTTCCGCGCTGGTCGAGCGCGCGCGTGGCCTCGCCGCCCGCATGGATGATCGCGCGGAATTCGGCGGTGAGGCCGGCCGCTTCCAGTGCGAGCTGCCCGTTGTGCTCGTGGATGTCGAGTTGGCCGCCCTGCGCGCGGGCCTCGGCCGAGGGCTCGGCCTCGTAGACCGTCGCGGGTATGCCGTGGACGTGGAGGACGCGGGCGAGGGTCAGCCCTCCGAGGCCTGCGCCGATGATCGTTACGGGTGTGGTCATGGTGATTCCTTGCCTGTGCACGACTGCCGGGCGGGGATCCGGCAGGTCATCTCATCTCTGGAATGTTGTTCCAGAGTCAGACTGGAACTCTGTTCCAGAGATGTCAAGCTGGAACGGGGTTCCAGACGTATGTCAGGATGGGCGCATGGCAACCAGGGCGCGTCGTCCGGAGCGACGGGAGAAGCCGCTCTCCCGTGAGCGCATCGTCGAGGCCGCGATCGGGCTTCTCGACGCGGCGGGCGAGAGCGGACTCACGTTCCGCGCGCTGGCCGAACGGCTCGCCACCGGGCCGGGCGCGATCTACTGGCACGTCGCGGGCAAGGACGAACTCCTCAGTGCCGCCACCGACGCCGTCGTCGCCGGAGCCATGACCGCCGACACCGCCGACGCCACGCCGCAGGACGCGATCCGAGCACTTGCGCTCGGGGCGTTCGACGCGATCGACGATCACCCGTGGATCGGCGCCCAACTCACCCGAGCCCCTGGGCAGTCGCCGATGCTGCGGGTCTTCGAACACATCGGGCGCCAGGTGCAAGCGCTCGGGGTGCCCGCCGCCGATCAGTTCACCGTCGCGTCCGCGCTGTGGAATTACATCCTCGGAGTGGCCGGACAGAACGCGGCCAACGCCCGTTCGGCCCCGCCGGACACGGACCGGGCCGCGTTCCTGGGTGCTGTCTCGGCGGTATGGGCCAACCTCGATCCCGACGAGTACGCGTTCACCCGCAGCGTCGCCGGCCCACTGCGCGATCACGACGACCGAGAAGAGTTCCTCGCCGGCATCGACCTCATCCTCACCGGAATCACCGCCGGTCGACAGCCGACCGACCAGCCGAAGCTTTCGGGGACGCGACGGGGATGACGCGGCGAGGCGAACGGATACGGGCATGAAGCGCGAGCGCCGACCGCCCCGATGCCGTTCGGCGTGACCCGGGCGGGCTACGCGGCCGGGAGGTGCCGCACGGATCGGGGAAGGGACTGAGGATGCGTCTGTTCCCCGAGCGGCTGACGAAGCTGCTGAGCCGTGTCCCCAGCGGCAGCCGGCTCGTGAAACGGCTGAAGCACCCGGCCGCGGTGCAGACGCTACGGGCCACCGTCGCCGCGACGATCGCCTACGTCATCGCCCTGCGCCTCAGCCGCGAACCGGTCCCGCTGACCGCGCCGCTGACCGCTCTCCTTGTCGTAGAGGTGACCCTGTACGCGACCGTGAAGATGAGCATCCGCCGCATCAACGCCGTGGTCGTCGGAGTGTTCATCGCCATCGGGTTCAGCGCCTTGGTGGGGCTGAGCTGGTGGAGCCTGGGGCTGATCATCCTCGCGTCCCTCACCATCGGGCCCTTCGTCCGCGCGAACGAGTTCGTGCCCGAGGTGGCGATCAGCGCCATGCTCGTACTCGGCGTCACCCAAGTGGCGTCGAGCGCATGGGACCGCGTACTGGAAACCCTGATCGGAGCCCTGACCGGGCTCGCCTTCAACCTGTTCTTCGCGCCGCCCCTCTGGGTGGACACGGCGGGTGACGCCCTGGAGGACCTCGCCCGGCGCATGCGCCGCCTGCTCCTCGAGCTCGGCGACCAGCTCGACGACGAGACCCCCTGGCCACTCGCTGCGGAACGACTCCACGAGGCGCGCCGCCTCGATCAGGACATCGCCGACGTGGACGCCTCCCTGCGGCAGGCCGAGGACAGCCTCCGGCTCAACCCGCGCGTAAGGGAGGGGCGTCTGCACCGCGTCGTTCTGCGGACCGGCCTCGACACACTCGAAATCTGCACCGTCGTGCTGCGCGTCATCGCCCGGACCCTGACGGACCTGGCCAAACAGCGTGAAGAGGAGTGGCTGCTCGACCCCGAGGTGTCGATGGCGATGCGCGATCTGCTCGGGCACGTTGCCGACGCGGTGGTCAGCTTCGCCGTACTCGTCTCCACCGGAACCAGTTCGGAATCGGAAGTGGCCGAAGACCGCCTGGTCAGCCATCTCGGCGCCGCCAATGCCCAGCGCGAACACGTCGCGCGACTGCTTCTGGACACCGTCCAGGAGGACCCGAGCCATTGGCAACTGCAGGGGGCCCTGCTCACCGAGATCGACCGCATCCTCGCCGAACTCGACACGGAGCACCGCTCGCAGCGCCTCATGGAGGAACTCGACCGCAACGCCCAGCAGCTGCACGAACGGTACCCGGCACTCGCCGAAGTACTGAAGTGGGCACGCAAGCACGGGCTTCGCGTACGCCGGAAAAGCGCGTGAGAGGGGGCGAGGCGGGCTAGTGGCCCGTCAGTGCCGCCCTGAGCTCGTCCAGCGACTCCCGCATGAACCGCGACATCTCACCTTCCTCCGCCGCGCCGATCCAGCGCTCGAAACCCACCTTGAAGACGGCGACCCCCGCCTCGGCGGTCAGGCTCGCCGCCGGCTCGGCCACGCCGCGCCGGCGCAAGGTGTCGGCGAGTGCCGCTGACATCGAGGCGAGCTTGATGAGTTCGCGCTCCTGGAGTTCCGTGGTCGCCATGATCACGGCCTGCCGACGGCGCGCGAAGTCGCGGCGGTCGGCAAAGTACTCGGCGAGCGCGTCGAGGCCCACGGCCACCGCGTCGATCGGCGCCGCGGACTTCGGCACGTCGGCGACCGCTTTCACGAACGCCTCCTCCAGATGGCTGGAACCGGCGAAAAGGACCTCGCGCTTGTCCGCGTAGTGGCGGAAGAACGTGCGCTCCGTGAGCCCGGCCCGTTTGGCGATCTCCGCCACGGTCGTCTGCTCGAACCCGCGCTCGCTGTAGAGCTCCAACGCCGCGTTCGCCAGACGCCCACGCGCGTTCGGCTCCCATCTACCCATGCGCAGATCTTACGTGATGACAGTGAATGACATCAGGTGTAGCGTTGATGACAGGCACTGACATCACCTTGGCAGCATCTGCCATCGACTCTTCTGGGGTTTCTCATGCGCATCTTCGTGACCGGCGCTTCCGGCTGGATCGGCTCCGCGGTCGTTCCCGAACTCATCGACGCGGGACACCAGGTCGTCGGGCTGGCCCGCTCCGACGCCTCCGCGGCGGCGCTCACCGCCGCGGGGGCGGAGGTCGTCCGCGGCACCGTCGACGACCTCGACGTACTGCGTGACGCGGCCGCCGCGTCGGACGGGGTGATCCACCTCGCCTTCAAGCACGACATCGCCTTCTCCGGCGACTTCCAGGGGGCCGCGGAGGCGGATCGCCGCGCCGTCGACGCCCTCGGCACCGCGCTGGTGGGCACCGACCGGCCCTTCGTCATCGCCTCCGGCGTGGCCGGCCTCGCGCCCGGTCGGGTGTCGACCGAGCAGGACACGGCCACGGCCAACGGCTCGCCGATCACTATCCGCGCTGCCACCGCTCAGGCGGTGCTCGACCTCGCCCAGCAGGGCGTGCGCTCGTCCGTCGTGCGGCTCTCCGCCACCTGCCACGGCGACGGGGACAACGGTTTCATGGCGACGCTGGTCGCCACCGCCCGCGCCAAGGGCGTCTCCGGATACGTCGGCGACGGCGCCAACCGCTGGCCCGCCGTCCACCGCCTCGACGCCGCCCATCTGTTCCGCCTCGCGGTCGAGAAGGCCCCCGCAGGATCGGTGCTGCACGGCGTCGCGGAAGAGGGGGTCGCGCTCCGCGACGTCGCCGAAGTGATCGGCCGGCACCTCGACGTGCCGGTGACCTCCGTGGCTCCAGAGAACGCCGCCGAGCACTTCGCCTGGCTGGCCGCCTTCGTCGGCATCGACGCCCCGGCGTCGAACGCGCTGACCCGCGGACTGCTTGCCTGGGAGCCGACCCACCCCGGCCTCCTCGAAGACCTCGACAAGGGGCACTACTTCCAGGCGCCGACGACCACTGCCTGACCAGAGCCACGACGTCGGCACCGGCGCGGTGCACGTACGCGTGGACCGCGGCACAGCGGCTTCACCTCAACCGGCCGACCGCCGTCCTGCCCGACTCGTTCAGCCGGCCAGGACACGGATCTCGTCGTGGATTCGTTCCGTGAGTGGTTGTGCCAGTTCGCGATGGTTGTCGTCGGTGATGGCGGTTACGACGCAGGTGCTGCCGTGATGGATGGCGGTGACCGCGAGGGGGTGGCCCGGGCCGAGTGGTGGGATGCCTGCCATCGCGGTGAGCCGCGCTGATCCGAGGGTCAGTTCACCGGCGTGTGTGGACACGCTGCTGCACAGCAGGGAGAAGTAGCGAGGCGAATCGACGTAACGGCCCGCCGCGTTGCTCAAAGGGGTGATCTTGCGTGGTCGTGAGGAGACCACGGCGGCCTGGGCACGGGCCCTGGCTCCGATCGCGGCGCGACGGACGAAGGAGTCGACGGCGGCGAGTCTCTCCCGAGCGTCCCTCAGCTGGGGGAGCGGCACCCGCACCGTGGCGTAGTGGTTGCCGAGGAGCTGCGATTCCTCGTCGGTGCGTACGTCGACGGGGACGAGGGCGCAGATGCCGGGCACGGTCGGCAGGGGGCGGGCGGTGACGCCCAGGGACCGCAGCGCACCCGCGGTGGCGGCGAGGAAGACCGCGTTGGTGGACGCGCGCCCGGCCGGCGCAGCGGAGCGCAACGAGGCGCGGGCGGCGTCGAGTTCCCCGCGCGGCACCTGGCGGAAGGACAGGACGCGGTGAGGGTCCACGGGACCGTGAAAGGGGAGTGGGCGGCCCTTGGGGAGCAAGTCGCCCAGAGCCCAGACGAGTTGACGGGCCCGGGAGGGCGAGTCCGCTGTCGCAGAGCCGCCGGCTCGCGGAGGGCGCAGGACGGCGGTCTCGTCGGTCAGGGCGCGGAGCAACGTGGCGATCGACCTCCCGTCGAGCAACGCGTGGTGGGCGCGGAACAGGAGGACGAAGCCGCCCGTGGTCGGGATGAGGTGCAGCTGCCAGGGCGGGCGGCGGGGGTCGAGTGGCGCAGTGAAGAGGGCTGAGATGTCCGCTTCGAGTTCCGTCGTGGCGGCGCCGGGGCTTTCGACGATGTGGTGAGCGGCCTCGAAGCGCGGGCCGGTCGACCACAGCGGCCAGCTGTTCTCCGCGGGATCGGCCGCGCTCGGCATCTGCCGCAGCCGCTCGTAGGGCGCGAGGCGGTACCCGGCCAAGGAGCGAAGGGCGGACAGCGTGGGCGGGGGCCCCTCGAACCAGGCGAGCAGCGCGGCCGTCATGTTGGTGCCGCCGCTGCTCTGCTGGCGGTGCATCCAGGCGTCCAGCGGTGGCATGGCGGTGGTGGGGCGCGAGTTGTCGTGTTCCGACGCGGTCGACGCGGTGGCGAGGTGTGATGGCGGGGCTGGTCGGGTCATAGGGGGTCCTCAAACCGATGATGGGGTGCGCCCCCCGTTCGGTGTGTCCGGGCGAGCTCTGGGCCGGCGCATGCGCGGGTCGACGGGGATCAGCCGAGCGCGGCGACCGCGCGGGCCACCACCCCCGCTCCGTCCTCCTGCGCAAGGCGTACGGCCGCTGCCGCGGCGTTTTGCGACAGCGCACGGTCCTGGGTCGTCCGGGTGAGCGCGTCGGCCAATCGTGCGGCGGTCAGTTCGGTGCAGGGCAGTGCTTGCGCGCTCACCCCGAGCTGCACGAGGCGGGCGGCCCACCAGGGCTGATCGGTCATGACCGGCACCGGTACCGCCGGAACACCCGCCCGAAGACCGGCCGCCGTGGTGCCGGCGCCCGCGTGGTGGACCACTGCCGCCGTCCGAGGCATCAGCCAGCTGTGCGGGATCTCGTCGACGGTGATGACGTCGTCGTCGACCACCGAGAGGCCGGCCCAGCCCGACTGGACGACCCCACGCAGCCCCGCGCGGCGCAGCGCCTGTGCTGCGATCCGGCCGAGCTCCTCGGGGTCGCCGGGCATCATGCTTCCGAAACCGATGAGTACCGGGGGTGGTCCGGCCGCAAGGAAGTCCTCCACCAGGGTGGGTGGTTGCCAGTTCGGGCACTCGTGCGGCCACCAGTACCCGGCCACGTGCAGCCCGGGCCGCCAGTCCGCCGGACGTGGAACCACCCAGGGGCTGTAGCCGTGCCAGATCGGCCACTGATCGCGCTCACGGACGCTGCGCAGGCGATGGGCACTGCGGTGGTCGACACCCAGACGGGCGTGGACGGCGCGATTCGCCGTGCGGAACAGGGTGTCGAAGAGGGCGTTGGCGGCGTGGCCCCGCAGGACGTTGGTGCGGCCCGGTCTCCGCCAGGCCATCGTGCACGGGGCGAACTCGGCAGTGGGCACATCGGGTTGAAGGAAGACGCCCATGCTGGGAATGCGGTGGTAGCGCGCGATGGCCGCGCCGATCGGGGCGGCCATGGTCGACAGCAGGACGAGGTCGGCCTTCGGATCCACCGCTGTGAGGACGGCGTCCACCAACGAGAGCATGGCCTGTTCGGTCGTACGGAAGAGTGACCGTAGCGACTTGAGTGCTTGGCGTCGGGGTGAACGAGGGGCGTCCGACGGATGCCCTGCGCTGCTGCGGCTGCTGTGGGCGCCGATCAGCGACTCGAAGGGATCGGCTTCGAGCGGCTGCATGCGGAGTCCACAACAGGCAACCATCGGCGCGAACTTGGCGTGAGTGACGATCTCGACGGTGTGCCCCTCGGCCAGCAGCCGGTGGGCGAGGCCGGTGTACGGGGCGACCGAGCCGGTCGAACCCACCGTGATGACTTGGATGCGCATCGAGTGCGGGTCCCCTTTCAACCGGAGTCGCGCAACCCGGTTCCGCTGCCGCGTTGTTGGGCTGCCGCGACTCGCGTTCGTCCATACGCCACCAACGAGCGCGCTGACCGAGAGTCACATGATCACGTGCTGCCCGGGACGCCGTCGGGCGTGCTCACCGTGCCGGGCAGGGGTGGGAAGTCCGCTCCACCCCGCGGCAGTACGTGAGCTGTTCCAACGGCTCGTCCGTCAGGAAGTGTGTGATCAGGTCGGCGAGTTCGACCGGCCGCTCCAGCGGAAGCATGTGGTCGGCGTCGGCCACCTGCGTGAACCAGCTGTCGGAGCACGTGGCGGCGAGGTCCCGGCACAGGTCCGGAGTGGTGAACGTGTCGTGTTCCCCGGTCGCGACCAGTACCGGCATGGCCGGCGGCCGGCTCGTGTCGAGCATCTCGTGCCTGAGCAGACGCATCGTGTTGGCGAGGTGTTTCGCGACGTCCTCCTCGCTCAGGTTGAGCATCCGGCGCATCAGGAAGCGGCGAACCCGGGAGCCTGCGGTGACGGAGTCGATCCGGTCGGCGTTGACCATGAACGCGACGGTCTCCTCGGCGAACTCCTCCATACGCCGGTCCACGAGCAGGTCCAGAGTCCGGCGCATGGCGACCCGGGCGTGCCCGGGAATGGACGTCATGGTCCCTACCAGCACCATCCTCTCGACCAGTTCGGGCCGCCGCTGCGCGAGGCGGTAGACGATCGCCGTGCCGTACGAACCGCCCACGAGATTGACGGAGGTCAGACCCGACTCGTCGAGCATGTGACCCAGTGCGTCCGCGAGGAAGTCCGCGCCATGGCGGTCGGGGAGAACGTTCCCGGCACCCCAGCCCGGCAGGTCGACAGTGAACACGTCCACGTGCGCGAGCAGTTCACGCTCCAGACGGCCCCAGCTCTCCTTGGTCTGGAACGCTCCGCCGACCAGCACCAAGGGCGCGATACACGGCGCGGCCGCACGCACCAGCCGCGATTCGCAGCGGTAGCCCTCCCAGGCGTGGCGGGATACGAGAGGGGATCGGGTGCGGGCGTTCGGGACGGCGAGCGCCGGGCGCGTCAGCGACACGGGGTCTCGACCCCCGTTCCGTGCATCAGGTCCAGCGGTGGGCCGCCTCGGCGTTGTCGCCGCGTGGTCGATCCGGCCGAGGTCCCGACAAAACCGTACATTGGCATGCCGTCAAGATATCGTCCCGAACGGAACATTCAGTTCCATTCGCTGGATAGTGGTCGAGCCGTGGCATACCAACTCTCCAAGCTCGCTGACTTGTTCCCCCAAGCCGGTGCCGTGGCGCGCGTGCTGGGGCATCGGGCTCAGGTACGGCGGCCGGCGAGCAGGCGTCGGAGCCAGCGGGTGCGGGCGGTGCGCGCGTCCTGGCTCAGGGTTGCTTTGGGCGCCACGCTGTCGAAGCCGTGGTAGGCGCCCGGCCATACGTGCAGTTCGGCCTGGCCGCCCGCCTGCCAGATGGCACCCGCGTAGGCGACGCCCTCGTCCCGGAACATCTCTGCCGACCCGACGTCGACATACGCCGGGGGGAGCCGTGAGAGGTCCACGGCGCGGGAGGGGGCCGCGTACGGGGGCAGGTCCTCGGCACCGTGGCGATCACCCAGCAGGGCCTGCCACGCCGTGGCGTTCGAGGTGAGGTCCCACAGCCCGAGGCCCGACATCTGTCGACTGGAGAAGGTGCTGCCGCGGTCGTCGAGCATGGGGCACAGCAGCAGTTGTCCCAGCGGCTCGGGACCGCCGCGGTCGCGGGCCAGCAGGGCGAGGGCCGCGGCGAGTCCGCCGCCCGCGCTCTTCCCGCCGATGATGACGCGGTCCGGGTCGATGTCCAGTTCGGCCGCGTGCGCGGTGACCCAGACGAGCCCTGCGTAGCAGTCCTCAAGAGGCTCCGGGTACTGCGCCCCTGGCGCCAGCCGGTACTCCACCGAGATCACGGCCATGTCCAGCGGAAGAGCCCACTCGCGAAGAATCCGCGGAAGCACGGACCACGCGTTGCCCATGACCATCGCGCCGCCGTGCATGTAGTACAGCAGCGGCAGCGGCCCGACGAGTCCGGAAGGCCGGGCGCTCACGAGCGTGACCTCCGGCCCGCCGGGCGGTCCCGGTACGCGCAGCTCCGTCACTTCGAAACGGCCGTCCGCGCACAGGTCCTCGGCGGTCGGCCTGGGCCGGGCCGCAGCGTCCTGCTGCTGCCGGGCGGCGAGATTGTCCGGGGTGAGAGGCTCCCTCGCCCCTCTGTCCAAGTCCGCCAGTACGACGCTCAGTTCAAGGTCGAACGGGGGCGCCGCCTTCGGCGCCGGGACACGGTCCCCGGTCGGGCTGCGGAACGATCGTCTGAGACCCATACGCCGCAGCCAACCACACCGATCGGCTGCGCCGACGCCGCTGCCTGATGCCTCACGCCGTAAAGGTGCGGGCCGGCGAGTTCGGTGGAGTTAGCGCCGCTATTCGTCCCTACGAGTGAATTGATGAATGGACGTCTGAACGGTCGTCCCCGCTGTGCGCTGTGCTGGGTCAAAGGGCAACGGATGCCGAGGGGGAGCGTATGCGTGTCGCCGTGCTGTGTGTCTGGCTGATCACCGCGAGCCTGGGCGGATATCTGGCCACGGTGTGGATCCGACACGGCGGACTGCAACAGCGCACGCCGGGCGTGACGCGGCTGCCGCTGTGGCTCGTCCTCGGCCACATCGCGCTCGCCGTCGCCGGACTTCTCTCCTGGACGGCGTACCTCGTCGGCAACGCGCGCGGCTCCGCCTGGGCCGCCTGCGCTGTCGTTCTGATCGTGGCAGCTTTCGGCTTCATGATGCTCTTCCGCTGGCTGCCCAGCCGGGGCAGACATTCGCAGGGGCATGCCACCGCCGAACGTAACTTCCCGCTCACCGCGGTTGTCGCCCACGGGATGAGCGCTGCCGTCACGGTGCTGCTGGTCGCGCTCGTCGTCCTGGGACGCGCGTGACACGGCCGGTGGCGGCAGCTCCCTGCTCCCTCAGGCGCGGTCCCGCACCGCGTCGAGGCGGTCACGCACCCAGGCGTCCACATCGTTGACGTGCCGGTTGGCCGCCGTGAAGGCGGCCAGGCTGTCGTGGGCGCGCAGGGCGCGGTAGATGTCCATGTGCTGCTCGTGGGTCCAGGCGAGCACGTCGGACTTGATGAGCGCTCGCCAGACGCGGGCCCTGGCCGTCTGCTGGGTGACGGAGGAGAGCAGCGACTCAAGGGTGCGGTTGCCTGTCGCGGCGACGATGTCGGCGTGGAACGCGAGGTCTTCTCGGACCAGCTCCTCCGGGTCGTGCAGCGTCCGCATGCGCTCGATGCGCTGGTGGAGGGCGTCGAGGGTGGCCGCGTCGATCCGGGTCGCCGCGAGCGCGGTGGCGCCCGGCTCGATGACCTTGCGGCACTCCAGCATCTCGTCGAGACCGGTGTCGTTGGCGAGGTCCAGGAAGCTGCCGATGGCGCGCACCAGCCGGTCCGGCCGCAGATCCGTGACGAACGTGCCGTCACCTCGGCGCACGTCGAGAACCCCGGCCATGGCGAGGGCGCGTACGGCCTCGCGGAGAGAGGGGCGGGACAGCTCCAGCTCGTTCGCGAGCGCGGTCTCCGGGGGAAGTCGCTGACCCGGCGCGAACTCGCCCGACTCGATGCGCTTCTTGAGGCGGCTGATTGCCACGTCGACGACGCTGAGTGCGCTCTCGCCGGAGCCGTCCGCGTCTCTCTTGGTTGACATGGGGTCAGGATCCCATCCGGTCGGACTCGCCCCAGACCGGACCGGTGGGGTAGCGGTAGGTCTCCAGGGTCTCGCGGCGGATCTGCGCGCTGTAGCCCGGAGCCTCCGGCACCAGGTAGCGCGAGCCGCGGATGCGGACGGGGTCGTGGAAGTGCTCGTGGAGGTGATCCACGTACTCCACCACGCGGTCTTCCATCGAGCCGCTGACGGCTACGTAGTCGAAGATCGACAGATGCTGTACCAGTTCGCACAGGCCGACTCCGCCCGCGTGCGGGCAGACGGGCACGTCGTGCGCGGCGGCGAGCAGCAGGGCGGCGACCGCCTCGTTCACGCCGCCGAGCCGGCAGGCGTCGATCTGGCAGATGCCGATCGCCTCGCTCTGCAGGAACTGCTTGAACATCACGGCGTTGTGGGCGTGTTCACCGGTGGCCACGTGGATCGGCGCGATGCGCCGCGCGATGGCCGCGTGACCCAGGATGTCGTCAGGGCTGGTCGGCTCCTCGAACCACCAGATGTCGAACTCCGCGAGCGCGTCCGCCCAGGCGATCGCTTCCTCGACGCCGAGCGTCTGGTTGGCGTCGATCATCAGCCTGCGGTCGGGGCCGATGATCTCGCGGGCGATACGGCAGCGGCGTATGTCGTCCTTGAGGTCGGCCCCGACCTTGAGCTTGACCGCGTCCCAGCCCTGCGCGACGGCCTCCTTGCACAGCCGGGCCAACTTGGCGTCGTCGTAGCCGAGCCAGCCCGCGCTGGTCGTGTACGCGGGGTAGCCGTGCCGGCGCACGTACGCCTCCCGTTCGGCGCGACCCGGCACCTGGGTCTCGAGCATGTCGAGCGCGGCCTGCGGGGTCAGCGCGTCCTTGAGGTAACGCCAGTCCACCAGGTCCACCAATTGCTGCGGCGAGAAGTCGGCGAGCAGCTTCCACACCGGCTTGCCCGCCAGCTTGGCGGCCAGGTCCCAGGCGGCGTTGACGACCGCGGCGGTGCCGAGATGGATCGCTCCCTTGTCGGGGCCCAGCCAGCGCAGCTGACTGTCGCCGAGCAGATGGCGGGAGAAGCCGCCCAGGTCGCCGACGATCTCGGCGACGGACAGACCTACGGCCCGCTCGCCGATCGCCCGTGCGGCCTGGACCGCGAGGTCGTTGCCGCGGCCGATGGTGAAGGTGAAGCCGTGCCCTTCGGAGACGTCCGTGAGCTTGTCGCCACCGCCGACGCGCAGCACCACGTACGCCGCCGAGTAGTCCGGCGAGTCGTTCATCGCGTCGGAGCCGTCGAGGTCCTTGGAGGTGGGGAAGCGGACGTCGATCGTTTCCACATCGACGATACGAGCAGTCATCGGCGGTCACTCCTGTGTGCGACGGGTGGACGAGGTGACGAGGCGCGGTGGACCCGTGTTCCGGGCTTCCGGCGAATGATGGCCAAGATGTCAGATGTCTGCGGCGCTCGCCAGATGTTTCGCTCAGATCATCTGGTTGCCTCCCAGGTATTGCTCGTCAGTTGGGCCATCGCTACGGTCCATTGGTCAGATGTCTACGGCGCCCCCAGGCTAGACATCTGACAGACAGCCGCAACCCCCTACGCGAGTCAGCGTGGACCGCAGGAGGTCCGATGAACATGGTGCCCACCCTGGAGAGCGTGCGCCGGAAGGTGTCCCGGCGCTTGCTCCCCCCACTCTTCTTGATGTTCGTACTGAGCTTTCTGGACCGCACGAACGTGGCGCTGGTGAAACCCCACCTCGAGGCGGACGTGGGAATCGACGCCGCCGCCTACGGTCTCGGTGCCGGCGTCTTCTTCGTCGGCTACGCGGTGCTGGGTGTCCCGTCCAACCTCGCTCTGCACCGGATCGGCGCCCGCCGCTGGCTGGCCGGCCTCATGTTCGTATGGGGCCTGCTGTCCTGCGCGATGGCGACCGTCAACAGCCCCACCAGCTTCTACGCGCTGCGCTTCCTGCTCGGCGCCGCCGAGGCCGGCTTCTTCCCCGGCGTGATCCTCTACATCACGTACTGGTTCCCGGCCGCCGACCGCGGCAAGGCGACCGGCATGTTCCAGTCCGCCGTCGCCATCTCCAGCATCATCGGCAACCCCCTCGGCGGCTATCTCATCGGGCTCCACGGGCTGGCCGGCCTCGACGGGTGGAAGTGGATGTTCCTCCTGGAGGGAGCGCCCACCGTCCTGCTGGCGATAGCCGTCCCCTGGCTCCTCACCGACCGCCCGGAGCAGGCGAGTTGGCTGACGGGCGAGGAGAAGGCACTCCTCACCGACCGCCTCGCCGCGGACCGCCCGGACCCGACCGTGCGCTCACCCCGGCGCGCTCGCGACGTCATCGGCGACAGCCGGGTACTCCGCCTGATGTTCGTCTACTTCGCGATCCAGATCAGTGTGTACGGGGTCACGTTCTGGCTGCCCGCGCTGGTCGGGCGCATCGACGGTCTCGGCGACGTCGGCATCGGCTTCGTCTCCGCGCTGCCCTGGGTGTTCGCCCTGCTCGGCGTGGTGATTCTGCCCTGGTACTCCGACCGCACCGGCGACCGGCGCGGGCCGCTGCGCATCGCCCTCGTGCTGACCGTAGCCGGACTGCTCGGCGGTGTGCTCCTGCCGCCGGTACCCGCGGTCGCCGCCCTGTGCGTCGCCGCTTTCGGCTTCCTGGGCGCGCAGCCCGTGTTCTGGACGGTTCCGCCGACGATTCTCGCCGGCATCCAGATCGCCGCCACCATCCCGCTCATCTCCGGCTTCGGGAACCTCGGCGGATTCGTCGGCCCGTATGTGATGGGAGCCGTCGAGTCGGGTACCGGTTCGGGGGCCGGAGGCCTCTATGTCATCGCGGCGATCGCCGCCGCCGGGGCCGTCGTGGTCACCGGCTTCCACTGGGTGGGTCGGACCACCCGAACTCCCGCAGAGAGGACCGAAGATGACGCGCATCGTGCGCTTCGCTGACGACACCGGGGCCGTACACGCCGGAGTCGCCGACGAGACCGGAACCGTCCGCACCTTCGAAGGCGCGCCGCGCATCGCCGACCTGCTGCGACTGCCGGCAGCCGACCTGCGCACGCTGGTGGAGGCCACCGCGGCCTCCGCCGGCCCCGGCCTTCCCGTACGTGACGTGCTGCTGCTCCCGCCGCTCGACGGCCTGATGGAACTGTGGGCCGCCGGTGTCACGTACGAGCGCTCCCGGGACGCCCGGGTCGCGGAGAGCACCGAGCAGTCGGTGTACGAGCGCATCTACGACGCCGCGCGCCCTGAGCTGTTCTTCAAGTCCCAGCCGTGGCGGGTCGTGACCGACGGCGAGCCGATCGCGGTACGGGACGACTCGGACCTCGACGTCCCTGAGCCCGAACTCGGCCTCGTGCTCAACCGGCACGGCGAGACGGTCGGTTACGTGATCGTGGACGACGTCAGTTCCCGATCGATCGAGGGCGAGAACCCCCTCTATCTGCCCCAGGCCAAGATCTATGCGGGAAGCGCCGCGGTGTCCTCGGGCATCGCGCCCTTCTGGGAGATCGAGGACGCGACCGCCCTGAAAATCGCCCTGGAGGTGCGGCGGGACGGCGCTGTCGCCTATGCGGCGACGACCACCACGGCCTCCTTCCACCGTCCTCCGCAAGGACTGGTGGACCATCTCTGGCACTCCCAGCCGTTCCCCGACGGCGCGGTGCTCTCCACCGGCACCGGCATCGTGCCCGGACTCGACTTCACCCTGCGGGGCGGGGACGTCGTCGAGATCACCGTCGACGGCGTCGGGAAGCTCTCGAACCCCGTACTCGGAGACCAGGCGGAGTTGGACTGGCTGGTCGAAGCGATCGACCACCCACTGACGCGGCGTGCGCACCGAACAGAACCGAATGGGGGCCGGTGACCGATGGGGCGCGCGGCGGCCCCCTCATGGGCCGGCAAGCGCCAAATGACGGACTGGGGACGGCAGTTGACCCTCACAAGGAGGCGTCGCGGGGAGGGTGGCCCGTTCCATGGGGCACTCGTCGATGCGACAAGGCGTGGCCCTAGTCTCGTCGCTTGTGACTGAAACTTCCTCACACCACAATGCGACAGCGGACGCCTACGACGCCGTGTCCGTCCTCTACGCCGAAGTCACCCGTGATGCGCTGGACGCACAGCCGCTGGACCGCGCGGTGCTCGCCGCGTTCGCCGAACTCGTGCGGACGGACGCGGACGGGCCCGTGGCCGAGCTGGGCTGCGGCCCGGGACGTGTGACCGCGCACCTGCGGGACCTCGGCCTCGATGTCTTCGGCGTCGACCTGTCGCCGGTGATGATCGACCTGGCCCGCGAGACCTACCCCGACCTGCGGTTCGAGGTCGGCTCCATGGACGCGCTGAGCCTGGCCGACGGCTCGCTGAACGGCATCCTGTCCTGGTACTCGGTCATCCACACCCCACCGCAGGACGTGCCCTCGTACTTCGACGAGTTCCGCCGTGTACTCGCGCCCGGCGGCCATCTTCTGCTCGGCTTCTTCGAGTCAGGGGACGATCCGGTCACGGAGTTCGACCACAAGGTGGTGACGGCCTACCGGTGGCCGGTCGAGGACCTGGCGAAGATGGCCGCCGAGGCCGGCTTCGCCGAGGTGGGCCGGATGCTGCGCGAACCGAGCGAGGGCGAACGGTTCCGCCAGGGGCGTCTGCTGATGCGCAGGGGCAGCTGACGCGACGCCGCCGGCCCGTGCCCTGGGGGAGGGCGGGTACCCCCGCCGGGGCATCAACCGCACGCCGCGTGACCGGGTTTGTGTGTGGACTCGGAGAATGCCTTCCACGCGGCGTGCGGCTCCGGCACCCTCACCGGGGCACTCACCCGGTTCCGCTCCTTGGCGATGCGGGTCAGGCCCTGGCCTCGCTGATGTTGACCATCCAGGTGATGCCGAACTTGTCGGTACACATGCCGAACACGTCACCCCACATCTGCTTCTCCAGCGGGACCGCCACGTTGCCGCCGGCGGACAGCTTCTCCCAGTAGCCGCGCAGCTCGTCGGCGTCGTCGCCGCTCAGGCTCACCGAGAAGTTGTTGCCCTGCTTGAGCTCCATGCCCGGCGGGTTGTCGGCGCCCATGAGCATGAAGCCGTTCGGGGCCTCCAGCATGCCGTGCATGACCTTGTCGGCGTACCCGGGGGGCGTCTCGGAACCGAACGCTCCGTACGTGTTCACCGACAGGTTGCCACCGAAAACGCTCTTGTAGAACTCCATGGCTTGCTTGGCGTCACCGGCGAAGCTGATGTACGGATTGAGTCGAGAGACCATGAGGGATTCCTTTCGTGACGTTTTGTCAGGGGTGCACACTAGTCGCGTTCCGCCTGCTCGGTCGGGATAGGCGCCGACCGATTCCCCGGGACGGGCCTTGGCCGCGTGGATTCCTCGGCGGGAGCGGAATTCCCGACACTAGAGTGAAACGGTGACTCTCCCGCAGGAAAACCCGGCACGCCCGATCAGCGAAGACGACCGCAACTCGGCCGTGCAACGTGTGCAGGAGGCGTACGCCGAGGGGCACATCTCGCATGAGGACATGGACGGCCGTCTGCAGCAGGTCCTGACCGCCAGGACGCACAGCGAGCTCGCGCCGGCTCTCGCCTCGCTCCCGGAGGAGGACGCGGGCACGTCGTCCACGATCGGCGCCCTCGGCGGACGGATCAAGCGGCGCGGCGCATGGAAGGTCCCTCGGAGTCTCAGAGTCGAGTCCGCCTACGGAAGCGTGCTCCTGGACCTGTCCCGGGCGGTCTTCGAGCACGCGGCAGTCGACATCGAGCTCCAGGTGGGCACCGGCAGGGCCAAGATCACGGTTCCTCGCGACGCGATCGTCGACGTGGAGGGTCTGCACACGGGGTGGAAGGACCTGCGCTACAAGGCCCCGCGGCACTCGGGCACGGGCGGGCCGAGGATTCGGATCTCCGGGACCATGGGGTTCGGCCGATTGAAGATCCGCCACGCGCGGCGTTGAGGGATCGGTCCGTCCAGGACCGAGGTCACGCTCACCTACGGCTGGTCGGCGGTGCCGCGGCACATCCGGGAGTACATCCAGTTCCCGCCGTTCGGCCCGGAGCATCTCACCAACTCGCTGCACCACTTGGCCGTGCTTGCCTCCGGTAGGTGATGTCTCCACCAGGAAGGAAGGCGCGGATCGGCGCCGTCCGGCCACCGTTGGTTCATTGATCTCGGCTGCCCCGGACCGCTGGTGGTGTCGTACTCATGCGCCAGCCGTCGCAGCGAGGTCCGATCACATCGGTCGGCCAGCCCGCGGTGTCCACGGCCGCCTCGTAGACGGCGTCGCCGAACGCCACGATGGCCTGGCGAGGGTCGGCCGTCTCCCTGAGCGTGGACCACGGCAGCAGGGCGAGACCCGCGCCGGGATTCCAGGCCGCGCCGTCGACACCCCAGGACCGGCCTTCGAGACCGCCCGGTTCGGGCCAGATGTAGGCGTACATACCGGCGTTCGGCGACTTGGCGTCGCCGAAGGTGAACCCGACCGATACGTACTCGTCGCGCGCGGCGTTCTGCATGAACGCCGGACGGTCGGCCTCCGGGGTGGCCGGATGTGCCCGGTATCGGGTGGCGGACAGATCGAAACCGCCCCACATCACACCGACCCGGGGACGATGCCCCTGGAAGGGGGCCTGCCACGTTTCGAGTCCGCCGGCCGCGAGGTCGAAGGCCGTCCACATCAGCCGGGCGGCGTCGCCGTCCCAGATGCGTTCGACCTGATCGTCCTCGAACTGCCGTGGCGCACCAGGGATCTCGCAGATCAGCGAGGTGCGCGGCGGGCGCACACCGAGGTCGGCCACCGCGTCGCAGAACGACGCGTAGAAGGCCGCGACTGATCCGTCGGACACGGGCACCGTCACCGAACCCTGATCGGACTCGACGACCACGTCACCGTCGAGCAGCCGGTAGTGCACCTCGAAGGTGACTCCCTGGCGCCGAAAAGTCGGCGTCCGCAGACCGCGGGGGGTGACATCGAGAACGATGTTTCCCCAGCCGGCCTCGAAGGGCTCGTCCAGGGTGTACTTGCCTCCGACCTGCACCAGCCGGTTCACGTAGTCGACCATGGGCGCCAGGTCCTCGTAGACCAGCGACGGCCATGCGTTGAGTCGTTCGCTCATGGAGAGCCTCCCGCCATTTTCTCACGCAGCTCAGAGCGCTGCCTGCTCGGCGGCGAGGGCTGCCCATCCGGCCAAACCGGCCTTGGCGGGAACGACGCGTTCCGCAATCCGGCGCGTTGCGCCACCCCCTTTCCCGGTCTCACCCGCAGCGCCGCGACCAGGCCATGAGGCGAACCCGGCCCCCTTTCGAGGCCGCACACGGTTCCCGCAGAGCGCCGCACACGCAGGGAAACGCATCGTCTGAAAGTGGATATGCGAAACGCTCTTCGGTGAATTGATGGATTGGCCGGTGATCACGGCAGGGAAGGTTCACCGCGCCACCGGCACGCGATCTTCACCGGCTCACCCCGGCACCCGTCGCGTGTCTTCCGTCCGCCCTGAGAGGGGGTGCAGTGATGAAGCTTCTCTTCGCTATCCGCAACAAGGCCGCGGCCCGAAAGTCCCTGAAGGCGAACGCCTGGTATCTCTGGTACTGATCCGGCACGCCTCCACCCGCCCCCGCTGTGCGGTGGCAGCGAGCGTCGCGCCCGACGCCGGCTGCCGTACAGCGGGGGGTTCCGCCCCCACCGCCACCGGAGAACCCGTGTCGCTCACCTCCGCGCCGCGCACGCGCCGCACCGTGTTCGCCCCGCGACTGACAGCCCTCCTGGACGACCACCTGGGCCGGGACGTCTTCCGGCTCGAGAGCGACACCGTCGGAGTGGCCGGACACGACGTCACCGACCGGATCCTCGCCGCGCGCCGGGCGACGGAGACCGAGCGGCCGACGTTCAAGCCGCTGCACGGCCGCTCGATCTCGCGCAACGAAGCCTCCTCGGTCACCCGGACGACAGGCAACGACGTCCGCGAGGCGCTGAGGCACCCCTTGCCGCCGGACGTCGACCTGTCGGGTCCTTGGCCTCTCACCGGACACCTCCTCCTGAGGGACCTCATCCTCGGCCAAGACCCCCTCCGTCTGCGGTTATTGATGAGCCGTAACCTCGAACTGACACCCAAGCTGACCTGGTCCGTGATCGCCGCAGGCGCCGCGCTGCCCGGCTGGCCGCGACCCGGCGCCCACCTCACCGGTCTTGCGGGGCGGGCGGCCGAGGCCGTCGGCTACCAGGACCGCAGGTACGCGATGGGTGTCTACCGGCGAGCGGCCGCCCCGGTGTGTTTCACGGTCTCGACCCTCGTCGCGAACGCACTGTGGCTCGGCTCCCCCTTCGACGACAGCACGCCGAACCGCAACATCATCTACGAGGCCCTGCGACTGCTGCCGCCCTCGTGGAACATCCTCCGCAACGCCTCCCCGGAGTACCCCGCGATCGACAGCCGGATCCGGGATGACGACGACGTCCTGCTGCTTCCGCTGCTCTCGCACCGCGACCCGGCGCTGTGGGAGGACGCGCCCGCCTTCCGGCCCGAGCGCTGGGACGAACTAGACCCCGACACCACGCCGGGCTATCTGCCCTTCGGGCATGCCTCTGAGCGCTGCTGGGGACGGCACTTGGTGATGCCGCTCGCCGAACTTCTGCTGGACCGGATCCGCAGCTCAGGGCTCGTCGTTGATCCCGACCAGCGCACCGGCAGGGTTCCGCTGCTCGGCCTGCTGGGGGTCGAGGAAGTACGTCTGACGAAAACGCGAAAAGCCTGACGAACGCCATGAGTTGTCGCCGGACCGTTGAACTTCCTGGAATCCAAGCCTACTTGGCGATGTTGCGGAGAGGCACAACCAAGAGTCTTCCGGCCCGAGGTGCACGATCGTAGGGCGCCGCCTTACGGGAGGATGGCGTCGATGTATCCGCCGTCGACCCGCAGCGCGCCACCCGTGGTCGCGGACGCCAGGTCGGAGCTCAGGTACACCACCATGTTGGCGATCTCCTCGGGTTCGATCAGGCGCTGCAACAGCGACTGCGGGCGGTACTCGCGCATGAAGACCCGCTGCGCCTCGTCCCAGGGCAGGTCGCGGTCGACGAGTTGGTACACGAAGTCTTCGACGCCACGGGTGTGCGTAGGGCCCGCGATGACGCAGTTCACGGTGACGCCGGTCCCCGCCGCATGCTTGGCGAAGCCGCGGCTGACCGCGAGCAGAGCGGTCTTCGACATGCCGTAGTGGATCATCTCGGCGGGGATCACCACCGCGGAGTCGCTCGCGATGTACTGGACACGCCCCCGGCCGCGTTCGGTCATCCGCGGCAGGTACAGCCGCGTGAGCCGGACGGCGGCCAGCACGTTCACCTCGAAGTAGCGGCGCCATTCGTCGTCAGTGATGTCCAAGGGGTTCTTCGCGTCGAAGATGCCGAGATTGTTGATGAGGATGTCCACGTCAGGCAACGTTTCCCAGGCGCGTCGAGCGCCCTCCTCGGAACCGACATCGGCGGCGACCGGAACGAAGTCACCGTCCGGCACGCCGGCTCTGAGCTGCTCGACGGCCGCCTCCACCCTGCCCTGGTCGCGTCCGTTGACCCCGACCCGCGCGCCGGCGCGTGCGAGTCCGGTCGCGATCGCGGCTCCGATGCCTTGTGTGGAGCCCGTCACCAGAGCGGTCCGGCCCGAAAGATCCAGGTGCACGTCGTGGTCCCTTACTGGAATGGGTGGGTGATCGGCAGGTCGTCACGAGACTCTTCCCGCTCGCGGACCCCCGGTGATGTCCGAGGGCTCGGAAGTGGGGCCGAACGGGTGGGAAGCGGTAGGACTGTTACGCGCTTCTGGGTGACGGGACGTAGACGAGGCGTGACGGAAGCGGGGCCGGAGCCGTGCGGGGTAACGGCCGAGACGTCAACCTGGTGCCTTCAGTACATAAATGGACGATACATATGAGAGCAACAGAAATATGGGCGACGCGTAACGGCCTTCACGTCTTGCGCACATTCAGGACGATCTGTTGGCAAGTTGTGCGTTCTCGGCCATCGGGCCGGGACCCGCACATCGCAGACCTGCGGCACATCACGCCGGTACACGGGTCTGCAGTACAAAGTGAAGGGGCATTCATGTCCGCTTTCATGTCAGTTGTCGCCCGCCGTACGGCTGCCGCCGCTCTCGCGGCCGGCGCGCTGGTCGGAACGTTCGCCGCGTCGGCATCGGCCGACGCCGCCGTCCGCCCGGGCCGCGACCGTGTCGAGATCTCCGGCGCGCAGTACGACTCCCCGGGCTGGGACAACGGCACCAACCGCTCCCTCAACAAGGAGTGGGTCGATGTCACCAACACGTCCCGGCACGCCGTGAACCTCGATGGGTGGACGCTGTCGGCCAGGGACGGCCGCACCTACACCTTCCATCACTACCGTCTGGCGGCCCGCTCGACGGTCCGCGTCCACACCGGTGTCGGACGCGACAGCGGCCGTGACGTGTACCAGGACCGTCGCAGGTACGCGTGGGACAACCGCTCGGACACCGCCACGCTGCGCGACGACCGCAACCGGAGGGTCGACACCCTTTCCTGGGGCGGCCACCGCGACGACCGCGGCCACGGACACGGCGGCCACCGCTGACCTGACCTGAACCTGCCCGCGGGACTCCCAGCCCGCGGGCAGCGATGACCCGCCACAGGGGGCGTTCCGCAGCACGGTCTGCGGGACGCCCCTTTCGGCTGCCGCCGAAAGTACGGACGCCGCCGCGACGTCACCCCTGCCAGTCGTAGCGGCGCTCCGGTCGGCCGGCGACGCCGTAACGCAGTGACACGCCGGCGCTGCCGGTGCCGTGGAAATATTCGAGGTAACGGCGGGCGCTGACGCGGGAGATGCCGGTCAGGGCGGCGCATTCGGTGGCGGACAGAGTGCCGGCGGCCTCGCGCAGGGCGCGTTCGACCATCGCGGCGGTCTCGACACTCATGCCCTTGGGCAGACCACCGCCCGGAGCGGCCAAAGCAGTTCCGCCCAGCACGCGGTCCACGTCGGCCTGGCCCCGTACGACCGCGGAGAGCAGCCTGCGGCGTCGGGCGGCGTACCGCTCGAGGCGGGGGAGCAGGTCCTCGAAGTCGAACGGCTTGAGCAGGTAGTCGACCACGCCGCGGCGGACCGCGCGGCGCACCGTCTCCGCTTCCTGGGCGGCGCTGATGACCATGATGTCGCAGTCGTGGCCCGCGGAGCGCAGCCGGGGGATGAGATCGAGGCCGAAGACGTCCGGCAGGTACAGGTCGAGCAGGATGAGGTCGGGGCGCAGTTCCTCGACGGCGTCGATCGCCTGTTGCCCGGTGTGAGCCGTGCCGATGACACGGAACGGCTCGACGCGCTCGACGAAGGTGCGGTGCACCCGGGCCACCATGAAGTCGTCGTCCACGACGAGCACGTCGATCGAGTCGTCTCCTGCGGCCGTGTCGTGCGGGGCGGTCATCCGGCGACTCCTTCGGGCGCCACATCGGCGGGACGGCCGAGCGGCATGTGGGCGGTGAACATGGCGCCGTCGACGGTGTTGGCCACCGATATCTCGCCGCTGTGGCGCTCGCAGACGAGCTTGGTGAGGGCCAGGCCGATCCCGCGCTCGCCCTCCCGGGCGGCCTTGGTGGTGAAGCCGTGCGCGAAGACCTCCCGAGCGACCTCGGGCGGCAGGCCGGGGCCGGAGTCCCGGACCACGACCTCCACGCTGGACGCGTCCTGCCGCAGCTCCACCTCGACCCACGCGTCACCGGTGTCGTCATCGGAAGCGGCGGCGTCCACCGCGTTGTCGACGAGGTTGCCGATCACGGTGGCCAGATCGGCCGCGTCCTCCGGTGCCAGCCGGTCGAGCGCGGTCCCCGCGGACATCCGCAGGCTGACCTTGCGTTCGGCGGCGAGAGAGGACTTCGCCATCAGCAACGCGGCGATGGCGGTGTCGCGCACGCGCCGGGCGAGTGTCACATCGAGCGATTGGCGGCGCTTGTTGAGGGCGCGGATGTAGCGGACCACTTCGTCCTGCTCTCCGATCTGGATCAGACCGGAGATGGTGTGGAGCTGGTTCGCGAACTCGTGGGCCTGCGCGCGCAGCAGCTCGGAGGAGCTGCGGAAGGAGCCGATCTCCCGTTCCAGTTCGGCCAGTTCGGTGCGATCACGCAGCGTCGTGACCGAACCGAGCAGGCGGCCGTCCTTCGTGACGGTCATCCGGTTCATCACCAGCAGGCGTCCACGGCGGATCACCACCTGGTCGTGCCGGTCGGCCGCGCCGTGCCGGGCCCCCGCGAGTACGTCCCGCAGCCGCCCCTCGAAACCCAGGTCGTCGATGCTCTGCCCCACGCAGTCCTCGGGCAGGTCGAGGAGGCGCCGGCCCACGTCGTTGACCAGTGTCAGACGGAGTTGCGGGTCGAGTGCGACGACGCCCTCCGCGATGCCGTACAGCATCGCCTCGCGGTGCTCGGCGAGGCCGGCGATCTCGCGCGGCTCCAGGCCGTACGTCTGGCGTTTGACCCGCCGGGCAAGGAGCCAGGAACCCATCACACCGAGCCCGCTCGCGATGCCCAGATAGGCGAGCAGGTACGACGAGGCGCCGCTGAGCCGCTGCCACACGGTGGGGGAGGCCTCTCCGATCATGACGGTGCCGAGCTGCCGCCCCAGGGTTTGCGGCGCGGCGCTCAGGACGGGCACCTGGGCCACCAGCTCATGGCTTCCGTCCAGCGTCAGATCGCCGGACCAGCTGCGGCCCCGGGCAACCCCCGCTCCCAGGCTCAGCCGTTCACCCACCACCGTGGGGTTGGTGGACGAGACGATGCGGCCCTGCGCGTCGGCCACGGTCACCGATGTGACGCCCGACTGCGCCAGTGTGGAGTGCACCAGCGGGGCCAGCGCCTCCTCGGGGACGGGCCTCACGAGCTGGCTGCGGACCAGGGGGTTGGCGCCCAGTTGCTCGGCCAGCGCGTCGACCTTGCGGCCTTCGACCCGCTGGAAGGTGGCCTCGGACTGGGCGAGCGAGACCCCCGCGACCGCCAGCAGCACCACCACGACGATGGCGAGCTGGAGCACCAGCATCTGGCCCGCGAGGGTATGGCGGCGGAAGGTCGTGACCACAATTAACTCAATCTTCGCTACTGACACAACGTGGGCGGCTCGCGTGCCATGTCGGACAATCATGACGCCCGGCCGTTGAAATCGAAAGCGAGGTGCCATGAGAGGTCCCGCACGTGCCCTTCGTGGCACCGTCGCCGTACTGACGCTCCTCACCGTCAGCGCATGCGGGGTGTTTCCGGGCGGACAGGCGCAGCCGGACGGCGATCTGCGGATCGTGGTGCCCAACACACCCGGTGGCGGCTACGACACCACGGCCCGGACCGCGGCCCGGGTCATGGACGAGACGCGCATCGCGCCGGACGTGCAGGTGTTCAACCTTCCCGGTGCGGGCGGCACGGTCGGCCTGCAGCGCATCGTCGACGAACGAGGCAATGGCGACCTGGCGCTCCAGATGGGCCTCGGCGTCGTGGGAGCCTCGCATGAGGCGAAGGCGAAGGTGACGGTCGCCAGGACCACACCGATCGCCCGTCTCATCGAGGAGGCAGGTGCGGTCGTCGTCCGCAAGGACTCGCCGTACAGAACGGTAGGCGACCTCATCACCGCGTGGCGAAGGGCTCCTGAACGTCTCGCCGTCGGTGGCGGATCATCACCCGGCGGACCGGATTACCTGCTGCCCATGGAGCTGGCGAAGACAGTCGGCATCGACCCCAAGCAGGTCGACTACGTCGGCTACGGCGGCGGTGGCGGTGACCTGCTGCCGGCGCTGCTCGACGGCGAGGTCGACTTCGCCACCAGCGGCCTGGGGGAGTTCCTCGACCAGGTCGACAGCGGCCAGCTGCGTGTTCTCGCCGTCACCGGCGAGCATCCGGTCGAGCCTCTGGCCAAGGTCCCGACGCTCAAGTCGTCGGGCATCGACCTGGTCTTCAGCAACTGGCGGGGCATCGTCGCGCCGCCCGGCATCAGCGACACCGACAGGAAGCGCTGGGTCGACGTGCTGACCGAGTTGCACCGGTCCAGGCGGTGGCAGGCCGAGCTCGACCGGCACGGCTGGACCGACGCGTTCGCCACCGGAGACACGTTCGCGGCCTACCTCATCCAGCAGGACAAGCTCGTCGCCGACCTCGCGGCCTCCCTCGGACGGGAGTGACCTGGCGGTCGTCCACCGACGGCCCGCTTCGACACCGACGGCCTTCACCACGGGCAACTGCCCGACGTCATCCCACCCACCCATGACCGGGACGGTCCAGCCCCTGTGCGCGCGGGCTCGCCGAGCCATGCCCGTTTCCCCCCGGCCAGACCCCGAAAGGCACTCCGCCCGTATGACCTCGCACACCTGGTACCTGTTGCTCGTCCTCACCGTGGCGATCGGGCTGCTGATCTACTTGATCAACTCCCGGCTCCGCATCCACCCGTTCATCGCCCTCGTAGTGGTGACCATCGGCACCGGGCTCGCCGCCGGTGAACCCGTGGCGAAACTGACCGGGTCCATCGAGGAGGGAGCGGGCGGCACACTCGGCGACATCGGTCTCACTCTCGCCCTCGGAGCCATGCTCGGCCGCCTGCTGTCCGACTCCGGCGCCACCGACGCCATCGCCCACGCCATCGTCGACCGCTCCAGCAACCGCAGGCTCCCCTGGCTCGTCGCCGCCGCGGCATTCGTCATCGGCATTCCGATGTTCTTCGAGGTCGGCCTCATCGTGCTGCTGCCGCTGATCTTCAGCGTCGCCCGCCGCCTGGAGGACGACGGCGCCACGAAGGGCTCTCCGTACGTACTGCTCGGCGTGCCGGCCATCGCCGCGCTGTCCACCCTGCACGGCATGGTGCCGCCCCACCCCGGACCGCTGACCGCCATGACAGGCCTTCACGCCGACCTCGGTCTGACCCTCGGCGTCGGCATCATCTGCTCGATCCCGACCGTCATCCTGGCCGGCCCCGTGTACGCCCGCTGGATCGCGCCCCGCCTGGCCGACGTACGCCCCGACCCCGTGCTCGTGGCCCAGTTCACCGGAGCCGACCGGAACGACGCGGCCGGCACCACCACCCACACCTCTTCCACCGGCCCGGCCGAGGGGACGTACACCGACACTCTGCAACGCGCCGGTGTGTCCACGGGACTGGCCGTCACCTCGGTTCTCATACCCGTCGCCCTGATGCTGCTGCGCACTCTCGCCGAAACCGTCCTCGACGAGTCCAGCACCGTGCGTGCGGCGCTCACGTTCGTCGGTGAACCGCTGGTGGCGATGCTCGCCGGTTTCCTCTTCGCGCTCGGTGTGACCCTCGTACGCGGTGGCCGCTCCAGCGAGGCGACGCGCTCCTCCCTGACGGACAGCCTCAAGTCCATCGCCGCGATCCTGCTCATCATCGGTGGCGGCGGCGCGTTCAAGCAGGTGCTTCAGGACTCCGGTATCGGTGACGCCATCGCCTCCGCGGCCGAGGGAGCCCACCTCAACGTGATCGTGCTGGGCTGGCTGATCGCGCTGCTCCTGTCCCTGACCACCGGTTCGGCCACCGTCGGCATCGTCTCGGCCACCGGTATCGTCGCCCCGCTGATCGGCACGGCCGGCGGGCTGGAGGCCTCGCTCCTGGTGGTCGCCATCGGCGCCGGCTCCCTGGGCCTCAACTACGTCAACCATGCCGGGTTCTGGCTGGTGAAGGAGTCCTTCGGCATGGACCTCGGCCAGGCCGCCAAGACACAGACCGTCGTGCAGACGCTCGTCAGTGTGATGGGCCTCGGGATGGCCCTGCTCCTGTCCGTCCTCGCCTGACGGGAGCGAGCGCTAGGAGTTGGACCAGTCGCGGGTGGACAGCACCAGCAGGTAGCCGTCCGGGTCCTGGATCGCCACACCCCACGTGTCCCAGTAAGGGTTGTGCGCCGGAACCCGCTTGCCGCCGTGCTGTTCGAGGCGTTCCACGAGGGAGTCCGGTACCGGTTCGCCGAGGTAGATCACCAGTAGATCCTCGGCGGTCGGCCGCGGCTCCACGGGTGCGGCGGGATCGTGGACGAGTTCCAGGTGCCAGGCCGCATCAGGCCAGCCGGCCATGAGAAGTGAGTGGTCGTCAGGCGTGCCGTCCGACGCATGCCGGTACAGGACGTCGAGGCCGAGTCCCGAGATCCAGAAGCGCTCCGCCGCTGCGAGGTCACGCGACGGACGGGCGATGCGTACATGAGCCGCGGCGTTGGCCGGCATCGTGTCAACTCCTGATGGGTGAGAACTTCTTTCCAACTGGCAGGTCGTACGCCGAGCCTAACGAGCAAGCGATCTTTCGCCCATCCGGCGCACGTCCTAGGTCTCCCGGCCGAACTCCGGCTCCTGCGAGCCGCCTTCGGCCCGCGCCTTCGCCGAGGCGATGTAGTTGTCGACGATCCGGCAGAGCCGCTGCCGGTCGAAGCTGGGACCGTGGCCCGGGCGGACGATCCGGACCGGCAGCTCGCGCAGGCGTCTCATGGTGCGGACGTACTTCTCACGGTCGGAACCCGGCAGCTCGTCGAGGAGTACGTCGTCGTACACGACGTCGCCGCTGAACAGAGTCCCGTCGGATGCGTCGAAGAGGGCGATGCCGCCCGGACTGTGGCCCGGCAGATGCAGCACGGCCAGCGCGCGGTCACCGAGATCGATGCGGTCACCGTCGGGGAGGTGACGCGTGACGTGTGCGGGGCGCAGTTCGTACGTCGACGGGTCGTAGCCTGCGTGCGGGACCGCGGAGATCAGCAGCGGGGGCAGGTCGAAGTCCTGGAGGCCGCCTTGGGCGGCCCATACAGAGCCGAGCAGCGATCCGAGTTCCGGTGACTCCACGGCTTCCAGCGGGTGTGCCCAGCAATGGGCGAACGCGTGGGCCCCACCCATGTGGTCCAGGTGGGCGTGCGTCAGGACGACGGTCGGTTCGCGATCGGTGAGCCGTGCCAGGAGCGCCGGAAGGTCGCCCACTCCCAGACCGCAGTCGACGAGGAGATCGCGATCGCGGCCGCGGACCAACCACGTGTTGGCGTCGAGCAGTTCATGGACGTGGGGTTCGTCGATCAGTGTGAGGGTGCTGTCGATCGTGGTGACCCTGAACCAGTCGTGGACCACGGGGAGTGCCGGATGGGTTGCCATCATGTGTCCTTGGGTCCAGGGCCCGTCGGCGTGACCGACGGGCCGGGCGTGGCGTCGGCCGATCGCCTGGCTACGTGTCGGTCCTGTCGTGGTCCCGCGCCGCGGCGAGGGCGCCTTCGCCGAGCCCGAGGATGCGTTCCGCGGTCGCGGTGATCAGCTCGCGGACCTCGGCGTAGTCGATCTTCGTGCGCATGGCGGCCTGCGGGCTGAGGCCGTCGATGAGGACGAGGATGTGCATCGCGGCGTAACCGGCGTTGTCGACGCGGAAGCAGCCTTGTGAGACGCCGGCCTCGATGTGTGCCTCCAGACGGTCCTGGGCGGCTTTCATCTGCCGTGTGACCGCGGTGAGCAGCGCGGGGCGGCGCCGGCTCGCCTGCCAGGCGTCCAGCCACAACAGGCTGACGGGGTCGCGGTCCTCGTGCAGCCACGCCTGCATCAAGTGCCGCACCTGGTCCACCGGGTGGTCCGATCGCGCCGCGTGCTCGAAGACCGTGTCGTTGTCGGCGGTCGCGGCGTGGCTGAAGGCCGCGGCGACGAGTTCGTCGGCGGACTTGAAGTGATAGTCCACCAGGCCCGGGACGACGCCCACGGCCTGGGCGACCCGTTTCGCCGTCAGCTTGTCCAGGCCCTCGCTCACGGCGATCTCGCTCGCGGCCCGCAATATCTCCGCGCGCCGCTCGCCGGCGGGCAAGCGGCGTCGTCCGGTCCGTGAGGTTGACGTCATGACCTGGGATGCTATTGACTCCCGCCCCAACAAGCAACTGGTGCGCGTCCCAATAGCGGGTTTCCGGAGGTCAGGATGGCGTTGAGGGCAACTGGCGGCACCAGTGAGGGACCCGAGCCGGGCGAGCCGGTCACCGACCGCGCCGGCCATGTGGAGACCCACGGCGTCGACCACATCCCCGACTCCGACCGCCACGGTCGGCCACGCTCCCTGTTCGCGGTGTGGGCGGCCTCCAACATGAGCTACCTGTACATCGTGCTGGGTGGCGCGATGGTGCTGCTCGGCCTCGACATCTGGCAGTCCTTCGCGGTGATCGTGGCCGGCAATCTGCTGTGGGCGGGCGTGGGGTACCTCGCGACGAGCGGCCCAAGCTCCGGAACGCCGAGCTGGGTGGTGACGCGGGCGATGTTCGGAGTCCGCGGCAACAGATTCCTCAACGTGACGCTCGGGTGGACCGTCGCGGTGGCCTACGAGGCGATCGGCCTGGCCCTGGGATCCCTCGCCGGGTTCGCGCTTGCCGAGCAGTTGGGTATCGACGTGAACACCCCGGTCAAGGTGGCGATCGTGCTGGTCACCGCCGTCGTGACGTTCTCCATCAGCGTGTACGGGCACGCCACCATCATGCGGTGCAGCATCTGGTTCACCTGGGCGCTGACCGCCTGCGTCGTGGTCCTGGCGTACTACGTGCTGCGTCACACGGACTGGGGCTACCGCACACCTGCCGCCACCGCGGTCCACGGCCACGAGCTGTGGGTGGTCCTCGCCTCGGGATTCACGATCATGGTGGGTGGCCCCCTGTCTTGGAGCAGCGGCGCCGACTACGCCCGCTATCTGCCCGCCGATGCGTCACGCAAGGCGGTGTGCTGGTGGACGGCCGTCGGCGGTTTCGTGCCCGCCGTCCTGCTCAGCGGACTCGGCGTCCTGGCCGGGACGGCGGTGGACATGACCGACGCGCAGACGTCACTGAGGGCGGTCGTGCCCGGCTGGTTCTATCCGGTCTTTCTGCTGATCGTCATCTTCGGCTCGATCACGAACAACGTACTCACGGCGTACAGCGGCGGCCTGGCCCTTCAATCCGGCGGGATCCCCTGGAGCCGCGCGTTCACCGTCATCTTCGACGCCTCCATCGCGCTCGGCCTCACCTTCTACTCCCTGTTCGTGTCCGACTTCCTGGACACCATGAACAGCGGTCTGGAGCTCTCCGTCGCCTTTCTCGGCCCAGGGTTCACGATCTACGCCGTGGACATCCTGCTGCGCCGCAACCGCTACGACGGAGTCGCGTTGCAGGACCAGAGCTCCCACAGCCGTTTCTGGTACTGGCACGGCGTGAATCCCGCCGGAGCCGCCGCGATGGCCATCGGTGTCGGGGCGGCGCTCCTGTGCGCCAACACGGGCATCTACACCGGCCCGGTCGCAGCCGCCCTCGGCGGCGCCGACCTGTCCGCAGCCGTCGGAATGTCCCTGGGAGCCCTGGTCTACGCGGGACTGATGCTCCGTCGGCGGCGTGCGACGGCCGACCGGCCCGGTGTCTGAAGAGTCTGTCCGGCTCGACGGCGGACCGGTCGTGGAGCCGCCCGGCAACTCGCGAGGACCGAGCCGGCCCCGTCGGTCAGGCAGCTCGTGGTCACCGCGCCGGGAACGGCACGCCCCAGTTCTCCTCCTCCAGGAGCAGCCCGTTGGCCAGACAGCTGATGGTCCGGTACCAGCCGGCGAGTACGAGGAACTCCAGGAGCTGGGCGTCCTCGTAGTGTTCGCGCAGGGCGCCCCAGGCGGACTCCGAGAGGCGCGCCGTGTCGTGCAGTTCGTCGATCGCGTCGATCAGGGCCGCATGGCGCGGCGGCCACGCACCGGTGACGCTGGTGTCCATGTCGGTGGTCGCCCGGAGCTGTTCCGGGCTGAGTCCGGCCTGCTGGGCGAGGACCGCGGCATGCACGCCCCACTCGTAGGCGCAGCCGGTGCGAGCGGTCACCCGTGCGATGACGATCTCGCGATCGATGTCGGGGAGGAGTCCGTGCCCCAGCAGTCCGGCCCCCAGGGCGAACATGCGTGAGGCCAGTTCCGGGTTGCGGTGCAGGACCCGGAAGAGAGTCAGCGGTTCGTGCGGCACGCCGGGCGGCATCCATCGGCGGAGCGCGCGGTCGATGGAGTCGGGGTACGGCGGCGTGAGCGGTTCGATGCGCGGCATTCCTTCGTGCCTCCTACATCCCTCGTGCTTCGATTTCAGAATCACTATGATGCTTCTGAAATCGAAGCGCAAGAAGTGGGCGAGGAGGAGCAAGAAGTGGCCAGGGAACAAGAAGTGGGCAAGGAAGCGGGAACGCCGAGGCCCGGCGTACCCGTACGAGGGTCCGAGTCGGGTCGCCCGGTCATGGCCGCACTCGATCTCCTCGGGCGGCGTTGGACGCTGCGCATCCTGTGGGAGCTGAGCCGCACCCCGGCAGGGTTCCGTGAACTGCAGCGGCGGTGCGATCGCATGTCCTCCAGCGTGCTCAGCACCCGGCTCGACGAGTTGACCGGCGCCCGTCTGCTCGCTCTCAAGGACGACGCGTATCACCTCACCCCGCTCGGTGAGAATCTCGTCGAGGCGCTCGCCCCCCTGCATGCCTGGAGCCGACGCTGGGCGGAGGAGACAGGCGCCGAGGGGACGGAAGAGGCCCCCGGCCGGCGGTGACGCCGGTCAGGGGCCCTTGGTTCAGTCTGCGCTCCGCCTAAGTCACCCGTCGGATTCCGGTGACGGGATGTAGGCGCCCGGCACGTCCTTCGGGGCGAAGATCTTGCTCTCGCCGGGGTACGGCTTCGACCACTCGTGCGTCTGGTACCACGTGAAGTGGTTCATCTGCGCGGGGTTCGCGAAGTCGGGCTTGGCGTCACGCCCGGTCAGCCGCTGCTGCGACTTCCAGGCGTCCCACTGCGCCGCGAGCTTCTGCTTGTCCGCCGGCACCTTCGCCGAGGGCGCCGGAGCGGCATCGGGGTTCTGCGGGGCCGGGGTGTCCAGACCGCAGGAGGGCGGGGTCTTCAGGCCCCCGGTGAGCGAGGTCCGGTTGGGCAGCGCCTTGAACGGCGTGACGTCCGCCTTCTGGCTGAACGCCCCACGCATCGGGCTGGCCGCGCTGTCCTTCTGGTTCATCGGGTGGACCCCGAGGATCTGCTCGATGGTGCGGATCATCGTGATCTGCGAGTAGTAGTGGCTGTCGACCACACCGTGCCTGGCCCACGGGCTGATGATCTGGATCGGGGCGCGGTGGCCGTCGACGTGGTCGAGGCCGGCCTGGGAGTCGTCCTCGACGACGAAGATCGCCGAGTCCTTCCAGTACTTGCTGTGCGAGATCTCGTCGACCATCCTGCCGACCGCGAGGTCGTTGTCCGCGACCTGGGCGGCGGCGTTCGCCGGACCGCCGGTGTGGTCGCTGGACAGCCAGAACATGTTCAGGTTGGCCGGCCCGTTCTTCTCGAAGTCACGCTTCCAGATCTCGGACCGGTAGATGTCCGGGACGCTCGTGTCGAACTTCGGGAACCCGTGCACCGACACCGAGTTGAGGGACGGGATGGGCGAGGACGACATCAGGGGGTAGGCGGTGTCCTGCCCGGTCGCCCCCATGTTCTTGGAGTCGCAGTACAGGTTCTGCCAGCTCGCGTCCGCCGGCTTCGTCAGGAACTGCTGGAACTCGCCGAAGTCCCGTACGGACTTCCCGGCCGCCTGGGCGCCGGTCCAGATGAAGCCGGTGCGCTGGTGGCCGAGTGCGTCGTCCTCGGTGTCGTAACTGCGCGCGTACTCGCCGGCCGAGGACTCGGTGTACTCCGGATTGTCGGCCTGCATCAGCCAGTTGTGGCCCTCGGCGGAGTTCGTGCCGATGTCGTACGTGTTGTCGTACAGGCCGAACTGCTTGGCCAGGGCGTGCTGGTTCGGCGTCACGTTCTCGCCGAACTGAGCGAGCGACGGGTCGCCGTTGCCCTCCGGGACGTCACCCAGGACCTGGTCGTAGGTCCGGTTCTCCTTGACGATCAGGAACACGTGCTTGATCGTCGACGGGTCTCCGAGCCGCTGAGGGACCGGCACGGGCTTCGGCTTCTTCTTGTCCTTGCCGTGGGCCAGTGTGACCGAGCCGCGGGTCCAGCCGTTCTGCTGGAAGACCTTGGCCGTCTCGGACTTGATGACGCGGTCGTTCGGCAGGGTGAACCGCTGCACGCTCGACGTCGTGTCGTGGGTGGCGTGGCCGGCGCCGCTCGTGGGGCGGCGGGCGTCGATTCCACGGGTGTTGGAGACGACCACCTGCTTGCCGACGGTGGCGATCTCGGCGGGGAAGTAGTCCGTCGGGAGCAGGCCGACGTAACTGACCGGCTCCTGCGGGGTCGTGTACCGGTAGACGGCGACCGCGTTGGCGCGGCCGAGCGTCACCAGCAGATGACCGTCGTCGGTGAGCGTCACCGCGTCGGGCTCGTATCCGACCGACGACTCCGGCCACGGCTGCGTGGCGACGGTCTGCACGACCTTGTTCTTGGTCGTGTCGATGACCGACACGTCGTTGGTGGCCGTGTTGGTGACGAACAGCGCGTTCTTCTTGGCGTACAGCGCGGTCGGGTGGAGACCGACCTTGATGCTCGATACGGCGGCATCCGGGTTCGCCAGGTCGATGACGCTGACCGTGCCGGTGGTGGTGGAGGCGGTCACCTGGTCGGCGGGCACCTGGGTGTTGTACGAGTTGATCGTGGTGTCGCCGGGCTTCGCAGGACGCCCGCCCTCGTTGCTGACGTAGAGCTTGCCGCCGACCTCGGCCATGTCACGCGGGGCGTTGCCCACGGACCAGCTCTGCCGGACGGTGCCGGTCGCGGCGTCGATGGCGACGACGCGGTTCTGGCCGTTGACCGCCGAGTACACGGTGGAGCCGTCGGGCGAGAACACCGGCTCGCCCACCAGCGCGTGCTTGGGCCCGTCCGCCGGGATCTTGACGGACGTCGGATCGGCGACGCTGCCGTCCGGGTTCACGGTGAACCTGGTGTATCCGTCGATCTGGCCCAGCCACAGCTGCGAACCGTCGGGCGAATACGTGGGGCCTTCCTGGCCCACGTCGTTGCCGCTGATCCGCAGGTCGGCCGAGGCGGAGTTGCCGACGAGCTGCTGCACCTTCCAGCTCTTGAGGTCCACGATCGACAGCGCCATGCCGCCGTCGGTGATCGAGGCCGCGAGGTGGGTGCCGTCCGGGCTGACCGAGGACGACATGATCTTGCCGTTGTCGACGACGAGACGGTCCCCGTACGGGGCGATGTACTGGTCGCTGGAGATGACCTGGCCCTGACGCGTCGTCTGGCCGACCTGGTCGGTGCCGAACTGGTGCGTCTGGGCGAAAGCGGTGCCCGCGGCGGTGAGGGCCAGAGCCGTGATACCGGCCGTGGCCAGCGGCGTCCGGCGGCCGATGCGTCTGCCGAGAAGACCGGATCGGGCCTTCGCGGCACGCCTGCGACGGCGTGTGACCTGCATGAACTTATCCCTTCGAGGTAGAGAACAGCTCGACGTTGCCGTCGAACTGCCAGAGCGGGTTCGGTCCGTCCCCGGTCGGGGTCCGCACCAGGAAGTAGCCGTTCACTTCCTTCGGTCCATCGCCGTCGGCCATGAACCGCCCGTCAGCGGTGATGTCGAGCTGATAGATGGCCGACCCGGTGGCCTCGACGTCGGGGAGATGCCAGGACACGACGCAGCGCCAGTCGTTGCCCGGCCCCTCGGCCGCGACACCGACGCTGCCCTTGGTGCACGCAGCGCTCGCCTTGAGCTGGGCTTCGGTGACGGCGGGTCGGTTGAGCTGCTCGGTCTGCAGGCGGTAGAGATGAGCGAATGCCGTGGCGACCGAGCGCTGCACCTTGTCCTGCTCGATCCCGGAGCCCGTGGCCGAGGTCGCCGGGGCGACGACGACGGCCGTCAGAACGAGGAGACCGACGAGCGGCAGGGCTCCGACGGTGACGGCGCGGCGCCCCGAGCCGTCGTGCGTCAGATCGGTGAAGTCCCGCCTCAGGAACAGGACATAGGCCAGCGCGGTCGCGGTCACCGCCCACAGCAGGCTGACAACGATGCCAATGAGCAGTGGACCGAGCTGTGCCGGGCTGGTGAACAGACCGTTCCAGGCGATGAAGGCGTAGCTCGGCAGAGCGAGGCGTACGGAGACGGGGAGCGGCAGCATCTGGGCGAGCTGCGTCGTGAGCGCGACGAGCATGGGCAGCAGGAGCCCCATCGGTGAGCGCCCGAGCGCGACGGACCCGAGCAGTCCGATCGCGGCGAAGGCCAGCGTCGGGGCGAGGACACAGACCCAGGCGAGCAGAACCTGAACGGCCGCGTCTCCCGGCGACAACAGGTGGCCGTCGAGCCCGACCAGCGGCTGGTTGCCGACCGTCACGACCCCGCCGGCCGCGCCGGAACAGGCCAGCCCGGCCACGAGCAGCAGGATGACGGTGAGGCTGGCCAGTGCCTTCGCCGCGAAGATCCGGCGGGGCGAGCGGACCGCGACGAGCAGATGGCGCCAGGTGCCGAGCCGGTCCTCGGAGGCGAACACGTCACCGGCGACCACCGAAGTCAGCAGCGGGAGCGCCCAGGTGCCCGAGAATCCGAGGACCACCAGCGAACCGGCCCATCCCGTGGCGTGCATCCAGCGGCCGAAGAGCGTGTCGACGGGGAGCGAACTCTGCTGACTCACGGCGGCGACGAAGAGCGCCGGCGCGATCCAGCAGGCGAGGACCAGCAGCCGGATCCGCCATTGCGAGACCAGCTTGACCAGCTCGAAACGGTAGCCGCGCGCCACCGAGACACGCGGGGCGGCAGCGGCGTCGGGGCCGGCGGCGACGGTTGCGGTCATCTGCTGTTCTCCTGCTGCTCGGTGAGGGCGAGAAACGCCGCTTCGAGCGGCGACACCACGGGCGAGAGCTCGCGCAGCGCGATGTCCGCGTGCACGAGCCGCACCACCAGTTCGTCGAGGGCGGGCACCAGCGCGCGCACGACGAGCGCCTCGGTGTCGTGCCGTCCCACGGCGTCGTCGACGACGCGGATCCCGGAGGTGTCGGCCGCAAGGCGGCGCGCGGCCTGCGGGTCGGAGGTCAGCAGCCGGTAGTCGAGATCGCTGTTCTCGGCGGCCAGCTTGCTCAGCGGGCCGGAGAAGGCGATCCGCCCGGTGGCGAGGATGGTGACCTCCGAGCACAGCGCCTCGACGTCGTCCATGCGGTGGCTCGACAGCACGACGCCGGTCCCCTCCGCCGCGAGGTCGGCCAGGACGCGGTGTACGTGCTTCTTTCCTGCCGGGTCGAGGCCGTTGGACGGTTCGTCGAGCACGAGGAGCCGGGGCTTGGTGAGCAGGGCCGCGGCGAGTCCGAGCCGCTGACGCATGCCGAGGGAGAAGCCGCGGGTGCGGTCGTCGGCGACATCGGTGAGCCCGACCTGCCCGAGCACGTCGTCGATCCCCGACGCCCGTGCGTCGAGGCCGCGCAGGGCGGCCAGCGCGGCCAGGTTCTGCCTGGCGGTGAGCGAGGGGTAGAGACCGGGACCGTCCACGAAGCCGGCGACACCCTCGGGAGCGGCGAGCGCCCGCCCGATGGGCGTACCCAGGATGTCCAGTTGGCCGTCGTCGGCGACGGCCAGGCCGAGCAGCAGGCCGAGCAGCGTCGTCTTCCCGGCGCCGTTCGGCCCGACCAGGCCGTGGATCTGCCCCTGCGCCACATCCAGATCGATGCCGTCGAGCGCGACGACGTCGCCGAAACACTTGGTGATCCCGCGAGCCCGTATTGCCAGGCTTTCGTCCATGAGTGCCTTCCTTGGAAACCTCCGAGGATCTTAGGGACGGCACACGACTCAAGCGGGGACGGATGCTGGACGTTCGGGGAACGGGAGACGACCGGAATCCGTCACACCGATGCCCGACCGATGGTGGTCGAAATGTCGAACAGACCCCAGCCCGGGGGGAGTTGACGCGAAGTCATTCAGAGTCCGCGCCGTACAGCCCCCGGCATGGAGGTGCAGCCGTGACCGATGAACTGCCTGAGCACGCGCAGCTGCAGGCCGTGTGGGCGGTCGCGCGCCCACAGGGCGAAGGGCGGGACCACTCCCTGTTCGAGCTCGAACACGCCGTCAGCCTGCGGAGGACGCCAACACCCTGAACAGGCCGGCCGACCGCCGGCCGGAGGCCGGGATCTGCCCGGCACCGGCGGAGCCGGGCGACCCGACCTTTGCCGCGGCCCGACTGCCCGGACCTCAGCGACCGTACGACAGCGGCGCGACACCACCGGCGTCCCTCATGGCAGATGCCATGGAACCGGCCGAACCGGCTGTGATGAAGGGGCGGTTCGAAGCGGCCGTCGACGAGTACGAGCGTCTGTTCGGCTGGCTCGCCGGACACATGGTGGCCGATTGGCAGCTCCTGGACGCCCTCCTCATCCCGATACCGGTCGACGCCGCACGGGCCCGGTACGCCGCACCGGCCCGCACCGCCACGGCCGGCAACCCCTACGGAGTGGTCGCCCACCTGCTGACCGGTGGGCTCGGCGCGATGCGCAATCCGGACCTGACCCCGTCGGAGAACCGCGCCGACCCGGCCGGAGTGACGGCGCTGCCGCGGACCGCGCCCCGGCTCGTCGACACGGCGGCCGCGACGACAGCCGGGCAGGCCGCCCCGCTCAGCCGCTCCGACCCCGACCGGACCGCCTTCGTCACAGCCCTCGAAGCAGTCGTCGCACAGACATGCCCGTCCACCCGCGCCACCGGGCGCAGGCGCACAAGGGCTGACGGGCATGACAAGCTGTCCTTCCCATTGCCCGAACCCAGGAGGTCACCATGGCTGCAGAGTCTGCATCGCAGGAAGGTTCGGAGCCGATCGAGGCCGCGAACGAAGGCCTGACGCCCGACGCCGACGGCCAGTACGACCTGAAGCGCAAGTTCCGCGAGGCGCTGGACCGTAAGCGTGGCATGCAGGCGGACGCCGCCGGCGGCGCCGCGAAGACCGGTTCGAAGATCCGCGGCGCGCACGGTCCGGCGTCGAGCCAGAAGTCGTTCCGACGCAAGAGCGGCGGCTGACCACGGCAGCGCTCCTTCGAAGGTGACGCGCCGCATGGCACGCTGAGCCCCCTGGGTCTGTGATCGTCTGGGAGGTTGCCACGTGGCGCAGTATCAGCCGGCGGGGACCGTGGGCGACGCGGACGCCCGGGCAGAGGAGAACCGGCTCCGCAAGGACCTCGGTTTCTGGGGCCTGACCGCGATCGGCTTCTCCAACATCCTCGGCTCGGGCTGGTTGTTCGCCGCCCTGTACGCCGCCCAGACCGCCGGCCCCGCCGCACTGCTGTCCTGGATCGCGGCCGGCGCGCTCTGCGCACTGGTGGCCCTGGTCATGGTCGAACTCGGCGCCACCAGGCCGGAGGGCGGCGGCACCGTCCGGTGGCCGCTGTACGCGAGCGGCCGGCTGGTCGGCACGGTCGTCGGCTGGTCGGTCCTGCTCTCCGTGGGCGGCACCGCCGCCGAGATCAGCGCGATCATGCAGTACGCCGCCCACTACGTGCCCGGGCTCTACGAAGGTGGCAGGCTCACCGCGTCGGGCCTGGGCGTCGCCTCCGCGCTCAGCGTGCTGCTCACCGCGCTGAACTGGTTCGCGGTACGGATGTTCGCCCGCCTGAACAACCTGGTGTCGGTGTTCAAGGTCGTCGTCCCCGTGGTCACCATCGTCGCGCTCTTCCTGTCCGGCACCCACTCGGGCCGTCTCACCGAGCACGGCGGCTTCGCCCCTTACGGCTTCGCCGCGTGCCTGACCGCGCTCGCCGGCGGCGGCATCGTGTACTCCGTGAACGGTTTCCAGGCCCCCCTGGACTTCTCCGGCGAAGCCCGCAATCCCCGCCGCAACGTACCCGCGGCCGTGCTCACCGGCATCGCCCTCGCGGTGCTGGTCTACCTCGGGCTCCAACTCGCTTTCCTGTACACGGTGCCCGACTCGCTCCTCACGCACGGCTGGCAGGGCGTGAACTTCGATTCGCCGTTCGGCCAGCTCGCCCTCGTGCTCAACCTGCACTGGCTGGCCACGCTGCTCTACGCCGACGCGGTGGTCTCCCCGGGCGGTTCGGCCTACGTGGGCGTCGCCCTCGACGCCCGCCACACGTACGCCCTCGCGAAGAACGGTCTGGTGCCCCGTTTCTTCATGCGCATCGACCCCCGCTCCGGTATCGCGCGCCGTGCCCTGGTCCTCAACCTCGTCGTCATCATCCTGTTCATGCTGCCGTTCGGCGGCTGGCAGGACATCGTGAGCGTGATGGGGGACATGTACCTCCTCATCTACGCCGCCTCGGCGGTCGCCGTCGCGTCCTTCCGGGCGCACGACCGGGAGCGCGGAGTGCCCCTCGCGGACGGTCAGGTGCCGGGCGTGCGCTGGATCGCGCCGGTCAGCTTCGCCGTGTCCACCGAGTTCATCTACTGGTCCGGCTGGGAACACCTGCGGCTCGCTCTGCCCCTGGTCCTGGCGGGTGTCCCGCTGTACCTGCTGCAACAGGGCCGGACGGCGGGACGGCCCGTACGCGAGGAACTGAGTCAGGGGGCCTGGATCGTCTTCCATCTGGCGGCGCTGACCCTGCTGTCATGGCTCGGCACGTTCGGCGGCTCCGGACGTCTGCCGGCCCCGTACGACACCGTCGTGGTCGGCGTCCTGGCCCTCGCGGTCTTCGTATGGGCGGTGCGCTCGGGCGCAGCCCATCTCCGAACGGATCCGTCAGCCGAGCGAGTGTTCTAGGGGCATGAGGGCCAGCTCTCTCGCGATCAACTCCGCAGCGGCGCCGGGCGGTTCCCGAACCTGGGCCGCTGGTGCTGCTCCGTCGCCTCGGTGGCCATCACTCGCACCGTCCGCCGCGAAGACGTCACCGGATCAGAGGACGCGCGGTCGATTCTCCGGGGGCGAAGAGCGGAGAGACGCAGCGATGGAGTCAACCCATCGGTGGCCTGTTTGCCCAGGTCAGGAGCCGTGGCCGCATCAGGCTGCCGGGAGTAGATTGGTTGATGTCAAGCAACTGACTCCGGCGGGAGTGATGCCTTGTGGCAAGGACAACCGCAGAGTCGACCGCCGCACGTCGGGGTGGTCTCCGTGAGCCGGGACCGCGCTACAAGTGGATCGCGCTCTCCAACACCACGCTGGGTGTCCTGATCGCGACGATCAACATGTCGATCATGCTGATCGCGTTGCCGGACATCTTCCGGGGGATCGGTGTGGACCCGCTGCAGCCCGGCAACACGAGCCTGCTGCTGTGGCTGATCATGAGCTACATGGTGGTCACCGCCGTGCTGGTGGTCAGCTTCGGCCGCCTCGGTGACATGTACGGCAGGGTCCGGATGTACAACATGGGGTTCGCGGTGTTCACCGTGTTCTCGGTGCTGTTGTCGGTGACCTGGATGCACGGCACGGCGGGCGCCCTGTGGCTGATCGGCATGCGGGTCCTGCAAGGTGTCGGCGGGGCGATGCTGATGGCGAACTCCAACGCCATCCTCACCGACGCCTTCCCCGCCCGTCAGCGCGGCCTCGCACTGGGGCTGAACCAGGTGGCCGGTATCACCGGATCCTTCATCGGCCTCGTCCTCGGAGGACTGCTCGGGCCCCTCAACTGGCATCTGGTGTTCCTCGTGTCCGTACCGTTCGGCCTGTTCGGCACCGTGTGGGCCTATCTGAAGCTGCACGACACTGGCGTTCGGGCGGGGGCACGGCTGGACTGGTGGGGCAACCTCACCTTCGCCGTGGGCCTGATCGCCGTACTGGCCGGCATCACGTACGGCATCCAGCCCTACGGCGGCGACATCATGGGCTGGGCCGATCCATGGGTGATCGCCGCGATCGCCGGCGGCATGGCGATGCTGGTCGTCTTCTGCGTGGTGGAGACCAGGGTCCCCGAGCCCATGTTCCACCTGTCGCTGTTCCGGATCCGCGCGTTCACCGCGGGGAACGTGGCGAGTCTGCTGGCGGCGCTCGGGCGCGGCGGCCTGATGTTCATCCTGATCATCTGGCTCCAGGGCATCTGGCTGCCCCGCCACGGCTACGGCTTCGAGCAGACCCCGTTGTGGGCCGGCATCTACATGCTCCCGCTGACGGTCGGGTTCCTGGTCGCGGGGCCCTTCTCCGGCTGGGCCTCGGACCGGTTCGGGGCCAGGGCTTTCGCCACCGGAGGCATGCTGCTGGCCGCCGCCACCTTCCTGGCCCTCCAGGCGCTGCCGGTCGACTTCACCTACCCGGTGTTCGCCCTCGTCCTGCTGTTGAATGGGCTCGGCATGGGCCTCTTCGCGGCACCCAACCGGGCGGCCATCATGAACAGCCTGCCGCCCGACCAGCGCGGGGTGGGCGCCGGGATCAGCACCACGTTCCAGAACTCGGCCACCGTGCTGTCCATCGGCATCTTCTTCTCCCTGATGATCGCGGGCCTGGCCGGCGCGCTCCCCGCAGCCCTCAACCACGGCCTGACCGCGCAGGGGGTCCCCGCCGCCGACGCCGCCAAGGTCGCCGCCCTCCCGCCGGTCGGCGTGCTGTTCGCCTCGCTCCTCGGCTACAACCCGGTCCAGACCCTGCTCGGCCCGCACGTCCTCGCTCAACTGCCCCCGGGACACGCCCACTACCTCACCGGGCGCGGCTTCTTCCCGGAGCTGATCTCCCAGCCGTTCGCCGACGGCCTGTCCGTGGCCTTCGACTTCGCGATCGCCGCGTGCGTCGTCGCCGCCATCGCCTCCATGCTGCGCGGCGGCCGCTACATCCACGACGACCGGGTCCTGGCCCGACCCGCCCCGCTTCTCGCGCCCGCCCCGCCCGCGCAGACGGCCTCGCCTCCGGCCGCCCCGCCGACGCCCCGATCCGAGGGGCCGTGATGACCTCTTCCTCCGACTCCGACGCCGCTGACTGTGACGCTGTCGCCTTTGATTCCTCTGACTCTGATCCCCTCGACTCCGAGCAGTCGGCGGAGCTCGCCGAACGGCTCCGTGGCGCGATCCAGCAGCTCCTCCCCGAACTGCGCGCCCACGGCATGCAGAGCCAGCTCACCCCCAGCCGGATGGCCGCGCTGGCGGCCCTCTCCGCGCACGGGCCGCTGCGCATCAGCGACCTCGCCACCCGCATGGGCATCGCCCTGTCCACCGTCTCCCGCATGGTGGACCTGCTCGACGGCTTCGGGTGGATCGAACGCGAGGCGGACCCGAAGGACCAGCGGGCCACCCTGATCGCCCTCAACGACACGGGCCAGGCGCTGCTCGACTCCACACGCCGCCAGGCAGCCACCCGTCTCGCCGAACGGATCGACCAGCTCACCGCCGACCACCAGCACTCCCTGCGCGACGCCCTGCCGGCCCTGGAAGCCCTCTCCGCGCAGCGCCCCGCCGAACCGCCGGGGACCGGCCGACGCTAGGGCCTACCCGTCGGTGCCACTGGGCCGAGGGGCCGGACGGCGCTGGATGGCGATGATGGCGGCGTCGTCGCCGAGGTGTCCTCGGCAGTGGGCGAGGAGGTCCCGGCGGATGTGATCCAGGAGTGCTTCCGGGCTGCTCGTGGTCCACTGCCCGACCCGCTGCGCCAACGGATAGAAGGTCCCGCCCTCATCGCGGGCCTCGGTGACCCCGTCCGTGTAGAGGATCAGGGTGTCACCGGCGACGAAGGCGAACTCGTCGACGGGAAACTGTGTGACCTGAAGCCCGGCCACGCCGAGAGGCGGGGCCGGCTGGGGACTGGTGAGGGTGCGGACGTGATGCTCGTGCAGCAGTAATGGCGGGGGATGTCCGCAGCAGGTCATGCGGGTCATGTGCCCGTCACGGGGGATTTCCAGCAGCAGGGCGGTGATGAAGTGCTCGCCGACCTCGTCCGCCACCTCGACGAAATCGGCGAGGTAGCGGGACACGCTCCGGTCCAGGGCGCCGGCGAGCTCGGGCAGCGTGTCGTGCTGGTCGGCGACCACGCGGAACGCACCGAGCAGCAGCGCCGACTCGCCGACGGCCGACAGCCCGTGTCCCCGTACGTCACCGATGATCATCCGTACGCCGTCGCCGGTGCCGGTCGCCGTGTAGAGGTCGCCGCCGATCTCGGCCTCGTGCTCCGCCGCCAGGTACAGCGAGGCGATCCGCAACGGGCCGATGCGGTGGGGGAGCGGCCGCAGCAGGGCCTTCTGCGCGGCCTCGGCCACGGACCGCACTCTGGCCAGTTCCCGCCTCCGGCGCTCGCGCACGCCGCAGATGAACACGATCAGAGCGGAGAGCAGGGTGAGGGAGAAGACCTGCACCATCACATTGCGTGTATTGAGAACGCCGAAATGGACGCCGATGAACACCTGGGCCCCGATCGCCAGGGCCCCGACGAATGCCGTCAGGCGCGGTCCTGCGAAGGACGCGGTGAGCGCGGGCGCCACGACCAGCAGCGGCCCCAGATGCACGTCGGCCGGCACCAGGATGTCGATGACCGTGATCACCAGGATGAGCGCGAGCGGAATCATCACCAGCGCGTGACTCGGCTGCCACCGCTGCCACAGACCTCCCATGCGCCTCTGTAGGCCCACGTCATCTACTCTGCACCCTCGGAGCGTGACGTGGGCATCGAGCGAGTCCTCACCTGCACTGATTGCTCAGGGTGACGATTGTTGATCGCAAGAGGGGGCGCGCGGCGGCACTGTCCACGTCGAAGAGTTCCGCCGTTCCACGTCGTAGAGTCCAGGGCCATGGTTCGTCACACCGCCCGGGCGGCAGCGAAGTGCACAGCCGCCGGTGATCCCGGCCCGGCCCGTCCTGGGGCCGCTGCGTGAGCGTCTCGATCGTGCTGTTCACGTCCGACCTCCGCGTGCACGACCACCCGCCTCTACGGGCGGCGCTCCGCACGTCGAGTGAGGTGGTGCCGCTGTTCGTACGGGACACGGGGATCGCGTCCGCCGGGTATGTGGCGCCCAACCGGGAAGCGTTCCTCGCGGACTGCCTGGGTGACCTCGACGCGGCGCTGCGCGCGTGCGGCGGGCGCCTCGTGGTGCGGTCGGGGGACGTGGCCGATGCCGTGGCCGGCGTCGCGGCCGAGACCGGCGCGGACGCGGTACACATGGCGGGCGGCGTCAGCGCGTACGCGCAGCGGCGTGAGGAGCGGCTGAGGAACGCCCTGGAGGCGCAGGGGCGGAGGCTGATCGTCCACGACGCGGTCGTGACCGCGGTGGCGCCGGGCGCCGTCACTCCGGCGTCGTCGGACCACTTCGCCGTGTTCACCCCGTACTTCCGGCGCTGGTCGGAGCAGCGTCTGCGCGACGTCCTCGCGGCGCCGCGATCGATCCGGGTCCCGGACGGCGTGGCCACGGAGGGGACGCCGTCACGCGCGCGGGTCTCCGGGACCTCGCCGGGCCTCGCGACGGGCGGGGAGAGGACGGGCCGCAAACAGCTGACCGCATGGCTACGGCGTGGCGTCGCAGATTACGGGGACAGGCACGACGACCTGCCCGGCGACGCGACGTCACGCCTGTCGCCCCACCTGCACTTCGGCACGCTCTCCCCGGTCGAAATCATCCATCGCGCGCGTGGAGCCGGTGGTCCCGGCGCCGACGCGTTCGTACGCCAGCTCGCCTGGCGCGACTTCCACCACCAGGTCCTCGCCGCGCGCCCGGCCGCCGCGGCGCACGACTACCGCACCCGCCACGACCGTTGGCGCTCCGGACGAGCGGCGGCCCGGGACATCGAGGCGTGGCGCGAGGGGCGCACGGGCTGTCCGGTGATCGACGCGGCCATGCGGCAACTGAGCCACGAGGGCTGGATGCACAACCGTGGCCGCCTCCTGACCGCGAGCTTCCTCACGAAGACGCTGTACGTGGACTGGCGCGTCGGCGCCCGTCACTTCCTGGACCTCCTCGTCGACGGCGACATCGCGAACAACCAGCTCAATTGGCAGTGGATGGCGGGGACCGGCACCGACTCGCGCCCCAACCGTGTCCTCAACCCCGTGACGCAGGCGAAGCGTTACGACCCGGACGGCGCGTACGTGCGCCGCTGGGTCCCGGAACTCGCGGGTCTCGCCGGGTCCGCCGTGCACGAGCCGTGGAAGCAGCCCCGAACCGAGCGCGAGAAGTACGCGTACCCGGACCCGATCGTCGAACTCGCCGAAGGGCTCGAACGGTTCAGGCGGGCACGCGGACGGGACTGAGTCCTCTCGACGCGGGGTCCGTGTCAGGGTCCCCGTTTCGGCGGGCGAGGGAAGAATCCACTCGTGCGGGCGGCGTACGCGGCGTATCCGGGGCGCTCGGCCATGTGCCGTTCCAGGAGCGGCTTTCCGCTGCCCCTGAGCAGCAGGAAGCTCATCGTGAGCGGGGAGACCACGGCGACGGCGGCCGCGGCAGCCCCCGCGTCGCAGGCGACGAGGAAGACGCCCCACCACACGCAGAAGTCACCGAAGTAGTTCGGGTGCCGTGTGAGCCTCCACAGACCGCGGTCCATGACGCGTCCCCGGTGGGCCGGGTCGGACTTGAAGCGGGCGAGCTGATGGTCACCGACCGCCTCGAAGAAGAGTCCCACCGCCCAGAGCGCGGCTCCGGCCACCGCGAAGGCGGACAGGGGCCGTGTGCCGTACTGCGCTGCCTGGACCGGCAGCGACACCAGCCAGACCAGGGCGCCTTGGAGCAGATAGACGACGCGCAGGGCGTACAGGTCGCGGTTGCCGCGGGCTCTGGCGAGCAGTGCCTCGTAACGCGGGTCCTCGCCGTGGCCGCGGCCTCGCCGTGCGATGTGCAGCGCGAGCCGCAGGCCCCACACCCCCGTGAGCACGCTGACCAGCAGGCGCCGTCCCGGGTCGCCGTCGCCGGCCGACATCACGTAGGACACGAGAGCGACGGCCGTGAAGCCGACGCCCCAGGCCACGTCAACGATCCGGTGCAGACCCGTGCGCAGGGCGACGGCGAAGGTGACCGCCATGACGAAGAGCGCCGCGCCCGCGGCCGGTGCGAGGTTCCCGGCGAAGGCGGCCCACTCGAACCCGTTCACCGTCCACCACCACCCGGCCGGGGAACGGTCGCCGAACCCCCGCGGTGGCCGTCCTTCGTGAACAGGTACTGCTGGACGTCCAGGTAGCCCGCACGGAACCCCGCCTCGGAGTACGCGAGGTAGAAGGTCCACATGCGGCGGAACATGTCGTCGAAGCCGAGCTCTGCGACCTCGTCGGCGCGCTCGGTGAACCGTTCGCGCCACAGCCGCAACGTCTCGGCGTAGTGGGCGCCGAAGCCGTCGCGGCGGGCGGTGCGCAGGCCGGTGCGGTCGCGGACCGTCTCCTCGATCGCTTCCACGGAGGGCAGCTGACCGCCGGGGAAGATGTACTTGTGGATCCAGGTGAACGTGCCACGGCTCGCGAGCATCCGGTCGTGCGGCATGGTGATGGCCTGGAGGGCGGCGCGGCCGCCCGGCGCGAGCCGTTCGTCGAGCGTCCTGAAGTAGACGGGCCAGAACTCCACGCCCACCGCCTCGACCATCTCGACACTCACCACGGCGTCGTACGTTCCCTGGGCCTCCCGGTAGTCGCACAGCTCCACGGAGACCCGGTCGGCCGCCCCCGCGGCGCGGATGCGCTCACGCGCCAGGTCACGCTGTTCGGCGGAGAGAGTGAGCGTGGTGACGCGGGCGCCACGCCTGGCGGCCCTGATCGCCAGCTCGCCCCAGCCGGTGCCGATCTCCAGCAGGCGGGTGCCGGAGGTGACTTCGGCGAGGTCGAGCAGGCGGTCGATCTTGGCGTGCTGTGCCGCTTCGAGGTGCCGCCAGGTCGCGGGGAATCCGCGGAAGACGGCGGAGGAGTAGCTGAGCGATGCGTCGAGGAACAGGGCGAACAGGTCGTTCGACAGGTCGTAGTGGCGGCTGATGTTGTCGCGGGCACCGACCGGGGTGTTGCGCTGGGCGGCCGGCTGCCGTGGTGCCCAGACTCCGCGCAGCCGCTGAAGGGGGCGGGGGATCAGTTCGGCGGCGTGGCCGGCGAGCACGCTCAGGGCGGCCACGAGGTCGGGGGCGTCCCACTCCCCGGCCATGTAGGACTCACCGAAGCCGACGAGGCCGTTCACTCCGATGCGGCGGTAGAAGGCCTCCGGGTCATGGATCCTCAAAAGGGGCCCGCCCCGGCCGAGTCGACTGCTGTCCGCGAGTCGCACATGCATCGGGAGGCGGTCAAGCGCGCCGCGCACGACGGCCTGGGAGACGGCGGTTCTCGCGCGCGAGGACGGGGGCGGCGACGCGACGTCCGGCCATCGGGTCGCGTCCACGGCCGCGTCCACGGCCGTGCTGTCGGCCCGCCGCTCGGCGTTGCCGCGGTGGGTCACCGGGAAGTTCATCGTTTCTCCTTCGTGGATACGCCCGGCTTTAGCCGGGGGAGGAAATGAAGCTCCCGCGTGAGCGGGCAGGGAAAGCAGATTCGCTGCCAGGGGCGGATCGGCATACACCGAAACCGCTGGCGAGGGACACCACAAAGAGCAAATGGGGCTCAACTGTCAGTCCTCCCAGGTAGGTTCCGATGCGTGACGACAGAAGCGACCACGCAGGCGGCCGGCCATTGCCGGTACACCTACCGCGTGCGTCTGTCGGCGTCGGCCCGCACTGCGCTCGAAGCTGAGTGGGACCGGGCGCGTTGGGTGTGGAATGAGTGCGTCGCCAAGTCCAAGGCCGTCCACGCGCACAACCAGGCGACCGGCGAGAAGACGACGTGTGGGCCGGTCCAGCTCGCGGCGATGCTGACCGAGGCCCGATCGCGCACGCCGTGGCTGGCCGATGGTGCCTGCGTTCCTCAGCAGCAGCTGATACGCGACTTCGGCAAGTCGCGCGCGAAGGCCCTCAAGGACATCAAGGCGCGGTTGCCGATGCGGCAGCGGGCCGGGATGCCGAAGTACAAGAAGTAGCGTGAAGCGCTGCCCACACTCGAATACACCAAGCGAGGGTTCCGCCTCAAGGACGGCCGTCTGCATCTGGCCGGCCACATCGTGGTGCGGCCGGTGTGGTCGCGCGAGCTGCCCAAGCCTCCCTCGTCGGTGCGTGTGTACCGCGATGCGGTGGGGCACTGGTGGGCGTCCTTCGACGTCCCCGCACAGACTGAGAAGCTGCCCGCAACCGGTCGCGTGATCGGCATCGACTGGGGCGTCAAGGAGACCGCGACCACCACATCCGACGACCACGACCTTCCCCACTCCCAGCACGGGCGGACAGCCGCGCAAAGACTTGCCCGCTATCAGCGGATGATGGCCCGGCGCCGCCCTGCGAAGGGACAGGCCGGATCGAAGGGATACCGCGAGGCAAAGCGGCAGAGGGCGAAACTGCAACGCAAGGTCGCGGCCCAGCGGCAGGACACCGGCCGCAAGTGGGCCAAGAAGGTCGTCCGCGACCACGACGCCTTGGCCATCGAGGACTTCAAGCCGAAGTTCCTCGCGAAGTCGACCATGGCCAGGAAGGCGGCAGATGCCGCGATCGGCGCCACCAAGGCGGCGCTTGTCGAGATGGCCAGGAAGCACGGCCGGACCGTCCATCTGGTACACCCCGCGCACACCACGACGGACTTCGCGCAGTGCGGAGCGAGAACCAAGCACGCACTACCTCTTTCCGAACGAACGTATACCTGCACCGCATGCGGAGCCGTCTCACCGAGAGACAAGAACTCCGCCCGCGTGATGCTGGTCCGGGCTGGTCTTCCACCCGGCTAGTGCTGATCGTGTAAGACCTGCACCCCCGCCGGGGGGCAGGCGACGTGAGCTAGGAATCCCCCTCGTTTGACAGGGGGGAGGAGTCAATCCATGCCTTTCTGTACGCGGTGTCGGGGGCGGGGCTGCAAGGGCAGCCCCTTCAGATACAGGCGGATGCCTTGCGCTCGGATGGCGGTCGAGACGGCGAGCGTGGGCCACGGGTGCCGCAGCGCGGCGCGGACCAGCGCTCCCGAGGTGGCTTCGAGCCGGCGGCCCCGGACGGTCGCCGTGAACGGCCGCCCGTCCGCCCGCTCCAGATGCACGGCGAGATCGAGCCGCTCCCCGGGCAGGGGAAGACGCATCCGGTACTGCCCGTCGACGGGGAAGAACGGCGAGACGTAGAACTCTTTGTCCACGCGGAATTCCTCGTGGAACCCTTCGCGGAGCGCCTCGTCCGGGCTCAGCAGGTAGCAGTGCCGTTCGCCGTACGTGTTGTGGACCTCGGCCACCACACAGCGCAGTTCGCCGTCCCGGTCGTGGCACCAGAAGAGGCTGAGCGGGTTGAAGACGTGACCCAGGACGCGGGCCTGAGCGAGCATGACGACGGACCCGGTCGGGGGCGCGACACCGTGCGCGGCCAGGAATTTCTCCAGGCCCGCCCGGATCGTGGGCCCCGTTCCGCCGAAGTGGTCCCGCGCCTCGAAGCGGGCCAGGGGACGCAGCGGGGCGGGGAGACGGGGAGGGCGGTCCACATCGATCAGCCACAGGTAGGTGCGGTGCCGCACCACGTGGCGCCTGGGTGCGGAGCGCACGTGTGTGACCAGGCACGGATACAGCGCGGGCGCAGGGCCGGGCGGGAGAACATCTGCCGGGGCGGACGAGGACCGGGGGGCGGGGATCACCAGACCACCCCCAGCGCCGCGGCCGCCGCCGCGCCGGAGCGGCAGCCGTCCTCGTGGAAGCCCCAGCCGTGATAGGCCCCCGCATAGGCGGTGCGCGGCCCGCTGAGGGCGGGGAGACGCTGCTGGGCGGCCACCGACTGCGGGGTGAGGACCGGATGTTCGTACGTCATGCGGGCCAGCACCCGGCCTGGGTCGACGCGGCCCTCGCCACCGAGGGTGACGACGAAGGTCTCGGGTGCGGTGAGGCGCTGCAGACGGTTCATGTCGTAGCTGACGCGGACCCGGTCGGCCGCGACGTCGCAGGTCGGCATGAGGTAGTTCCAGGCGGCGCGCGCCCTCGCCGCTTTGGGCAGGACGCCGGTGTCGGTGTGGAGGACGGTGCTGTTGCGCGAGTAGCGGAAGGCGCCGAGGACGCGGCTCTCCTCGGGAGTGGGGTCGGCGAGGAGGCGCAGGGCCTGGTCGGGGTGGGTGGCGATGACGACGGAGTCGTACGCCGTCGTCAGGCCGTCCTCGGTCGTGAGTTCGACGCCGTCGGGGTGCCGGCGCACGGACCGTACGGGCGTGGCGGTGTGGACGGCGCCCAGCTGCTTCACGACGCGGTCGACGTAGCTGCGTGAGCCGCCGGTCACCGTGCGCCAGACCGGCGAGCCGGTGACCGACAGCAGACCGTGGTGCGCCAGGAACCGGAACAGGTAACGCGCCGGAGCGCGCCGGGCCGTGGCGGCGTCGCAGGACCAGACGGCGGCGACGAGGGGCGTCATGAAGTGGGCGACGAAGTACGCGGAGAAGCGGCCCCGGGTCAGGAACTCGCCGAGAGTGAGGGCGTCGTCGCCGCTCTCGGCCAGCAGTCGGCGAGCGGCCCGGTGGAAGGCGGGCACTTCGGCCAGCATGCGCAGATAGCGCCCGCGCGCCACGTTGCGCGGCTGGGCGAGCAGGCCCGAAGGCCCCAGGGCCCCGGCGTACTCCAGGCCGCACCCTTCGCACCGTACCGACATGCTCATCTCCGACTCCTGCGTGGCGACGCCGAGTTCGCGGAAGAGCCGCAGCAGGTTCGGGTAGGTGCGGCGGTTGTGGACGATGAACCCCGAGTCGACCCGGTGCAGGCTGCCGTCGGCCGAGGGCACGTCGTGGGTGTGCGCGTGACCGCCGGTCCTGTCGTCGGCCTCGTACATCACCACGTCGTGGCGACGCGCAAGGACGTGTGCGGCGGTGAGACCCGCCACGCCGCTCCCCACGACCGCCGTCCGTATGCCCTGTGCCGCACGCGTCACGATCCACTCCTCATGCTCCGCGCCTCCGCTCGACTGCCCGCTCGGAGGACTCATGGGTAATCCGGAGCCGAGGCGGGGACGGATTGGCCGAGATGTTCGCCGCGGCACCGGCGACACAGGACATGGATGCGGAGCGCGTACCGCGTGGAAAACTCGTCCGCATCAGCACCAATCCGTCGGCGCCCTTGCTACGCATTACCGGTGTCCCGCCGTTCCCTCCCGGAAGATCGCCACGTGAACCGAATCGCACCCCTTGGGCCGTCACCCGCGCCGGAGCCCGATCTCCAGGCGCTCATGGGCCGGACCGCAAAGGGCAGCCATGAGGCCTTCGCCGCCGTGTACGACCGGGTGGCCGGGCCGGTCTTCGGAGTGGTGCGCAGCGTGCTGCGCGACCACGCGCAGTCCGAGGAGGTGGCCCAGGAGGTCCTGATCGAGGTGTGGCGCAGCGCCGCCCGCTACCGCCCGGACCGCGGTACGGCCATGAACTGGGTACTCACGCTCGCCCACCGGCGGGCCATCGACAGGGTCCGATCGGTCGAGGCCTCCGCCGCCAGGGAGCGGCAGGCCGCCATGCTGGAGCGCACCCCCGAGTTCGACGAGGTGACCGAGCAGGTGGAGCACCGCCTCGAACGCGAACAGGTACGCCGCTGTCTGCGCGGCCTCACGGAGCTCCAGCGTCAGTCCGTGACGCTGGCCTACTACCGCGGACTCACGTACCGGGAAGTGGCCGAGCTGCTCGCGCTGCCTCTCGGCACGGTCAAGACGCGACTGCGGGACGGTCTGATCCGTCTGCGCGACTGCCTGGGGGTGAACGCATGACGAACGCCGATGTCCACACGCTGACGGGTGCCTACGTGCTCCACGCGCTGTCCGACGACGAGCTGGCCGCGTTCGAGCGTCACCTCGGGGTCTGCGAGGCCTGCACCCAGGAAGTCGCCGAACTGACAGCGACAGCAGGCCGGTTGGGGCTCGCAGTGAGTGAGGCCCCGCCGCCCGAGCTCAAGGCCCGGGTGATGGGACGGATCCCCAATGTCCGCCAGGAGTCGCCGCTCCCGAAGCGGCCCTCGCGGGGCGGCGGTAACCCGGCGCGGGGCCGCCGTGCGTCGCGCTGGGCACTCGCCGCGTGCCTCGCGGCCGCCGCCGGGTTCGGCGGCATCGCGGTGTGGCAGCACGAGGAGGCACGGGACGCGCGGGCCGAGGCCGGCGCGGAGCAACGGCGGTCGGCGGAGCTCGCGGCAGTCCTGGGGGCGCCCGACGCCAAGGCCGGCAGCGCGCGCCTCGGCGGCGGTGCGAGCGCCACGGTGGTCGTCTCCAAGAGCCGCGACAAGGCGGCGTTCGTGTCGGCCGGGCTGGCCACGCCGCCGTCCGGCAAGGTCTACCAGCTGTGGTTCGCCGACGGCGACACGATGCGTCCGGCCGGCCTGCTCGACCCCGCCTCGCGGGCGCAGGCCGTCCTCCTGGACGGCCCCGTCGCCAAGGCGTCCGGTATGGGCATCACGGTCGAACCGGCGGGCGGATCGCCCAAACCCACCTCCGCGCCGGTGGCCCTGATGAACTTCCCTGCCTGAGCGTCCACGGCACCGGCGAGGCATGGGAATGCCTCGCCGCGGAAGTTCTCCCCCGATCGTGTGGGAGACCGATCCTCACCGGGTCGCCGCTCCGAATGGCCGGGGTGAGTACAGACGGGGAGACGCGAGACGCCGCGGCGGCGATGCTTCGGTCAAGCGCCGGCGCGGCCTCGCCTCGGGTGAGGCCGTCGGCTGATCACGCACACGGCTGACCGCATGGTCGCGCAGCGCGGGACCGCGTCACCCTTCACTCTTCTTCGAGGCCTGTTCCAGCTTCTTGAACATGTGGACATCCTCGGCGCCGCCCGGGATTCCCAGGGTCCGGCCGGTCTCGACATATCCGTGGCGCTGGTAGAACTCCGGTGCCTGGAAGGTGAAGGACGACACGCAGGCGCGGTCGCAGCCTCGCCGGCGCGCCTCCGCCTCCGCGGCCAGGAGGATCTTCGATCCCCACCCGTCCTTACGGCTCCTCTCACGGATCCACAGCATCTCGATGCCGAGCAGCCCGGCCCACGTCCAGCCGGAAAGGCCCCCGAGCAGCTCACCGGCCTCGTCGACCACCTTCACCGACAGCGAACTCTGATCTGCGGCAGTGGTTCCGGTGGCGGGGAAGTTGACCTCGTCCAGGCCCTGCGACAGGCGCTCGTTGAGCTCGGAGTCGCGCTGCCCGATGCTCAGCGTCTCGCGGGTCTGATCATGTGTCATGCGGCGGAGTCTGACACATGTGCCGTGTGACGAGTCCGGCGGCCGCTCGGGTGAAAGGCCGGCCGCCTCGTTGCGGGTGTGGCATGCATCAGGTGTCTGGTGCCCGCATTCTTCTGCGATCTCCGTCGTCCCGTCCCGGGTCGCTCTTGCGACTGGCTCGTCCCGTCGGCCGCTGCTGATCGCCACACGCAGGGGAAGGTGCGGGGCCGATGGGGGAGACGGACAGGGGGAATGTGCACGGCAGGAGAAATCCCGACAGAACTCTCGACCTGGGAGGTGTGCGATGACAGGACGATCCGGGCCGTTCTGGGATGCCGTGGAGGGGCGCGCCCCGCTGCCCCGGGCGGCGGCCACGCTGGGGATGGAGGTCCTCGACGCGGACGGCGACAGCGGCACCGTCGAGCTGGCCTTCACCGCGACCGAGGACTTCACCAACCCGGCCGGGAACGTGCTGGGCGCATTTCTCGCGGCCATGCTCTACGACACCGTCGGTCCCGCGCTCCTGGCCACGCTCGAACCGGACCAGTTCCAGTCCACGCTGGAGCTCCACACGCGTTTCCTGAGGCCCGTCCGCCCGGGCCGGATCATCGGCAAGGGGCGTGTGGTGCACCGGGCGGGCGACATCGCCTTCTTGGAAGCCGGCCTCACCGACTCCGACGGGGTGGTCATCGCCACCGCCGATGCCACGGCCCGCGTCATCCCCCTCGGCCAAGCGCCGACGTCGGCGTGATCCGCTGGTGCACCGGATCCGTGTCGTGAACTGATCACATGCTCTGACTGTCACGGTTCGCTCGCGCGGGGTGCCTCGATGGGCATCCGACGAGAGGAGCCGGGCTTGAAGCCGCTGGACCCGGAGGAAGAGCTGGAGGCCGCCGAGCAGGCGCCGGCCGACGTGTCCTGAGCCGACGCGGGGCTCTGCCGGGCGGTTCGCCGCGTCCGGCAGGGCGCGCCGGGCCTGCACCTACTGGTCCCGGCTTTCCACGAGCCGTCCAACCGCCCTTTCGAGTACGGCGATCCGGTCGGCGAGGTCCGCCGCATCGAGGGCGTCCGTACCCTCCCGCTCGCGCAGCAGGCTTTGCACCTGGGCCAGTTGGTGTTCCACTTCGACGAGGCGGTGCTGTTCCTCGGCGGGTTTCGTGGGCACGTCGACCGCCAGTAGGCGTGTCAGCTGCTCCGCCTGCTCGGCAAGTTGACGGTTCTTGCGGTGCAGCTCCAGGAAGACGTTGACCTTGGTCCGCAGCAGCCAGGGGTCGAACGGCTTGATCAGGAAGTCCGCCGCGCCGACCGTGTAGCCGCGATACGCGTAGTTCGGGTCGACCGCCGCCCCGGTCAGCAGGATGATCGGGATGTCCTTGGTCTGGTCGAGGCCCTTGATGTTGGCGGCGGTCTCGAAGCCGTTCATGCCCGGCATCAGGACGTCGATGAGCGCGACGGCGAACTCCTGCCGAAGCATCGCCTTGAGCGCCGCCTCGCCCGAGTGTGCGCGCACCACGCGGGCGAGTGAGCCGAGCACGGCTTCGAGCGCGACCAGGTTCTCCTCCATGTCGTCCACGATGAGGATGCTGGAGGCGTCCGCCGCCGCTCCCTGCGGCGCCGTCACTGTGCCCGCCCCGGGGTGTCGTCGCCGGACGTGGGCGAAGGCGATTGCGAGGGGGTGTGCGGGTCGAGCAGCCGGCAGATCACCGACAAAAGCCGGTCGACGTCCACCGGCTTGGGGATGTAGTCGTTCGCGCCGCTCTCGATGGCCTTTTCGCGGTCGCCGGGCATGGCCTTGGCGGTCAGTGCGATGACCGGCAGGTTCGCGAACCGGGGTGTGCGCCGCATCGCCGCGATCATCTCGTAACCATCCATCTCGGGCATCATGATGTCCATCAGGACCAGGGACACGTCGGGTGTCCGGTCGAGGACCTCCAGGCCCTCGCGGCCGTTCTCGGCGTATTTGACGGTGATACCGACGCGGCCCAGCACATGGGTGAGCGCGAACACGTTCCGGATGTCGTCGTCGACGATCAGGATGCGGCGGTTGGCCAGCACCCCGGCGGTGCTGCCGGTCAGCCATTCCTTGAGCCGGGTCGTCTCCGGCCAGCTCGCGTGCTCGTCCATGAGGTCGGCGACGTCCACGGAGGCACGGGTTGCCGTGCGGGGCACGGACGCCGGGTCGGTGAACACGTCGATCTCCGCGGGGGTCTCTGCGCGGGCCGTGGGCCGACGGGCCGGCGAGCCCGGCCCGGAGATGGCCTGCACTTCGCCGGCCGTGGGGAGCGGTTCCACCGCGGGGGTCGTGTAGTGCACAGGGACGTAGAGGGTGAAGGTGGAGCCGACGCCCGGCTCGCTCTCGGCCGTGATCCTGCCGCCGAGCAGGGCCGCCATGTCACGGCTGATGGAGAGGCCGAGGCCGGTGCCGCCGTACTTGCGGTTGGTGGCGCCGTCGGACTGCTGGAACGCCTCGAAGATCCCGCTGAGCAGCTCCGGCTGGATGCCGATTCCGGTGTCCTTGACGGAGAGGGCGATGATTTCGTCCGCGTCGCGCAGTGTCTCCTCCTCGAAGTCCGCGGGCGTCGCGCGCTCGACGAGCAGTTCCACCCCGCCGGACGAGGTGAACTTCACCGCGTTCGAGAGAAGGTTGCGCAGGATCTGCTGGAGGCGCTGCTCGTCGGAGTAGAGCTCGAGGGGGACGTCCTCGCCGACCTTGATGTCGAACGACAGGCCCCGGTCTCCGGAGAGCGGCTGGAACGTCGCCCGCACATAGTCGAGCAGTTTGTTCAGCGGCAGCTTCTTGGGGTGCACATCCATCCGGCCCGCCTCGATCTTCGACAGGTCGAGAATGTCGTTGATCAGTTGCAGCAGGTCGGAGCCCGCCTGGTGAATGGTGACGGCGAACTCCACCTCCTCCGTGGAGAGCCGGCCGGAGGGATTGTCGGCGAGAAGCCGGGACAGTACGAGGAGCGAGTTGAGGGGTGTGCGCAACTCGTGCGACATGTTCGCCAGGAACTCGGACTTGTACTGGGAGGACGTGGCGAGCAGCGCCGCCTTCTCCTCCAGTTCGGCGTTGGTGGTCTGCAACTCGTCGGAGCGCTGGCGCAGTTCGGCGGTGAGGCGCTGCGACTCGGAAAGGAGCGACTCGGTACGGGAGTTGGCGATGATGGTGTTGATGGAAACGCCGATGGTGTTCACGAACTGGTCGACGAAGGCGAGGTGGACCTCGCTGAAGCGACTGAACGAGGCGAGTTCGATCACGCCGAGCACCCGGTCCTCGAAGAGGATCGGCAGGATGACGACGCTGGCCGGCGGCGCGGCGCCGAGGCCGGAGCTGATGGTGATGTAGTCCGGGGGGACCGCGTCGACGAGGATCCGCCGTTTCTCCGCGGCGGCCTGGGAGATGAGACCCCAGCCGGGCGCGCCGAGGCTGAGCCGGGGGCGTGGCCTGTGGTCTTCTTCCTGGCCGGTGCCGTAACCGGCCAGGAGCTCGAGGTCCTCGCCCGGTTCCGCAGCTGCCTCGGCCAGGAAGAACGCACCGTACTGGGCGTTCACCAGAGGGGTCAGCTCGCGCAGGATCAGGTCGGCGACCTCGACCAGGTCGCGGTGGCCCTGCATGAGTCCCGCGATACGGGTCAGGTTGGACTCCAGCCAGTCCTTGGCCCGGGTCGTCTCACGGAGGTTCGCCACCATGAGGTTGATGTTGTCCTTGAGGGTGGCGACCTCGCCCTGGGCCTCCACGGAGATGGAGCCGGACATGTCTCCCTGTGTGACGGCGCTGGCGACCTCGGCGATGGCGCGCACCTGGGTGGTCAGGTTCAGGGCCAGGTCGTTGACGCTGGTGGTCAGGCGCTTCCACGTCCCGTAGACGCCCTCCACGCGGGCCTGGCCGCCCAGCTGCCCCTCGGAGCCGACCTCACGGGCCACACGTGTGACCTCGGAGGCGAACGAGGACAGCGTGTCGACCATCGTGTTGATCGTGGTCTTGAGTTCCAGGATCTCGCCGCGGGCGTCGACGTCGATCTTCTTCGACAGGTCACCGCGCGCGACGGCGGTGGCGACCTGGGCGATGTTGCGGACCTGGGAGGTGAGGTTGTCGGCCATGAAGTTCACGTTGTCGGTGAGGTTCTCCCAGACCCCGGAGGCGCCGTGGACCTGGGCGCGGCCGCCGAGCCGCCCCTCGGTGCCGACCTCGCGGGCCACGCGGGTCACCTCGTCCGCGAACGCCCTCAGCTGCTGGACCATCGAGTTGATGGTGTCCTTGAGCTCCAGGATCTCGCCACGGGCGTCGACGTCGATCTTCTTCGACAGGTCTCCGTTGGCGACGGCGGTGGTGACCTGGGCGATGTTGCGGACCTGGGAGGTCAGGTTGAGCGCCATGAAGTTCACGTTGTCGGTGAGGTCCTTCCAGACCCCGGACGCGCCCCTGACCTGGGCCTGGCCGCCCAGGTTGCCCTCGGTGCCGACCTCGCGGGCCACACGCGTGACCTCGTCGGCGAAGGCGGAGAGCTGGTCGACCATCGTGTTGATCGTCGACTTCAGCTCGAGGATCTCTCCCTTGGCCTCCACGGTGATCGTCTTGCCGAGGTCGCCCTCGGCGACGGCGGTGGCGACCTGAGCGATGTTGCGGACCTGCGACGTGAGGTTGTCGGCCATGAAGTTGACGCTCTCGGTGAGGTCCTTCCAGACCCCGGACACGCCCCTGACCTGGGCGCGGCCGCCGAGCTGGCCCTCGGTGCCGACCTCGCGGGCCACACGCGTGACCTCGTCGGCGAAGGCGGAGAGCTGGTCGACCATCGTGTTGATCGTCGACTTCAGCTGAAGGATCTCGCCCCGCGCGTCGACGGTGATCTTCTGGCTCAGGTCTCCGTTGGCGACGGCGGTGGTGACCTGGGCGATGTTGCGGACCTGGGAGGTCAGGTTCGACGCCATGAAGTTCACGTTGTCGGTGAGGTCTTTCCAGACCCCGGACACGCCCCTGACCTGGGCGCGGCCGCCGAGCTGGCCCTCGGTGCCGACCTCGCGGGCGACCCTGGTGACCTCGTCGGCGAACGCCCGCAGCTGGTCCACCATCGTGTTGACGGTGAGCTTCAGCTCCAGCAGCTCTCCCGTGGCCTCGACGGTCACCTGCTGCGTCAGGTCGCCGCGGGCCACGGCGGTCGTCACCACCGCGATGTCCCGCACCTGCGCCGTCAGCCGCGACGCCATGGTGTTGACCGCCTCGGTCACGTGGAGCCAGTCTCCGGACAGGCCCTGCGCCTTCGCACGGCCCCCCAGACGCCCCTCGGTGCCGACCTCGCGGGCGACCCGGGTCACCTCTCCGGTGAACAGCGAGAGCTGGTCCACCATGCGGTTCACGCCGATGCCGAGGCGGCGCAGGTCGCCGCGGAGCTGGCGGCTTCCGTCGTGCAGATCGACGTGCTGGGTCAGATCGCCGTCCGCGACGGCGTCGAGGACCCGGGTGGCCTTGGCGACGGGGCCCACCAGCGCCTCGATCGCCGTGTTGGCTGCCTCGACGTTCGTCGTCCAGGTGCCTGCCCCGGGACTCGCCGAGATGCGCTCGTCCAGCCGGCCCCGCCGGATGATCTCGTGCCGGACGCGCTGGAGCTCCGTGGCGAGGTGGTCGTTCCGCGCGATGATCTGGTTGAGGACCGCGCCCATCTCGGCGACGACCGGGTCCTTGGGGGCCGCTTCGCCCTCTTCCGGTGAACCGTCCGCGCGCGCCGTGAAATCGCCTTCGCACAGGGCCCTCATCGTGGCGAGAAGCGGGCGCAGCTCACTCGTACGGACCCATTGTCCGGAGTCCGTCGTGGTGGGGCCGGCCACGTCGGGCCGAGTCGTGTCCATGGTCATGAACCACCCTCCGCCCGGAGTTCGTCGTGCACACCAGCGGCCTGTTTGCGCATGTTTGTCATATTATAAGGGGCGCGAAAATACTTCTCCCGCCAGCTGTTGGCGCACACAGGGGGCGTCGTGATCCCGTTGCCCGCACACTCGGCTGATTTCGTGTGCAGCAAGGAGTTGCCGGCGAACCAGCTCGCGTCCGCACAGGCGCGACGATTCCTGCGTGACGTGCTATCGGGCCGGATGACGTCCACCGCGACGCCGCCCGGCCAGGACCCGATCCCCGCTCCCGGGACGGTCCCGCAGGGGCTTGTCGACAACGCCGTTCTGCTGGTCAGCGAGCTGGTCACCAACGCCGTCGTGTACGCCGGCACCGACATCGACGTCGTCTGCCGCCTGGAGCGGCACCCGAATGCCGGAATGGCCGTCGTCGTCGAGGTCGCGGACCGCCACCCCTCCAGAGGCGTACGAGGCGCGGCGGACGCCCGGCACGGTGAGCCCGGCTACGGCCTCCAGCTGGTGAGCGCGCTCTCCCAGGCCTGGGGCGTGACCTACCGCCGGTCGGAGAAGCGGGTGTGGTTCCGGCTCGAGTCCTCCTCGACGGAGCCGGGACACCCTGCCGCCGACGCCACCCCGGCCCGTACCGGCGAGACCGGTGCACCCGGGACCGTACCGGCCGCGCCCGATGACGCGAGGCCGCCGAACCACCCCGCGCGCAGCCACGGGTACGCCGCCGAATGGGTGGACCACAGCGGCCCCTCGTTCCTCGCCGAGACCAGTGAGCTCCTGGCCGGGCAGCTGGACCAGGGCATGGTCGCGGCCCTCGCGGCCCAGCTGCTCGTACCCCGCCTGGCCGACTGGTGCGGCATCTGGCTGCGGACCCAGGGGGGAGGGCTGCAGCTCGCCCGGGTCTGGCACGTCGACGAGCGGCGCATCGTGCCGTTGCGCGAGGAACTGGGGCGGATCCCGCCGTCCGCCGGCATCCGCGCCGGCGGCACGCCCTGGCCCTGGCCGGAGAGCGGCGGGTCCGACCGTGCGGGCGGGTCGGCATTCGCCTTCCCGCTCACCGTCCGTGACTCCGACGTGGGCGTACTCCTGCTCGGCCGGACGGGGCAGCTGCACATGACCGACGCGGTGGTGCGAATGGTGGACGACGTGGCCCGCCGCGTGGCGCAGGCCGTGTACACGGCCCGCCAGTACACGAGACAGACGACCATCAGCGTCGCGCTCCAGCGCAGGCAGCTGCCGACGAGCCTGGCCCGCATCGCGGGAATCGACAGCGCGATCGTGTACGAGCCGCACGGCGAGGGCCAGACCGTCGGCGGCGACTTCTACGACATCTTCCCGAAGGGCGAGGGACGCTGGTGCTTCCTGCTCGGGGACGTGCAGGGGAAGGACCCGGAGGCGATGTCCGTCACCGGCCTCGCCCGGCATCTGGTGCGTCTCCTGGCGCGCGAAGGCCACGGCGTCGAATCGGTGCTCGACCGGCTGAACACCGCCATGGCGGAGGAGAGCGCGGAAGCACTCACGGACGAGGGCGAGCAGGCGGCCACCCGGTTCCTGAGCCTGCTGTACGGGGAGCTGGCCGTCGAACCGGGCGTGGCGGGAGCCCGCTGCCGGGTCGCCAGCGCCGGCCACCCCCCGCCCCTCCATCTGTTCACCGACGGCAGAGTGGAACCGGCTTGCGAGCCGCGGATGCTGCTCGGTATCGACGAGGGCGCCGAATTCCGTGCCAGCACCTTCCATCTCGCGCCCGGCGAAACGCTGCTGTGTGTGACCGACGGCGTCACCGAACGACGCCGAGGCAACTGGCAGTTGGACGACGACGACGGCCTCGCGGATGTGCTCCGCCAGGGCATGGGACTCGGTGCCAAGGCGCTCGCGGAGCATGTGCGGCGAGCGGCACACGACTTCGGGACGGGCCCGGTCGAGGACGACCTGTCGGTACTGGTGCTCCAGGCGCCGGCGGTCGACGCGCGCACGAGCCACGCTCCGGAGCCGCCACCCTGCGGCTGACGTCGGGGTTCGTCCCGCTCCCACGCGATTGATGCAAGTCGGGGACGGGGTTGCCCTTCCATCGACAGGTGCAGGGACCATACTGGTCGAGCCCCCGATCACCCACAGAACGATTCCATGGCCAAGAACAGCAGCTCCTCGACCATCGCCCCCGACACCGCGTGGCTGGGGCGCGGGCGCCACCTCGGGCCCGAGCCCGAGCAGGACGTCCGGCGCAACCTGATCGCCCTCAAGGCGGCCGGGGTGCTCGACGACTTCCTGGACCTCGACCCCGTCGAGGCGGCCCGCTCCACCACCCTGCACCCGCGGGACGAATCCGCCGACCTCGGTCCGGCGGCCCGCCGCCTCTTCGAGGCCCGCTGGCGCGTCGCCGACGACGTCACCGTGCGCGCACAGCTGACGACGTACGACCCCGAGGCCCGCCGCAAGGAGGGCGAGGGCGTCACCTGGGTCCTCGCCGCCGAGGCGGAGCGGGCGTGGGACGCGCACTGGCCCTCGCCCGCCACCATGTTCTGGCCCGACAGCGACCGGGTCGACTGGGATCACGACACGGTGCCCGGCGTGCGCCTGCGGGCGGCGAACCATCTGCCCAAGGACGACGACGAGCTGCGCCACCGGCTGCGGGACTGCACCCGGAACAGCTGGTTCATCCATGTCGTGGTGCACGAGGCGATGACGCCGGACGCGATGGGGCAGAAGCCTGTCTCGGCGTTCCTGCCGCCCAGCCTGCGGCACCGGGTGGTCGAGCACCGGGGCACGCCGGACCAGGCGCAGATCGCCGACTTCGCGATGAAGCGGGAGCTGAGCGTGCGGATGCCGCGCGGCGGGGCCGTCGTCCTGCCCACGGTGCCGCCTGTCCCGGGCTACGAGGCGGAGCGCCTCACGGTGCGCAGCGTCTTCCTGGACGGTTCCGAACCGACCGAACTCCTCGACAGGATCAAGGAGTTCGCCGCGCTGCCCAGGCCGCTGCCCGCCGACGCCGAGCGGGCCCTGACACGGCTGCGTCAGGGCTGGCACCTGCTGACCCCGGACGAGGAGCTGGTTCACGCCCAGGGCATGGTCGCCAGGTACGCGGAGGCGCTGGAGGCCATGACGAAGTCCTGTGACCTGTACCGGGAGGCGGCCGAGGCGGCGCAGGCCGCGCTGGCGGAGGTGACCGGTGGCGCGGGTGTGCCCCGGCCGGCCGATCCGGGCTCGGTCAGACTGGACGGCTCGCCGCTGACCGCCCTCACGAAGGCGTTCGGCCGCCTCCGGGGCCCGAACAAGTAGCGGCGACGGCGCCTGGGGGGGGGCAACGGCAGGGCAGTGGTCCGGCCAGTCGGCTGATCGTGCGGGCCTTGGAGATGCCGGCTGCCGTCGCCGGTGCGATCTTGCTGGGGGCGACCGATGACTTCCGGCCGCCCAGGGAGTCAGTACTCCCAGACAGGCACCTGATCCGTCCGGAGGCACCATGTCCACCACCGAAAACGCCCTGCCGTCCGTCGTCGACGCGGCCACCTGGCAGAAGGAGCTGGCGGCGCTGCGCGTCCGGGAGAAGGCCGCCACCCGGGAGCTCGACGCCATCGCCGCCCAGCGCCGTCGGCTGCCGATGGTCGAGATGCCCGACTACGTACTGGAGGGCGAGGACGGCCGGGTCCGCCTCGTGGAGATCTTCGGCGACCGCCCGCAGCTCATCGTCTACAACCACATGTGGTTCGAGGACGCGGAGTGGCAGTGCAGCGGCTGCACCGGCTTCACGACCCAGTTCACCCGGCTGATGGGATTGAAGAAGTTCGACGCCCGATTCGTGATCGTCACCCAGGGCCCGATCGACGAGGCGCTCGCCTACAAGCGCAAGGTCGGGAACGAGATGACGTGGTACTCGACGGCGAACAGCTCGTTCGGCAGCGACGTCGGCGCCCCTCCGAACGGTGGATTCGGGGTCAACGTGTTCCTGCGCGACGGCGACAAGGTGTACCGGACCTGGCACACCGACGGCCGGGGCGTCGAGCAGTTGAGCTTCCTGTTCGGCCTGGTCGACCTGCTGCCGTACGGCCGCCAGGAGGAGTGGCAGGACTCGCCGGAGGGCTGGCCGCAGCAGCCGACGTACAGCCGGTGGGCGCAGTCGGAGGAGATCGCGGCGGCTTACGGCGGGAACAGCTGACCTCAGGTGTCCGCGTGTGCGCTCGGCTGATGCCCGTACCGCAGTCCGCGCGGATGTCGGTGCCTGCGGCCGGGGAGTCGTCCGCCTTGATGCCGGCGACCTCGACCGCGACCGCGAGCCGGTAGTTGTTGGTGCCCACCCGTCCGCGGGGGCAGGGTGCTGAGACGGCTCCCTGGTCCTGGTGTCGGGCGGTTGCCCAGGGGGTGTGCCCGCGCGCGCTGTCGGCGCGCCGGCCGGACCTGCTGTTCCGCTGGCAGTCGGGTGCGCGACAGTCGTTGATCCTCGGGCGCGGCGTCGACATCACCGATCGTCATGCGCGGGGATCCGCCGGGCAGTTCCTCGGCCCGCCAGGCGATCTTCGTCCGGAGCGGCTCGGCGGCGGCGCTCGGACTCGCACCGCGGGAGGCACAGGACGTCGGTGCCGAGGGGAGGGCGGAGTGCTGCCCCGTGCCCGACCGGCAATCGGAGAGGGGCAACCGGGCTACCTGCTACGAGGGGCAGGGCAGCTCGGTTCATCGACGGTTCCTCTGTGTACGTCGCGCTGTCGCCGGTGAGGGCCGACAATCCAGTACGTCGTGTCCCGCCGGGACCAGGGCCCCGGAGTTCCCCCGCGTCGTGAACGACGTGGGGGCGGTTGCGCGGCGGTCTTTGCACCTGGGATAGCGTCCCTTGACTCCGGGCAAGTGAGAGGGACGTTGTGCAGGTTCAGGTACGTGGGCGGCGGAGTGCCGGCTGGTGGATTTCGTTCGGGCTCATCGCGTTCGGGACGCTGTTCTTCGCCATCGGGGCGATCGTTGGAGGGGTGTCGATCTCGTTCGTGACGGATGCGGAGCGTGCCAAGGGAACCGTGGTGTACCTGGAGTGGTCGGGTGGCTCCGTCAGTTCGTCCAGCAAGTCACGTCAGAGCAGCGGGCCCACGGCGCACCCGGTCGTCGAGTTCACGCCGGCGGGCGGTTCGCCGACGACGTTCCGGAGCTCGATGGGCTCCAACCCACCGGCGTACGACGAGGGTGAGCGGGTTGACGTCCTGTACCGCGCCGATGACCCGGAGGACGCAAAGATCGACGGTTTTGTCTCCCTGTGGCTGATTCCGCTGATCTTCACTGGGATCGGGTTGCTGATCGCGGGCATCGGCACGGCCATTGCGATCGCGACGCGGCGGCGCTCCCGTCTCACCCGCAGCGGACCCGGGACCGCGGTTCCGTCGGTCGGCTGACATCCCGTTGCAGCGGTGGCTGGGCACCCGACGATGAGGAGGTCGTACTGACGCCGCGTCGTAGGGGACGCAGTTCTCTGCTCTGCGGGGTGCCCGCCTTCCTGGAGGCCGTCGAGGAGGCGCGGTGAGGCCTGCCCCACGGTGATCGCCCACGTCCCCGCCCGCGTAGGGCAGGGTGAGCATGCACGCACCGGCGGCGATCACCAGCAGGCAACCGGTGACGCGGCGGGCGATGCGCCCGGTCGCTCCGCGGCGCATCCAACGGCCCGTGATCCAGGGAATGGTGAGCAGCGACATCTCCTGACGAGGCTCGTAGAAGCGGAGGGTGAGTTCGACGTTGAAGTGCAACTGGTCACCCGCTACCGCCGCGGTGTGCGAGAGCGTGGCCCGGCCGCCGGTTCGAGCAGGGGCGGGACCCTGCGGCACTGGCCGGGCTCGGGTGCCATGGTCGTCCCGGTCATCCGCGACGGCGCCCCAGAGCAACTGACCGCCACCGCAGCCGCGTTGCGCAGGACCGCGCGGCGCGGTGGTCGAGCGGCTCAACCAGGGCATGACCGTCGACGACGTCGTGCACGCCATCGACCATCCGGCCGAGCTGTTCGACGTGCCCTGGATGGCGGAGAACTACCGGCGTAGGGAACGGCCGATCGACCGGCCTTGAGTCGGTCAGGCGCTCATGCTGCCGTGTCAGCCGGTGAAGGCCTCGATCAGGGTCCAGATGGCGAGTCCGGCCATGCACGCGGCACCGATGCGCTGCACCGTCTTGAGGGGGACGCGCTTGGCGATGGCTCGGCCGACCAGCAGGGCGAGGGCGGAGACCGACATCAGCGCGAGTGCCGAGCCGAGGGCGGTGGGCAGCCAGGGGTTGGTGGCGGCCAGGTTGGCGGTGGTGATCTGGGTGAGGTCGCCCCATTCGCTGATGAAGACGGCCATGAAGGCAGTGGTGTAGACGGGCCAGAAACCGGTGACGGTCTTGGCGACGCCCTCCTCGTCGTCCTCGTCCCCGCCGCGCAGCAGGACGACGGCGCCGAAGGCGAACAGGGCGGCGGAGACCAGCTTGACGGCCGTGCCCGGGAGCAGGCTGAGCAGGCTGCCCGCGCCGATGGCGATCGCGACATGCACGATGAAGGCGGTGGAGGTGCCGAACCACACGTACAGCGGCCGCATCCGCGTGCCCATGGCCAGCGAGGCGAACATGGTCTTGTCGGGGAGTTCCGCGAGGAAGATCAGCCCGAAGGCGGTGAGGAACGCCAGGGGGTCGAAGGTCATTGTCTTGCTTTCTGCTGGGGCCGGGCCGTGAGGTCATCGGCACCCATGGGGCGACGGGAGAACCACTCGGCCCGGCACGATGGAACGGCCCACACGTCAGTGGGGCCGGATCATGCCTTGGCCGAAGGTCTCGTCCGCCCCCGCACAGTGTGCGGGAGCCCGGTGGCCGGGGTGCTCCGGAGCGCCCAGCGTGTCGACCAGCGGTTCTCGGGACTACTCCCCTTCGCTGTGGTTCAGGTTAACAGGAGATGGTGTTCTGGCCACGTGTCGGCCAGGTGGCGGACCGGGCACGGGCAAGCGGTCCGTGCGCGCTCACCGCGGTGTGGGCGGACGGCAGTTGGGCGTCTTTTCATCGACATTCCCGTGGGGGAGGGGCTGATGGTTGCCGATGAGGGCCCCGGCCGCCTGCGCGCGGCCGGGGCCCTCACGAAGCGAGCCCTACAGGCTCAGCGTCGCACGGAGAGCCGTGTGATCCGGGCGTCGGCGGGCAGTCGTCCGTCGACCCGCACTGCGACGTATCGCGCGGACGTGTCGAGGGCGAGTTCCCGGTCACGGCGGCGCCCGTCGACCCGGCCCGCACTTCGGTAGTCGACGCCGTCGTCGCTGACCTCCACTCCGACAGCGGGCGCACCGCTGACCGTCCAGGCCACCTCGACCGAGCGCACCGGCAGCCGCGCGCCCAGATCGACGACCATGCGCCCGTCGGGGCCGGGTCGCCACGCCGT